>CAYOWF010000027.1:0-5422 GCA_964407585.1 uncultured Qipengyuania sp.
CTCGCCCGCGTCATGCGCGTGGGCGAAGGCGATGCGGTGATCCTGTGCGACGATGTAACGGGCGAATGGGTGAGCCGGGTGACGCAGGTCGCCAGGCGGCAGGTGGACCTGCAGGTCGAGGAAAGGCTCCGTCCCCGCGAAGAAGTGCCCGATTTCTGGCTGTGCGCCGCGCTGCTGAAGAAGGACCGCTTCGACATGATCCTCGAGAAAGCGACCGAGCTGGGCGTGGCGCGAATCCAGCCGGTGGTCACCAGCCGCTGCGTGGCCGACAAGCTCAATCCCGAACGCGCGCGCACGATCGTGACCGAAGCCGCCGAGCAATGCGCCCGCACCGCATTGCCCGAAACGTCCGAGCCGGTCCCGCTCGCCGCCCTGCTGCGCGACTGGCCCGAAGACCGAATCCTGTTCTTCGCCGACGAGGAAGGAGGCGAGGCGGCGGCTGACGCGTTCTGCTATGCCGATGGCCCGGCCGCGCTGCTGACGGGGCCCGAAGGCGGCTTCACCGACGAGGAACGCACCGCCATCCGCGCCCATGCGTGCGCGCGTGCAATCAGCCTAGGCCCGCGCATTCTCAGGGGCGAAACCGCCGCTCTGGCGGGTATCGCAGTGTGGATGGCCGAAGCCGGCGACTGGTATGAAGAGGAATAATTTCCTTCCCACGCAAGGTTCGGTTGCCTAACGGGACTGAAATGAGCACGCGCGACAGTTCAACCCGGGAAGACCCGATCATCGAAAGCCGCGACCAGCTGGTTGCGCCGATGCAGAAGGGCGAAAAGCCCAAGGATCGGTGGCGTATCGGGACCGAGCACGAAAAGCTCGTCTTCCGCAGGAGCGATCATCGCGCGCCGTCCTATGGCGAAGAAGGCGGCATTCGCGACATCCTGATGTCGCTGCGCCAGTTCGGCTGGGAGCCGGTCGAAGAAGGCGGCCAGGTCATCGCCATGCGCGGCGAGGACGGCACGGTCAGCCTCGAACCCGCCGGCCAGCTCGAACTGTCGGGTGCGCCGCTGGAAAACCTGCATCAGACCTGCAACGAGACCGGACGCCACCTCGAACAGGTCAAGGCGGTCGGCGAAGCCTGCGACGTCGGCTTTCTCGGGCTCGGCATGTGGCCCGACAAGACCCGCGAAGAACTCCCCGTAATGCCCAAGGGCCGTTACGAGATCATGATGCGGCATATGCCGCGCGTAGGCACGCTCGGCCTCGACATGATGCTGCGAACCTGCACCATCCAGGTCAATCTCGACTATTCGAGCGAAGCGGACATGGCGCAGAAATTCCGCACCGGCCTCGCGCTCCAGCCGCTCGCCACCGCGCTGTTCGCCAATTCGCCGTTCACCGAGGGCAAGCCCAACGGTTACCTCTCCTATCGCAGCCATATCTGGTCGGACACCGATCCGCACCGCACCGGCATGCTGCCCTTCGTGTTCGAGGACGGCTTCGGCTACGAACGCTGGGTCGACTACATGCTCGACGTGCCGATGTATTTCGTCTTCCGCGACGGCAAGTATATCGACGCGGCTGGCCTCAGCTTCCGCGATTTCCTCGAAGGCAAGCTGTCGGTCCTGCCCGGCGAGAAACCGACGGAAAGCGACTGGTGGGATCACCTCTCCACCGCTTTCCCCGAAGTGAGGCTCAAGAGTTTCCTCGAAATGCGCGGGGCCGATGGCGGCCCGTGGAGCCGCATCTGCGCGCTGCCCGCCTTCTGGGTCGGCCTGCTCTACGAACAGGATGCGCTCGATGCGGCGTGGGACACGGTCAAGCACTGGACGATGGAAGAGCGCGAGGACCTGCGCAATGCGGTGCCGAAGCTGGCGCTCGATGCCACCATTCCGGGCGGCGGGAAGCTGCGGGACCTTGCGAAAGAGGTGCTCGCGATCGCACGTGCGGGCCTCGTCGCGCGCGGACGTCTCAACACCTCGGGCGACAACGAGACCGGTTTCCTCGAAACGCTCGACGAAATCGTGGCCAGCGGCAAAGTCCCGGCGCAGGTCCTGCTCGATCGCTATCACGGCGAGTGGGGCGGCGATGTGGACCGGGTCTACAAATACAGTTTCTGAGCGGGAGACAGGCGCATGATTCAGGTCAATGGAACGATCAAGCTGGGGCGCACCATCGATGCGGCGACGCAGAAGGCGATCGTCGAGATGGTGCGTGCAAGCCGCGCCGAAGACGGCTGTCTCGACTACACCTTCGCGCGCGACCTGGCCGATCCGGACACGCTCATCCTGTTCGAGCGCTGGCGCGATGCCGCGGCGCTGGAGGCGCATGGCAAGACGGCGCATATGGCCGAATTCCAGAAGGTGATGGCGGCCCACCCGCCCGCCTCGCGCGATTTGCGGATGTACGAAACCGACGAGGGCCAGCCGCTCGGCTGACCCCATTCACGCCGGATCAGCGGTAGGCGGTGATCCGGCCGCTGTCGTCGAGGATGTAGAGCGTGCCGTTGGCCACGATCGGCGGCAGGCTGATCGGCTCTTCGAGATCGGTATAGAGCGATGCCGCGCCTTCACCCGTGCTCACCACATAGACCTGGCCTTCGGAATTGACCGCCCACAGCTGGCCGCCGGCAAGGACCGGGCCCTGCCAGAAGATCGGATCCTTCTTCTTTTCTTCCTTGCGGTAGCGGGCCAGCTGGGTGAGCCAGCGCACCTTGCCGGTGCCGCGCGCGATCGCCAGCATGCGCGCATCGTCGGTCAGCGCGAAAATCCATTCCCCGGCGATGGCCGGGGTCGAAATGCCCGCGACGTTGAGCTCCCACAGGCGCTGGCCGGTGACGAGTTCATAGGCTGCCATGCGGCCGCCCTGGCCGAGCGCGAAGACCTGGCCGTTGTCGATGATGGGATCGGCGTCGATATCGCTGAGCGCGCCGACCTGCGTCGAGATCGAGGTCCGCGCCAGCGCATCGGCCCACAGGCTGCGGCCGTTCTCGTAGCGATAGGCGATCAGTTCGCCCGAAGTGTAGCCGGTCACCACCGTGCCGTTGCCCGCCGCCGGGGCGGCCACGCCGAAGACGCCGGCCATGGTGGTCGAGCCCGATTCCTGCCACACGACATCGCCGCTGCTCGCGTCGAGCGCGAAGAGCAGATTGTCCTGGCTCATCACGAAGATATTGCCGAAGGCGACGGTGGGCGATCCGCGTAGCGGGCCGCCGGGCTGCACCTTCCACAGCTGGCTGCCGTTGGTCGCATCGAGCGCGTAGACGTTGCCCGCGCCATCGGTGCCGTAGACACGGCCCTGGTCGAAGCTGACCCCGCCGCCGAAGGCAGAGGGGCGCGTGTCGTCGGTCAATTCGCTCTGGTAGGTCCACAGGCGCGATCCGCTCTGCGCGTCGAAGGCCGTGACCTGCCCGTCGGTGCCGACTGCGAACAGCTTGCCGCCGCCCACGACCGGCGCCGCGCCGAGACGGCGCTTGTTGCTGGCCCCGGCAATTTGCGCGGTAAAGGCACGCGAAGGTGCCGTTGCGAGAGCGAGATGTCCGTAGCTCTTGTTGGCCGTGCCGCCGGCCTGGCCCCAGGCTTCGTTGGTGCGCGCTGCGGGAAGCGATACCGGCGTGCCGGCCAGGGCTGGATCGACCTTGGCGCCGATATCGATGCGCGAAAGGATGGGCTGGCGGTCGCCGATCGTGGGGGTGGCCTTCTCGCCGTCGCCGCCACCGAAAAGGCCGCCGCTACAGGCCGCCAGAGACAGTGCCGTGGCCGTGACCAGCGCGCCGCGCAGGAAGGTTTTCGTCATCGTATAGCTCATCGATATCCCGTTTCGTGTCATTCGCCGACCAGGGCGGTGTCTTCTGGTCCGCGCTGCTGCGCTTCGACCACATCGCGCACGTCGTCGACCGCGTCCACGCCGAGAATCCCCGCCATGTTGAGCAGGCGCGTGCGCGCACTGTCGGGCGTGTCTTCATGGCGTGCGATCTCGGCGAACAGCGTGCCGGCTTCGCCGCGCTTGTCCTGCGCCAGATAGGCATGGGCGAGCAGTTCGCCCGCACTGGTGAAGAAAGGTTCGCCCGGCACGGCCAGCGGCTGCATGGCGGAAACGACTTCCGCCGGTTCCATCTGGTCGAACAGCAAGGCGGTGCGGCGGATAAGCGCAAGGTCGCGCATCGCTTCGGGCGCGGAACCGGTCTCGGCCACTTCGCCGAACAGGGCCGCGGCGGTGTCGCGATCGCCATTTTCTGCGGCAATGCCCGCCCGCAGCATCTTGGCACTCAGCTCCGGAGAACCGCCGGCGACCCCTTCGAGGCGCGTATCGGCCGTATCGGTCCGGCCCGCTTCGAGCTGGTCGAAGGCGGTAACGAGCTGCTCGCTCGATCCTTCCATCGCCTTTTCCTGCCGGTCGTCCCAGTAGAGGTAGCCACCGAAAGCGGCGAGGCCGAGCACGACCACCGCCAACAGGGGCTTGCCGTAGCTCGCCATGAAGCTTTCGAAATCGCCCTGGCGGACGGCTTCGTCGACTTCGCGGAGCAGCGCGTCCTGCTCGGCGGCATCGGCCTTGGCCTTCTTTTCCTCGCGGCTGAGTTCAGTCTTGGGTGTACGTGCCACTGCGGCGTTTCTCTCTGGTAGTCGAATTCAAACTTCGCGGGTCTTTAGGGATCGCACCGCACAAGGGCAATGCCTTGGCTTGCCCGCCACCCTGCCTGTCCCCGCCCGCGTGAACGGGGTATGAAAGGCGCGATTCAGAATTCGCGCTTCATCGCGCTGGAATAGAGCCGGCGATAGGTGGCGAAGACCTTTTCGCGATCGTAGAGCTGGACGGCGCGCGCCCGGTTCGCTTCGCCTACGCTTTCGCGTTCGGCCTTGTCCTGCGACAGGCCGTGGAGATGCGCCGCCAATCGGGCGTGATCCCCCCGCGGGACCAACCAGCCGGCATTTTCGGGCGCAAGCAGCTGGCCGACCTCGCCGCCTTCTTCGCCGATCACCGGCAGCCCCGCGGCCATGGCCTGGGCCGTACGGATGGGAAAGTCGTGGCTTTCGGTCGCGACCGCGAAGATGTCGAACAGGCCCAGCACCCGTGCCGGATCTTTGACCGGGCCGGGAAAGTGGACCCGGTCGTTGATCGCAAGCCGATCGATTTCCGCATCGATGGCTGCAACGTCCTGCCGCTCGCCAAGCACGATAAGGTGCCACTGGCTGTCGAGATCGGCGAACCCCTTGAGCAGGGCAGAGAGGCTCTGCGCGTCGGCATGCTCGGGCCAGATACCGACCCACAGTTCGCCCGGATGCTTGATGACGCGGAAACCGTCTTTCCTGGGACGCTTGGCGAAGGCCCTGGTGTCGATCGGGGGCGTGATGCGCTTCAAGCGTCCGAGCGGCTGCTGCCAGTCGACCAGCGCCGCCGCTTCCAGCGTTTCGCCCGGCACGACCAGTCCCGCGGCCTTGCCCAGCGCGATACGGCGATACCACTTGCGGCGCAGCGACGGTTT
>CAYOWF010000027.1:5522-15324 GCA_964407585.1 uncultured Qipengyuania sp.
CGCAGATTATTGCCGAAGAACCCGATCAGTTCGGTCGAAACCGGTCCGGGCAGGACGTGGAGGACATGCGGCGCGAGACCGTCGTTGGCAGGTTTCATCGGACGCTGGCGAGCAGAGCTTCGATGGCGCTGCGCACTTCGGGCTCGTCGAGCGTCGGGGCATGGCCGGCTTCTGGAAGAACGACCGTATCGGCATCGGGCGCGCGCCGCTGCATTTCCGCAAAGGTTTCGGCGCTGAGGATCGCAGAGAGACCGCCGCGCACCAGCAGCAACGGCTTGCCGGCCAGCGCCTCGAAGCCGGGCCACATGTCGGGCGGTGCGGCATTCTCGTCGGCGGCGTTGAAGGGATCGGCGATCTTCATGTCGTAATCGAATGCTATGCGCCCGTTGTTGCACAGCGTCATCGACCGCTTGGCCATGGCGATCCAGTCGTTGGTGTCGAAGGTCGGATGCGACGCACCGTGAACCTCTTCGAGACTGCGCGCGGCGTGCATCCAGGTGGGATAGCTGCCGCCCTTGCCGAGATAGGTCCTGATCTTGTCGATCCCTTGCGGATCGACCGCCGGGCCGATGTCGTTGATCACGGCGCCCGCGATCTTGCCGGGCGCGAATTGGGCCATGACCATGGTCATGATCCCGCCCATCGATGTGCCGACCGAAACGAAACGCTCGATGCCTTCTCGATCGAGCAGCGCCATGACATCGGCGATGTAGGTGGGGACGGCGTAGGTCGCGCTGTCGTCGGCATAGGCGCTCTGCCCGCGCCCGCGCATGTCGGGGACTATGACGCGGTGACCGAGGTCGGCGATGAAGGGAGCCAGCCCTTCGAAATCGCGGCTGTTGCGGGTCAGTCCGTGGAGGCAGACGACGGGGAGTTTCCCGCCGTCATTCCCGGCATAGTCGCGGAAATAGAGTTCCAGCCCGTCGGGGCTCTGCCAACTGGCTTCGCTGAAATCGCTGTCCATGAATGCTCCGGTAGCGCGCCTTTGCGCAAAAAACGAGTGACGACTTGCAAGGAAAGCCCATGGCCCCCATCCCCGTGCCATGCCAAGCGCCCCAGACCCGTCCGAATATCGCCCTGACACGCCGATAACGGAGCTTGCCGACTGGCTTGGCGACGAAGTCGCTCCGGCCGCTTTTCCCCAAACCCGCCTGCGCTTTCGCAACGACCGATGGGCCGCCGCAGTGGGCCTCGCGCAGCTATCTGACGAGGATTGGGTGAAGCATTTCGGTCGCTTCGAATCCTTGCCCGACAATCTGTCGACCCCGTTGGCACTGCGGTATCACGGCCACCAGTTCCGCGTGTACAATCCCGAAATCGGTGACGGTCGCGGCTTCCTCTTCGCCCAGCTGCGCGACGGGGAAGACCGCCTGCTCGATCTCGGCACCAAGGGATCGGGCCAGACGCCGTGGAGCCGCGCCGGCGACGGCCGGCTGACCTTGAAGGGCGGCGTGCGCGAAATCCTCGCCACCGAAATGCTGGAAGCGCTGGGAGTCGATACTTCGAAGACCTTCAGCATCGTCGAGACCGGCGAACAGCTGGAACGCGGCGACGAGCCCTCGCCGACGCGCTCCGCGGTGATGACCCGGCTGAGCCACGGCCATATCCGCATCGGCAGTTTCCAGCGCCTGATGGTACTCGAAGAGAAGGCGCATATGGAGCGGCTGGTCGACTACTGCCTCACGCAGTTCCCCGGCCCGCCCCCGCCCGAAGACGTACCCGGCCGCGACGAACCGGCGGTGCGCCTGATGCATCTCGTGGTCGAACGCCTCGCCGACCTCGCCGCCAGCTGGATGGTGGCCGGCTTCGTCCACGGCGTGCTCAACACCGACAATATGAACATTTCGGGGGAAAGCTTCGATTACGGCCCCTGGCGCTTCCTGCCCAAATGGGAGCCCGGCTTCACCGCCGCCTATTTCGACCATGGGGGCCTCTACGCCTTCGGTCGCCAGCCCGAGGCTTTGCACTGGAATTGCGGGCAATTCGCCATCGCGCTGCGCCTCCTGACCGATGCTCCGCCGCTGATTGCGGCGATGGAGCGCTTCGGTCCGCTTTACATGGCGGCGGTCGGGCGCCGGTGGTGCTGGCGTCTGGGTCTGGAGAGCAAGGGGCTGGAAGAAGACGGAAAACTCGTCGGCCTGGCCGAAGCGGCGATGAGCGAAAGCGGCGAGCAGCCCGATGCCTTCTTCTACCGCCATCGCGGCGGAAAGGACGGCGAGGGCGAACTGGGAGCCCTGCTGCAGACCTATACGCCGATAGAGGACGATCATCCCTATTGGGACGATGGCGTTCCGGAGAGCATGCTGATCGACGAGGTCGAAGCGATCTGGTCCGCCATCGACGAGCGCGACGATTGGGAACCCCTGCACGAAAAGGTCTCCCGCCTGCGCCGCATGGGCGATGCACACGGTCCTGCACCCCTCCCGGCCGGGCACGTTAGCGAAAACTCAATTTGACGCGCCCAAGCAGAACCCACATAGGCAATTTCAATCCAGATTACGGGCGTAAGGACAGGCGATTTTCGTGTCGGACAAGATGATTTCCACCGAGCCGGCAACAGGCAACCAGATCTGGCGTGGCAAGGTCGGCAATGTCGATGAGACGCTGGAACGGGCAGTGGCTGCCAAGCGCGCATGGGCAAGCGAATCCGTCGCCCGCCGCATGGAACTCATGCGCCGTTTCGCCAACCAGGTCCTCAAGCACGCCGAACCCTTCGCCGAACTGATCGCGCGCGAGACGGGCAAGCCGCTATGGGAAGCGCGCACCGAAGTCGAAGCGGTCAAGAACAAGGTCGAAATTTCGATCAAGGCCTATGCCGAGAGAACCGGCCAGAAGAAGCTCGACAGCGCGTTGCAGGGCAGTGCGGCGCTGCGCCACAAGCCGCATGGCGTGATGGCGGTGCTGGGGCCCTACAATTTCCCCGCGCACCTGCCCAACGGCCATATCGTCCCCGCGCTGATCGCGGGCAATGTCGTGGTCTTCAAGCCGAGCGAGAAGACGCCGGCGGTCGGCGAATTCCTGACCAAGCTGTTCCACGAAGCCGAAGTCCCCGAAGACGTCATCCAGTGCGTCCACGGTGCCGCCGCCACGGGCAAGGCGCTGGTCGGGCATGCCGATATCGACGGCCTGCTGTTCACCGGTTCGGCGCAGGCGGGTATCGCCATCAACAAGAAGCTGGCGAGCAATCCGTCCAAGATCGTGGCGCTGGAAATGGGCGGCAACAACCCCATCGTCATGCTCGGCACGCCGAAGATCGAAGATGCCGCGGCCACGATAATCCAGTCGGCCTTCACCACTGCCGGACAGCGCTGCACGGCGGCTCGTCGGCTCGTCGTGCTCGACGAGGTCTATGACGAAATCGTCCCGATGGTGAAGCGCATGTCCGAACGGCTGATCGTCGATGAGCCCTTCGCCGAGCCGCAGCCCTTCATGGGGACGGTCATCGACAACGATGCCGCGGACCTGCTGCTGCAAAGCCGCGAGGCGCTGCTCGATCACGGTGCCGAGGATATCCTCGAGATGGCGCGGCTGAAGAAGGACCTGCCCTTCCTTTCGCCGGGGATCGTCGACACCACCGCGATCGACGAGCGACCCGACGTCGAACTGTTCGGCCCGCTGCTGCAGGTGATCCGGGTGAAGGATTTCGACGCGGCCATCGCCGAAGCGAACAATACGAGCTACGGTCTTTCCGCCTCGCTGATCGGCGGCAAGCCGGAAGATTTCGAGAAGTTCTGGGGCGAAGCGCGCGCCGGGATCGTCAACTGGAACCGGCCGACCAATGGGGCCTCTTCATCCGCACCGTTCGGAGGCATCGGATTGTCGGGCAACCATCGCCCGGCCGCCTATTACGCCGCCGACTATTGCGCCTATCCGGTCGCCAGCACCGAGATGGAACAGCCGCGCGCCAGCATTGGCGTCGGTCTCAGCGATACCGCCAAGCCGACGCGCAAGGCGAAGGATTCGCACAAGTAGACGGAAAAGGAGCGCCGACCGGTTTCCCGGTCGACGCCCCTACACGACCCCAAAGGTGTCGTGCTCATGGCCGCGGGTGGGCGCGGCCCCGAGCTGGTGAATCCTATCCGCAGCGCGTGCTGGAACGGTCGATCGAGCGGCCGAGCAATGCGCCTGCCGCGCCGCCCAGAATCGCGCCCAAGGTCCGGTCGCCACCGCGTCCGGCCACTTCGTGACCGATCAGCGCGCCAACTCCTGCCCCGACCAGCAGGCCGGTGGTGCCGTCATCCTTGCGGCAGTAGTAGCGGTTGTCGCGCCCGCGCCAGATGCGGGTGTCGCGATAGACCGGCTGGCCCCAGTTGCGATCGTAGCGCATGTAATAGGGGCGGCTTTCGCGGTAATAGTGGCGCTCGCCATAATAGCGCCGGTCGTCGTAGCGACGGTGGGCGTGGTGGCGATGCTTGCGCTTCTTGTACTTCTTGTGATGCTTGCCGTGTTCGAACACCATGTCGACGCCGACGGCGGAATTGGCATGGGCCTGCGGTGCCGCATGCGCGGGCACGGCAGCGGAAGCGGGTACGGCCAGCGAAAGGCCGGTTGCGGCCAGTGCGAGCGTCAGTGTCTTTGTCAGCGTCGGCATAATCGGTTCCTTTGGTCGTGTTCGACTCGGGTATTCCCTGTTAGTCCGTTCAGTAATACGCATCGTTTCCTGAACGGATTGCAACGCAGGCGTCAGAATTCGATTAATCGACGAGCCGTGCCCGGACATCGGACGAGATGAGGCTTGCGGGCCGCTTCAAGCCCGCCTAACCGCGCTCCATTCATGGACACGACAGGAACCGAACACCCGAAGACGGGCCTTGGCGCGGCGCTGGGCGCCTATATCATCTGGGGATTCCTGCCGCTCTACCTGATCCTGGTGCGCGAAGTGCCGGCCTTCGAATTCGTCGGCTGGCGCATCATCTGGACGCTGCCGCTGTGCCTGGTCATCGTCGCCGTCCGCAAGCAGTTGCCGCAGTTGCGCGCCGCCCTGACCAGCCGCAAGACGATGCGCTGGCTGCTGCTGTCGTCCACGCTCATCGCGGTAAACTGGGTGGTCTACGTCTGGGCCATCCAGAAGGGCTACGTCTATGCGGCGAGCCTCGGCTATTACATCAATCCGCTGATCAACGTCCTGCTCGGGACGCTGGTGCTGAAGGAGAAGCTCTCGCGCCTGCAGTGGCTCGCGGTGGCACTCGCGGTGCTGGGCGTCTCGCTGCTCCTCGGCGGCGCGCTGACCACGCTGTGGATCAGCCTGACGCTGGCGCTAAGCTTCGGCACCTACGGCCTGATCCGCAAGCAAGTGGACGTGGGCGCCCTGCCCGGCCTGACGATCGAATCCATGCTGCTGCTGATTCCGTCGACGGCAGTCGTCTTCTATTTCGCCGGCCTGCCTGCCGGTTCCTCTTTCGCCCAGGACACCGGCCTCAGTCTCGCCATCATGCTTGGCGGCGCGCTGACCGCCTTCCCACTGCTGATGTTCGCCATCGCAGCCAAGCGGCTGCCCTATTCGACGCTGGGCTTCATCCAGTTCCTTGCGCCGAGCATCGTCTTCATCCTCGGCCTGACCGTATTCGGCGAGGAATTGAAACCGGTGCAGGCCGCGTGCTTCGCCTTCATCTGGGCGGCAGCTGCGCTGTTTGTGTGGGACCTGTGGTCGCGCTCTAGGAAGCCAGCCGCCACTTAAGCGTTTCGCCCGCGTGGAAGGGCACGATCCCTGCCTCCCCGCCATCGACCTCCGCCGGAACTTCGACAGGGGCTTTCTCCAGCGTGACCGTCCCCTCGTTTGCGGGCAGGCCGTAGAAAGCCGGGCCGTTGAGACTGGCGAAGCCCTCGAACCGGTCGAGCGCGCCCTCTTCTTCGAACACGGTCACATAGCTTTCGAGCGCGAAGGGCGCGTTGAAGATGCCTGCGCAGCCGCAATCGCTTTCCTTCGCATGGCGATGGTGCGGCGCGCTGTCGGTGCCGAGGAAATATTTGGCCGACCCGCTCGTCGCCGCCTTGCGCAAGGCGAGGCGGTGTTCTTCCCGCTTCGCGACGGGGAGGCAGAACATATGCGGGCGAATGCCGCCAACGAGGATGGCGTTGCGATTGATGTGCAGGTGCTGCGGCGTGACGGTCGCGCCGACATTGGGTCCGGCGGCATTGACGAACTCCACCGCCTGCTTCGTGGTGATATGTTCGAAAATCACCTTGAGGTCGGGAATGCGCTCCACCAGCGGGGCGAGAATACGATCGATGAACACTGCCTCGCGATCGAAAATGTCGATGTCCGCATGAGTCACTTCGCCATGAACGCACAGCGGCATGCCGACTTCCGCCATCCGCTCGAGCACGCGTTCGATATTGGCGATGTCGGTCACGCCCTGCGAGGAATTGGTCGTCGCGCCTGCCGGATAGAGCTTGGCCGCCGTCAGCACGCCATCGGCGAATCCGGCCGCAAGGTCCACTGCATCGGTCTGGTCGGTGAGATAGGCGGTCATCAGCGGGGTGAAATCCATCCCCTCGGGCACTGCATCGAGGATCCGATCGCGATAGGCGGAGGCCAGCGCGCTGGTGGTCACCGGGGGTGCGAGATTGGGCATGACGATGGCGCGCGCGAATTGCCGCGCGGTATGCGGCACCACCGCGCGCATGGTCGCGCCGTCGCGGAAATGCAGGTGCCAGTCGTCGGGACGGCGAAGGGTCAGCGATTCGGTCGTCTTGCTCATGGCGGTTGCCTATGGCCGCGAGCGGCCTATCTGTCACGCATGACTGCCACTCGCCTGATGAACCGCGCCATCGTCCGCCTCAGTCCCGCCGACGACAAGGAGAGCGCCGTCGACTTCCTCCAGGGCTTGCTGACCAACGACGTGAAACGCCAGTTACCCGTCTACGCCGGGCTGCTGACCCCGCAGGGCAAGGCGCTGTTCGACATGTTCGTCTGGCCAGCAGGGAATGGCGATATGCTCCTGGATTGCGAAGCCGAGCTCGCAGAAGAGCTCGCCAAGCGGCTGTCGCTCTATCGCCTGCGCCGCAAGATCGACATCGCCGTGGACGATAGCGTGGCGGTCCACTGGGAACGGCATGCCGGAGACGGCGGGGCGCCCGACCCGCGTCTGTGCGCGCTCGGCCAGCGCTGGCTGGCCCCGGTCAGCGACGAGGACGAACCAGCAGACGATCTATACCGGGCTCACCGCCTTGCCATGGGCGTACCAGAAGGCCGTGCCGAACTGGGCGACATACTGTGGTTGGAAACCAATGCCGTGGAACTGCACGGCGTCGCTTTCGACAAGGGCTGCTATATCGGGCAGGAAAATACCGCGCGGATGAATTGGCGCAGCAAGGTCAATCGTCGGCTGGTGGTGGTGCCGCTCGACAAATCGGACGAGAAGCGTCGCAGGGTTGCCTATGAGGATCTGGGCCTTGCCGTCGACCATTTGCGGATCGGGGACATCGACCCCGATAAGGCACCCGACTGGATGCGATCCGGCCTTATCCCTGCGGAGTAGTCGTCTCTAACGAGCGGACCAGCATGCGCTCCGCACGGTCCCTTGCCGCCGTGTCCGGCAGGCCAAGCGAGCGGGCCAATGCCGTCCCGATGAGCGCATCGCCCATAGCCATCAGCACGAGTGCCAACGTCTCTTCGTGAACGTGAGTGGTGTCGCCCGAATGCGCCGCCTCATGGGGAGCGATCTCGTCGACCAGCTGGTGAATCGTCTCGACGATCGGGGTCAGGGCGTCTTCATTGCCGGTCAGGATCATCCAGCTGGCCAGCGCGCCGGCGCCTTCCTTGTCGAAAGCGTCGAAGGCGAGGTCGACCACTTCGCGCGGGCTTCCCAATCCGGCGCGGCTGGCACGCACGGCATCGGCAATGGTCGAACACACGGTTTCCGCGAGGTGGCGGGCGAGTTCCTTCTGAAGCCCGGCGGCCGACCCGAAATGGTGCAACAAATTGGCATGGGTGCGCCCGATTCGTCCCGCGACCGCCTTCAGCGTGACCGATTGCGGCCCCGTCTCGATCAGCAGACCTCGCGCCGCTTCGAGCGCCGCGAGGCGCGATTCTTCCGGAGACAGTCGTTTGCGAGTGGCCATATCATCCCTTCGATAAACCAAGTGTGCGCTTTCGGAAACCCGTCGGAACGAGTTATTGACATCTATGTAAGTAAGCGCTATTGACACTCTTGTAAGTTAATTTCGGAACTTTCCCATGAACGCCCCCATTTCCATCGATACTGCCACTGCCAAGACTTCGCCGACCCCGGACGATCTCACCATCACCGTTCGCGACGAGCGCTTCAATCGCAACGCCACGCCCCGGCGCTGGTGGGCGGGCGAGCCCTTCGGCACGGCGTGGCACAATGCCCTTTCCGCCACCTTCCCGCGTGGAGAGGCCTTCTTCATCGAAGCCGTCAAGGCGCATCGCGAAGGTGCCGACCCGCAGCTGGCGGAAGAGATCCGCGCCTTCGTGCGGCAGGAAATCAACCACACGCGCGAACATATCGCCTTCAATCGCCTGGCCGAAGATCACGGCTACGACATCAAGGCCATCGACCAGCGCGTCGCGGACATGCTCGCCATGTTCAAGGGCCGACCCGAATATCTCAACCTCGCCTCGACCATGGCTCTCGAACACTACACGGCGATGATGGCGGCCGAATTCCTCGGCAATCCGAACCATTTCAAAGATGCCGATCCCGAAGTCCGCGCGATGTGGGAATGGCACTCGATCGAGGAAATCGAGCACAAGGGTGTCGCCTACGACACCTGGAACCATGCGACGAGGGATTGGAGCAAGTGGCGCCGCTACAAGGTCCGCAGCCTCATGATGCTCATCGTGACCGCGCGCTTTTTCAAGCACCGCTGGGAAGATACGCTGGAGCTTCTCGCGCAGGACGGCATCACAGGCTGGAAGGCGAAATGGGGCCTGTTCAAATACCTGACCGTGAAGCCCGGCGTTGTGCGCCGGATCTTCCCGGCGTGGCTGGCCTATTTCAAGCCCGGCTTCCACCCCTGGGACCATGACGATCGTGCGCTCATCGGCAAATACGAAGGCGAATTCGAAGCCGCGCTGATGCCCGCAGAATAATCCGGAACCTGTCGGATCGAAATGGAAGGCCCCGCCAGCGATGGCGGGGCCTTTTCGTCAGGCGGCTCGCAGGCTCGGACCCTGTTCCTCGCCGAGCTCGAGGCGGTACATGACGCATTCCGCCTTCTCGCCCCGCCCGCAACTGTGGCGCATGGCGGTCTTGCCCGTGGGAACGAAACCGAGCTTCCTCAGCACCCTTCCCGAAGCGGGATTGTCGACAAAGTGCCCGGCGATCACCTCTTCGTGACCCAACAGCCGCGCCACATCGAGTATCCCGCGCGCCGCCTCGGTGGCATAGCCGCGCCCCCAGTATTTCCGGGCGATCCAGTAACCCAGTTCACAGGCGCCATCGGTGTCGTCGATACCGATGCAGCCGACCAGCTCCGAGCCGCTTTCGCCCGGCAAGGTAATCAGGAACTTGGGATAGCGGCCGACTTGCTTTCGCATGACGAATTCGCGGGCATGTTCGGGGAGATAGGGCCAGGGCGCACGGGCGAGATTGCGGACGACGCCCTTGTCGGCGATACCGCCGAACAGCGCCTCTGCATCTTCGGGCCAGGCAGGCCGCAACAGCAGCCTCTTCGTTACGTGGAACATTGTACTACTCCCCTTCGGACCACGTTCCGGGCTCCTAGGCCGGACACGTGACAATTGCGTGGCGATGCGGCTGCGATCCGCAACGTTCGGAATTGAAGAGGGAGAAACGACAAGAGGGAGACGGGTCGGCCCCATCTCCCTCTTCGT
>CAYOWF010000028.1:0-15199 GCA_964407585.1 uncultured Qipengyuania sp.
CTGGGTCGGCTACGACATGGACGGGCGCACCGATATCAAGTGGTACACCTCGATCGCCTTCCGCCTGTCGGAAAAAGCCGAACGGCTTGGTCGCTATGCCAACCAGCTTGCAGCGATCGAAGCAGATCATGCGCTGCTCCCCGCCATGCGCAAGGCACAGGAACGCACCGCCGCCAGCGCCGAAGAATTCGCCGGCGACCTGTCCGACCATGCGGACCTGTCCGCTGCGGCCAATCGCCTGACCGAGGATGGCGACGACAAGCTGCTCAGTCTCGCTCCGATCGTTTCCCGCCTCGAGGAGGAAGCGCTTTCGGCGGAGCAGGACAAGGCGGTCGCGCTCAAGACGCTCGCCGCCGCCATGCGGGCGGACGGGCTCGGCATGGGGCTGATCCATTTCCGGGTGAATGCCAAGCAGCTGCACAACGCGATCCGTTCGCGCATCGAAGGCGGGGCCGATCTCGATCTCGGCAGCCAGGGCGCGATCGGGGCGCTGCGGGATCTGGTGAAGAACGCCTCGCCGCTGTCGGCCAATTTCGCCTCGCTCGCGGTCGAAAGCAGCACCGCGGTGCGCCAGTTCCTCGCCATGGCGCAGATCCTCAAGCATGTAGATGCGGACGCGCCGATCCGCATGCTCGTGGCCGAATGCGAACAGCCGGCAACCGTCCTGTCCGCGCTCTATTTCGCCAAGCTCTTCGGGATCGAGGACAAGGTGGACGTCTCGCCGCTGTTCGAGACCGAAACGGCGCTCGAACACGGCGGCCGGTTCCTCGATGCCCTGCTCAAGGAAGAAGCCTATCAGGAATACGCCCGCAAGCGCGGCCGCATCGCGATCCAGACCGGCTTTTCCGATGCCGGACGCTTCGTCGGGCAGATCCCGGCCAGCCTTGCGATCGAGCGCCTTCAGGGCCGGCTTGCCAATGCCATGGTCGCGAACGATCTCACCGACGTCGCCGCGCTGGTGTTCAACACGCATGGCGAAGGCATGGGACGCGGCGCGCATCCGGCCAGCTTCAAGGACCGGCTCGAATGGCCGATGAGTCCCTGGGCCCGTCGCCGCTTTGCACGCGCCGGAATCCAGCTCGAACCCGAGGCCAGCTTCCAGGGAGGCGACGGCTACCTGTTTTTCGCCACGCCCGAACTGGCGCGTGCGACGCTGTCGACCATCGCCGAGCTGGCACCCGCCGATACCGACCCCGACGTGCCGACCGACCCGTTCTACCGGCGCACGGACCTCAGCCTCGACTTCTACCGGGCGATCAAGGACCACCAGCAGGACCACCTCGAAAGCCGCACCTACAGCCGCGCGGTTACCGCCTTCGGTCTCGGCCTGCTCAATTCGACCGGCAGCCGCGTGTCGCGTCGCCAGTCGGACCTGTCGGCCGATCGCGAGATGAGCCTGCGCCAGATCCGCGCCATCCCGCACAATGCGATTCTTCAGCAGCTCGGCTATCCGGTGAACATCATTGCCGGCGTCGGCAGCGCGGCGGAAAGCAATTACGAAGATATCGCCGAACTGCTGCGCGAAAGCCCGCGCGGGCGGCAGATCATGCGGCTCGTGCGCGCCTCGAACGCGCTCGCCAGCATCAAGACGGTCGCCGCCTATGGCGAGCTGTTCAATTCGGCCTATTGGGCCAGCCGTCCCTATCGCGGCACCGAGGACCACCTCGCCCGCGCCTGCGAGACGCTGGCCGAATATCTCATCACCGACGATCGCAACGGAGTCTTCCGCCGCCTCGCATCGCGCCTGCGGGTCGATGCGCTGAAGCTGCACCGCCTGTTCGAGCTCGTCCCCAACGAAGACCCGCATCCCGAGCGCGAGCAGGTCCGGCGGACGATCGGCGTGCTCCAGTCGCTACGTCTCGCCTTGCTCCAGCACATGTTCCTGAAAGCGGTGTCGGTCCCGGCCTTCAGCCGCGCCAACGATATCAGCCGCCGCGACGTGCTGGAGATGGTCTTCACCTTGCGCATCGACGAGGCGCTCGCCCAGATGCGCCGTGCCTTCCCCGCGAGCTATCCCGTGACCGGCGATTTCGCGATGGAGGAAGAAGCCCAGTATCCGCGACAGGGCGGCGAGGGTTACGATGCGATCCGCCGCGATTGCATCGATCCGATCGAGCAGGCGCATGGACTCAACCTACGCATCGCCACCGCCATCGCCAACCTGTTCGGCGCGCACGGCTGATCACTCGGACTGCAGCCCCCACTGCTCCAGCGCGGGGGAAATGAACACTTCGGCATTCTCGCCGAGCAGTGCCTTGCGCGTCGCCCGATAGCTTTCGACCGCCGCTTCGCCATAGTGTCGCCGGATCGCCTTCGCATTCATCTGCGCATCCTTGCCCCAGTGCATCGCAAAGGGGATGTCCGCCTTCTGCAGCAGATATTGCAGCCGCGCCGCCGCCGCCGGGGCATCGGTTCCGAGGATGAAGTTCTTGGGCAGGCCGTCGATATTGATGATGGCATTGTGTTCGAAACGCAGGAAACCCATCGTCGCCGGGCTCCGCCTCGCGAAGCGCACCGTATAGACGAAATCCTTGCTGAACTGGCGGATGTTGTCGCGCCCGCGGGCCATTTCGCGGGCGATCCGCATGACCTCGCCCAGCCGTTCGCGCGGGACGGCGATCGCCGCATTGTAGACATCGACCCGGAACCCCATCAGCATGTGCGGGTGCCATTCGGCGGTCAGCTGCGACAGCGTGCGCGGCGTGTCGCGCTCGTCGCAGGCGGCGTTGTCGCGGAAGTCGTCGATGATCTGCCCGGGCACGTCGATCAGGTCGCGGATGCGCCCCTCGATATCCTCCGCCGGGAGCGGGTTGTCGGTGACCAGTTGCGAGCGGGGCACTTCGAGCAGGCCCCTGGCCGCCTCGCGAGCGATGGCATCCAGCGTCTCGCTCTCGATTTGGGTGCCGGTCTCGGCCGGTTTGCCCCCGGTCTCGATATCCAGCCAGATGGTCTCGCATATTTCTTCGTCATCCCCGGCGAAGGGATCGAATGTTAACTCGTAGTAATGCGGTGTCCGCCCGTCGGAGATTCCTCCCATCGCCCCGCCGAAATCGCCGGCTTCGATCCTGTCGTACCAGTCTTGCGGCAGGACGCGGGTGCGCTTGACGAGTCCGCAATAGAATTCGTCCACCGCCTCGATCAGATAGGCCGAAACATAGCCCATGCCGCCAAGGTGCACCTGCGCATCGGCAAAGTGCGCCGCATCGCCGATACGCGCGAATTGCGCGGCCCATTCCTCGCGCAGGACCGGGTTTTCGGGATCGGCGAGCCACACGGCCTCGTCGCGCCCGGTCGACAGCAGCATTCCGCGGACATGGGTTTCCGCACCGCTTTCCTCCATGGTCGAGCCATGCGATCCGGTTCCGACTAGGCCGGCGATCGACTGCCCCTTGTGCGAACCTGCCGTACGCAGCGACAAGTCGCGCCCGGGTTCTGCGAGCCAGTCCATCAGATGGTGGACCTTGGTCCCGCCGGTCACGAGGACATAGCGGCTCCGGCCTTCGACCTGCGGCAGGAAGGCTTCGTCGGGCACCGACCAGATGCCTTCGTCGCGCCCGGTTTTGAGATGGGTAGAGAGGTTGTGATAGAGATCGCTCTGCGACCAGCCGGAACCGGTGACGCACAATTCGCGGTCCTTGCCCGCTTCGTGGGCGATAAATTCGCCGAGGGCGCGGCGACGGCGGCGAAGCACCGCGACCACGTCATCCCCGCCCGGTTCGACGATTTCAGCGTCGCGCCGATGGAATTTCACGAGCGAGCGATGCTCGTTCATCCACGGTCCGCCGAATTCGCGGTCGATCTGCGTCATTACTTACCCCCCTTGCCGAAGCCGGAATTGCCCCGCAATGTCATCTACTTCCGATTATTGGGAGTGCGGCGCAAGCTATTGGTCGAACGCTACATGCGCGGCCGGGGGGAAGAGAATGCTGGGAACAATACTTATCGCAGCCGCGACGCTGGTCGCTGTAGCCGGCGGCTTGTGGCTGTTGCGCAAATGGCTGAACTGGGGCGCACACGAAATCGCCTGCCCGCATTTCCACGACCACGTCCATCACGCTGCGCCCAGCCGCTTCATCGCCGATATCCAGCGCGATGCCCAGGTGGAAGAGGACGACCATCATCATGCCGACCCCATGGCGCAGGAAATGCGCGACATGGTGCAGCGCTCGGCATCGCCTGCATTGAAACATGCGGTCGAAGTAGACCCGGTCAGGGCCGCACGTAGCCCGCGCGAAAAGATCGTCATGCTGTCGGGCGGCGGGCAATGGGGGGCCTATGGCGCAGGACTGCTCAAGGCGTTGCACGATGCCAGCCCCGATGCACTGGCGATGAGCAACGTCCGGATCATCACCGGCATCTCGACCGGATCCTTGCAGACGCTTCTCCTAATGGTCGCGCTCGATCCCCATGCGGCGGAAAGCACTCGCCGCTATGCGATGGAACGGCTCGTTTGGGGCTATTCGCCTAGGAAGGAGAGCGAGGTCGTCGACAACCGCGGCATGGTCCAGATGCTGCTGCGCGGCGCGCAGGCGGGGACCGGGCCTCTGCGCAAGCGTATCCGCAACGCCGTCTTCGAGAACGGCGACGCGACCCTGCTCGATGCCATTCGCGACAGTTCGATCGCCGGCTATATCGGTTTCGTCGAGGCCCATTGCGGGCAGTTCCATTACGTCGACGTGCGCGGGCTCGTGCGCGATGCGCCCGATCACGAAGCCGCTGTCGATGCGCTGGCGGTGGCGGCCATGGCCTCAAGCGCCATGCCCGTGTTCCACCAGCAGCTGCGAGTGACCGAAGGCAGGCTCGGCACGCGCTCGCTCTACGACGGCGGCGTCCGGCGCTCGGTCTTCTTCGAACGGGCGATGGAGGAAATGCATAGCGAAGTGCGCAAACAGGCGGGCGATCCGGCGGACGACAATCCTCCAGGCAGCGAGCAGGAAGAAGTCACGCCCGATTTCTTCGTGGTGCGCAACGGGCCGACGGTGCGCAAGCCCGCGCCCGAGCTCGATGCGATCGACGGGCCCATCGCCAACGGACAGCGCGGCTACGACCTGCTGGTCAACGAAAGCGAGATCGGCGCGATCGCCAACCTTCGCCTGCTCAATCCGCACGGCAGGATCTGGGTCACGACCGCCGATGGATGGGACAATTTCGACTGCCGGTGCGACGAAGCGGATTGCAGCAAGGAAAGCGAGATGTTCAAGCCGGGATTCATGGCCTGCCTGCGCGATCTCGGGCGGCACAAGGTCGAACGCGAGGGTGGGCCCTGGTGGCCCCTCAGCGCGATGGATTGATCGCTACCGGCCCAGCGTCAGGCTTGCCGAGAGGCCCGTCGCACGCCGATCACCCGCGATCCGCTGGCGGGCCTGCAGGTCGAATTCCACGAAGCCGCGACGGGCAATTGTATCCGTCCCGTCGAAACGGTGGCGCAGCGATATCCCGGCGCCCACGCCCAACGCTTCCTCTTGCGCCCGACCGGAATCGAGATCGAGACGGGTGACACCATAGGGTGTGAGCGTCGTTGCGCTTTCGCCTAACGAAAAGCTCCGGCCCAGACGCCCTTCGGCAAGGCCGAAGGCGATGCCTGCCCTGGTCAGGTAGGACATGTCGCCGTAAGCATGCGCATAAGTCCAGCTGCGACCCACGGCTCCCGGCTCGAGCCCCTTGCCGCCCGACATCGCCGCACGCAGAGACCAGTCGTCCAGGCCGTCGTCGATGGCGAACAGGCGGCTGGCTTCGAGGTTGAGATTGACCTGCGCCAGTGGTTTGTACCGCACGCCGAGCCAGCCCTGTGTCGCTCTGTCGATTGCCTGGTCGCTGGAAAGGAATTCGGAGTGGTAGAGCCGTCCGAAGATGCTGAAAGGCCGCCCGTTGCGCCAGCCATCGATGCGGTGGGCGATTTCGGCCCCGAATTGCGCGGCGCGCTCCGCATCCGGCGGCGTGTCGAGCGGTCCCACCGGGCGGCCTGCGCTCGAATAGCTCCCCTGCGAAAGGAAGGACCACTTGCGCCCAAGCTCGCGATTCTCACGGCGGATAGCCTCGCGGCGGGCAGGGTCCAGCGGCTGCGCTTCACGGGTATCGAGCGCCAGTCCCGCTTCGAAGAATTGCACCGCGCGCTCGTCCAAGCCTTCGCGCTTGGCGCTGTAAGCCGCATCGAGCGCGGTCTGCCGGGTGAAATCCGCGTGGATCGCCTCATTGCCCAGGATCTCCTGAGCCGTCCGGTCGTCGCCCGCCGAAATCGCGATCATCGCCCAATCGAGCGAGTTGCGCGTACCGAGCGAGGGGTCGGCCTTCGCCGATGCCACCACTTCGCGAGCTTCCGCATACATGCCAGCGTAGATCGACTGCAGCGCCTGCGCGCGCAGGAAGTAGCTGCGCTTTTCCGCATCCCGTTCCGAACTGGCGGCATGCGCAAAGGCAGTCGCGGCACGCCGATGCCGGCCGAGCCGCCCGCGCGTTTCCGCGACGAGTGCCCACCACACCGGGTTATCCGGCTCTTCGGCCAGCGCGGCCTCGCCCTTTCGTATCGCCTCGACATAACGACCCGCTTCGTAATCCTCGAAGGCGGTCGCACCGGACTGCGGCCTTGCAATGCTCGGCATGGATGCAATCAGTAAAGCCGCCCAAAGCAAAGGGCGCATGCGAAGTCTTATATACGCTGAGGACAAGAAATTTTGCTGAAAATACATCCGCCTTGCGTATTGCAAATACGCATTAGAAAAAGAAACGATATTTATTAGAGACTCGACGCCTGGCTGTCCTATGAATTTGCGCATCATGCACAGTAATAGGACGAATTTTCTCTGGCGACAGAGAAATTACGTTCGTAAGGCCAAAGTAGCCTCTGCATTCTGGATTGTCGGGTAAGCCGGAATGGGGACTGTTGGTGCGGTCGAGAAGACTCGAACTTCCACGGCCTTGCGGCCACAACGACCTCAACGTTGCGCGTCTACCAGTTCCGCCACGACCGCACACAGTCTGCATCGGAAGCGAATCTCACATGTGAGACAACCCGCTCCCGCCGGTAGGAGCGCGCCCCTAGCAGCGGTCTCGCAAGGCGGCAAGCACCTATTTCACGGCTGCAGTGCTAAAGCGGCGCCCAGCCCACATCGGCATAAACCGCACCGCGCGGCACATCGGTCCGCGCTTCGTCGATGACCAGCGTTTCGCCGGGCGCGAGCGTGGGCTGCGGGGGCGAGACGACCCAGCTGTAGATCTGGTCCTCGCGTTCATTGAGCATGACGATGAGCACCGGCGGCAAGCGGCGCGGTTCGCGTGCGGTGTTGGTCACCTCGATCTTCGCGGTGAACATCCAGGTCTTGTTTTCCAGCTCGCGCCAGCGCTGCTCGTCGGCCGGGAACGACAGCGTGAGATCGGGCTGCGCCTCACCGAACAGCGGCTTCTCGACCGGCCACCAGTCGGGCGTGCCGTAGCGCTGCATCGCGAAGATAGTGCCGGCGGCCAGCAAGGCGAAAACCACCGCCGCCCAGGTCCACAGTTTCAGCGTGTTGCGGCGCGGGCCGAACGGCGGCGAATGGTCGAAGCGCGAGACGAGGTCGTCCTCGTGCATCGGCTCTTCGGCCGGCTCGTCGAAATCGGGCTCCGGCTGCTCGTCGCGCTGCTCAACGAATGAGGGCGGCGGCGTTTCGTCGAAATCGGGCGCGCGCTCGCGGGCGGGTGGAGCTGCCTCACCCTCGTCCGCCGCAGGCTCGGACGGCGGAACGATGGAGCGGCGACGCCTGGGCGCCTCGGCTTCGTCGGGCTCGTCCACCTTGAAGCGCGGTGCTGCAGCCGCTTCATCCTGCGGCTCTTCTACCGGGGGGGGAGGTGGCGGCGGAGGTGGCGCAGGTGCCTCGGCCTGCTCGCTCGCCACGACGTCTTCCGCGCTCGCCCCTTCCTGGAACCACGAATGCTTGCATTTGGCGCATCGCACGGTGCGACCGTCCACGCCGATGGCGTTGTCGGGCACGACATAGCGGGTACTGCAGGCCGGACATGCGATAATCATGGTGAATGAAGGCTCTATAGAGAGCGGCGAATCACGACAAGCGGCGTAGCTGTGCGCGAAAGCCCATCGGCGCTTTTTTCCACATCGAAGGCCCGTTATAGGCCTCAATCGTACAATGACGGCACGAATTCCTCCTCCGAACACTTCGGATTTGGCGCGATGAGCACGCGCGAAGGGGAAATCGTGCAGTTCGACAATGTCGGCCTGCGCTACGGAACGGACCGCGAGGTGCTCTCGAACGTCACCTTCTCGCTCTATTCGAGCCGCTTCTACTTCCTCACCGGCGCCAGCGGCGCGGGCAAGACCTCGCTGCTCAAGCTGCTGTATCTGGCGCAGCGCCCTTCGCGCGGGGCAATCCGCATGTTCGGGCGCGACGTCATCACGCTGCCGCGCGAGAAGTTGCCCGCCTTCCGCCGCCGGATGGGCGTGGTGTTCCAGGATTTCCGTCTCGTCGACCATCTTTCGGCTTTCGACAATGTCGCGCTTCCGCTGCGCGTTTCGGGCGTACGCGAAGCCGATCTGCGCGAACCGGTGGCCGACATGCTCGAATGGGTCGGCCTTGCGCATCGCGCGCAGGCGCGACCGGCGACGTTGTCCGGAGGCGAGCAGCAGCGCGTCGCCATCGCGCGCGCCGTCATCGGGCGGCCCGAAATCCTCATCGCCGACGAGCCCACCGGCAATGTCGATCCGGACATGGCGGTCAAGCTGCTGCGACTGTTCGAAGCCCTCAACCGGCTGGGCACGACGGTGGTGGTGGCGACGCACGATGTGCAATTGCTGCGCATGGTGCCCGACAGCCTCATCATGCGCCTTTCCAAGGGCATGCTGTCCGATCCGACCGGCGCGCTGCGCTATCCGCCGCGCCGCGAAGGCACGGTTGGGGCGGGCGCATGAAGCGGCCGCCAGCCCTCGCCAATGCGGTCGACCGCGGTCTCGCGCCCTTCAGGGGACGGCGGGCGGCGGGGCTGCTCCCGCAGGCGCGCTTGGGCGGACCGATGCCCTGGGTCATCGCCATCATGGTCGCACTGACGGTGGTTGCGGCAAGCGGTGCGCTGGCGCTGTCGAACATGGTCTCCGCCGCGCAGGGCGGCCTCGCCGGAAGCGCCACCGTGCAGGTGGTCGAACCCGATCCCGACCAGCGCGCGGCGCAGGTCGAGGCGGTGCGCGATGTGCTGGCGCAGGACCCGGCGGTGGCAGGATTCCGCGTCGTGCCGCCCGAAGACATCGCCGAACTGCTCGAACCCTGGCTGGGCACGGGCGAAGAGACCGAGGCGGTCCCCCTGCCCGCTCTGGTCGATGTCGAGTTGCGCGACGGTCACGGCGAAGGGGCCTATGCCCGAATCGAGGCGGCGCTGCGCGAAGTCGCCCCGGGCGCGCGGATCGATGCGCAATCCGACTGGCTCGCCCCGGTGCTCTCGGCCCTGTCGGCGCTCAAATGGATGGCGCTGGCGCTGATCCTCATGCTCGGCTTCGTCGGTGCCGCAGCCGTCTGGCTGGCGGCGCGCAACGCGCTGGGCGGCAATCGCAAGACCATCGAAGTCGTCCACCTGCTCGGAGGGAGCGACGACCAGATCGCGCGCATCTTCCAGCGTTCGATCCTGTTCGATGCGATTATCGGAGGGGTTCTAGGCCTTGCTGCGGGCGTTGCCGCCACCGGCCTGCTCGCTCAACAGTTCGCCGCGCTGGAATCGGGGATGGTTGCAGGAGGGTCACTCTCGGCACTGGATTGGGTGATGATTGCGCTCGTCCCGCTTTTCGCCATCGCAATTGCGGTCTACACCGCTCGCATGACCGTTCTTTCATCCTTGCGGAAGTCGCTATGATATTGCGCCTGCTTGCCGCGATCTTCCTGCTATATGCCTTCGGCTTTCTCGGCTTTGCCGTGACGCTTCCCTCGCCGGCCGCGAAAACCGAGACCGATGCCGTCATCGTGCTGACCGGCGGACCGGGCCGCATCGCGCGCGGGCTCGAAGTGATCGAATCCGGAGAGGCGAAGGAAATGTTCGTCTCCGGCGTCGATCCCGAGGTGAAGCCCGCCGAATTCGCAGAGCAGTTCAAGGTCTCGCGCCGCACGATGGACTGTTGCGTCACGTTGGGCTTCCTTGCGGTGGATACCCGCAGCAACGCCGGCGAAGTGGCGCAGTGGATGAAGGAGAAGGAATTCACCTCGGCCCGCCTCGTGACCACCGATTGGCATATGGCGCGCGCGCATTCCGAAGTCAGCGGCACACTGCCTGCCGGAACCGCGATCGTGAAGGATGCAGTGGTCTCGCACCCCGAACTCGCGACGCTGTTCCTCGAATACAACAAGCTCCTCGCCTCGCAGGTCTCGCAAGGACTTCCGGACGGCGAGGAAGACGAAGCGGCGCAGGACACGCCCGAAGAGGCGGCGGAAAACGCGGATGATCCTGCTACGTAACCTGGCGTTCTACCCGCTTTTCTATCTCGGCTCCTTCCTGATCACGGCGGCGTCGCTTGCCTGCGCGCCCTTCTCGCTGGCCGCATTCCGCCGCCGGGTGCGCAATTGGGGCCAGTGGCAGCGATGGTGCCTCAAGCACATTATCGGAGCCGATGTCGTCATCGAGGGGAAACCGCAGGACGAACCGGTTCTCTATGCCATCAAGCACGAGAGCTTCTTCGAGGCGATCGACACGCCGAACCTGCTGGATTGCCCTTCGGTCTTCGCCAAGAAAGAACTCTTCGCCATTCCCGGCTGGGGCCGTGCGGCGCTCGCATACGGCCTCATCCCGGTCGCCCGCGACCAGGGCGCGCGGATGCTCATGGCCATGATCCGCAGCGCGAAGAGCATGGTTTCCGATGGACGCCCGCTGGTGATTTTCCCCGAAGGCACGCGCGTGCCGCATGGCGAAAGACGCCAGCTGCAGGCGGGGTTCGCCGGTCTCTACAAGATGCTCGGCCTGCCGGTGGTTCCGGTTGCGGTGAAAAGCGGGCCGGTCTATCACCGCCGGCTCAAACGCCCCGGCACCATCATCTACAAGTTCGGTGATCCGATTCCGCCCGGCCTTCCGCGCAGCGAAGTCGAAGCGCGCGTTCTCGACGAGATCAACGCCTTGAACGACTAGGCCGCTTCGGCTGCCTTCCGCAGGATGGCGGCGATCTCATCCATCTGCCGCGCCGTCCCGATGGTAATGCGCAACCCGTGCGGCAGGCCCTGCCCCGGCAGGTGGCGGACCGCATAGCCCCCCTCGGCCAGAGCCGCGAGCGCAGCCTCGGCAGTCAGCCTGCCCTCGAACAGCACCAGCAGGAAGTTCGCCTTGCTCGGCACGGAACGCAGCCCGTGATTGCCCATCGAAGCAATCGTTTCCGAGAAGCGGGCGAGTTCGCGGTTGTTCGTTTCCCGGGAGCGGGACACGAAATCCTGATCGCCCAGACCCGCGATGGCTGCCTTCTGCCCCGAATTGGTGACGTTGAACGGCCCGCGGATGCGGTTGAGCGCGTCGACGAGATGCGGCGCGCCCGTCGCCCAGCCGATCCGCTCTCCCGCGAGGCCGTAGATCTTGGAAAACGTGCGCGTGACGAGGACGTTGTCGTGCCTGTCGGCCAGCGCCAGGCCGCCGTCGTCCTCGCCCTTTTCGAGATATTCGCCATAGGCCTGGTCGACGACCAGCAATACGTCCGATGGCAGACCCGCATGCAGGCGCTCTATTTCGTCGCGCGGCAGGAAGGTCCCTGTGGGATTGTTCGGATTGGCGAGGAACACGACGCGCGTCCGGTCGGTCACGGCATCGAGCAACTGGTCGACATCGGTCGCATAATCGACATCGGGCGCTTCGACAGGCGTCGCCCCGCAGCGACGCGCGGCAATCTCGTAGACGACGAAGGAATAGCGGGCATAGAGCACCTCGTCGCCCGGACCTGCGAAGGCCTGCGCGGCCAGGTTCAGGAGTTCGTCGGACCCCGTGCCGCAAACGATCCGCGCCGGGTCGAGGTCATGGACTTCGCCGATCTTCCCACGGAGCGCAGTGGCGTCGGGGTCGGGATAGCGTGCCGGACCGGCGGGTTCGGCAAGCGCTGCCAGCGCCGCCTCGCTGCAGCCTAGCGGGTTCTCGTTCGCCGACAGCTTGACCAGCTCGCGCCCGTCGGAGCCCTTGCTCTTGCCGGGGACATAGGCATGGATCTTCTCGATCCAGGGTTTCATGGTGGGTTTGTCTGCCATTGCGGCTTCGTCGCATGAAAGAAAAAGCGCCCTTCGACAAGCGCCTGCAGTGTGGTTACAGCCGCATACATGGCCGGATCATCGCGCACAGTCGAATTGCCACAGCCGCTCGTCCTCGATGGCGGGGGGACGCTGGCGGGCGCGGCGCTTGCCTATGAAACCTATGGCGAGCTCAACGAAGAGCGTTCGAACGCCATCCTGCTATGCCACGCGCTGACCGGCGACCAATATGTCGCGAGCGAACACCCGGTCACCGGCAAGCCCGGCTGGTGGGAGCGCATGGTCGGCCCTTCGAAACCGATCGATACCGATCGCTACCAAGTCATCTGCGCCAATGTGATCGGCAGCTGCATGGGTTCGACCGGCCCGGCGAGCGAGGCATCGGACGGCAAGCCCTGGGGCATGCGGTTCCCCGTCATCACCATTCGCGACATGGTCCGTGCGCAGGTCGGCCTGCTGGACGAACTCGGCATCGACAAGCTCCATGCCGTGGTCGGCGGATCGATGGGCGGGATGCAGGCGCTGAGCCTTGCCGCGAACTGGCCGGAAAGGGCGGAGCGCGTTCTCGTCATCGCCTCGACCAGCCGCCATTCGGCCCAGAACATCGCCTTCCACGAACTGGGACGTCAGGCGATCATGGCCGATCCGAATTGGCGGCAGGGCGATTATTACGAAGGCGATGCACCCGACAACGGGCTCGCCGTGGCGCGCATGGCGGCGCATATCACCTATCTGTCGGAAGAGGCGCTGACCGAGAAATTCGGGCGGAACCTGCAGGACCGGGATGCGAAGAGCTTCGGCTTCGATGCCGATTTCCAGGTCGAAAGCTACCTGCGCTACCAAGGCAGCGGCTTCACCCGGCGCTTCGACGCGAACAGCTATCTCTACATCACCCGTGCGATGGACTATTTCGACCTTGCGGAGGAACATGGCGGGAAGCTCGCCGATGCGTTTGCGGGCACCGATGCGCGCTTCTGCCTCGTCAGCTTCGACAGCGACTGGCTTTACCCCACCAGCGAGAGCCGCCACGTCGTCCGCGCGCTCAACGCGGCGGGCGCGGCGGTGAGCTTCGTCGAACTGTCCGCTCCGCATGGCCACGACAGCTTCCTGCTCGACGTCCCCGCGCTCGACCGGGTGATCAAGGGGTTCATCGAATGAGCCTGCGGCCCGACCTTGCGGCGATCGCCGAAGCGATCGCGCCCGGGACGCGGGTGCTCGACATCGGCTGCGGCGACGGTGCGCTGCTGGCGGAACTGCGCGACCGGAAAGGCGTCGACGCTCGGGGCATGGAAATCGACGGCGGCTGCGTAGAACGTTGCGTCGCGCAGGGGCTGTCGGTGGTGCAGGGCGATGCCAATCGCGACCTTGCCGATTATCCGGACAAGGGATTCGACTACACCGTCCTCAGCCAGACGCTCCAGACCGCAACCCGTCCCGACAGGATGCTCGACCAGCTGCTGCGCGTGGGGCGGCAGGCGTTTGTCAGTTTTCCTAACTTCGCGCATTGGCGGACCAGGTCGGCGCTGATGCTCGGCGGGCGCATGCCGGTGACGCGAGCGATCCCGGTGAGTTGGTATGAAACACCGAATATCCATCATGTGACGGTAAAGGACTTTCGCGAGCTCGCCCGGCAGAAGGGCGCGAATATAGAGCGCGAATGGTTCTTCTCGAACGGGCGCCCGGTCGGCGGCGGATCGAACTGGCGCGCCGAATTCGCGGTCTTCCAGCTCAGCCGGTAGATGGCCCGCCCGCGCTAGTTCCGGCGCAGCGCCTCGACATCGTAGGGCCTGCCGAAGGCACCGAAGGGCACTTCCAAGGCAGAGCGGTCCCAACCCGCTCTGTCAGCAATGGCGGCATAGCTTCCCTCGAGGAAACGCATCAGCGTGCCCTCCGGATCGTCGCTCTCGCATACGGCCGCATAGGGCAGGATGAACTCGCCCAGTTCGGATTGCCAATAGGCGTCCTTCAACCCGATCTCGCTCTCGGCCAGACCCTCCGGCGTGGGATAGCCATAGGCATAGAAGGCCGCTTCATCGACGCCGCCGCCACCCAGCCAGAATCCGGCGCTGGCGACTTCGTGGCTATAGGCTTCGCGCGTGACGCGATCGGGCAAATTGGGGAAGCCGCCAGGGTGGAGCGGCGCTTCGCGGCCCGTAAAGCGCGTTACCGCGAGGTCGAAGCTGCCCCAGAACAGATGGCTGGGCGAGGATTTGCCGACGAAGCCCGAACGAAAGCGTTCGAACACGCGGTTGGCATCCGAAAACGCCCGATGGATCCGGGCGAGCGTGGCCACGTCCCATTCGCGTGGGCGCGTGTCCTCGGCGAAGGGGATGGCTTCTTCGACCTCGTTGGGCGTGCCGGAGATCGACGTTTCCGCCCCGGCAAGCGCGAGCAGTTCGGAAAGCTGTTCGTGGAAGCGCTGCACCGTCTGGCCGGTGATTTCGAAACCGTCGGCCATGCCGGTGGAAGTCTCCACCGCGACTGCGCTCGACAGGCAGTCGACGATCACCTCGACTTCGCCGCCCGGCATTTCGACCGGGTAACTGCGGAAGCCGCGCGGCACGACCCGCAAGGCAAGGTGCCAGCTGTGATTGCACCACGGCAGGGCGCGGGTAGGCAGCTTGCCCACGACCTGGAGATAGGCGTGAAGGCTCTCGATGACCGGACGGTCGGCCTCATAGTCGAGTTTTGGCCACCGTCCGGTCATCGTCATTTCCTTCCGATCAGAAGATCTCGAACAATCCCGCAGCGCCCATGCCGCCGCCGACGCACATGGTGACTACGCCGTATTTCGCCTTGCGGCGCTGGCCTTCGCGCAGGACGTGGCCGACACAACGCGCACCGGTCATGCCGTAGGGGTGACCGATCGAGATCGAGCCGCCGTTGACGTTGAGCTTGTCGTTGTCGATGCCCAGCTTGTCGCGGCAGTAGAGCACCTGCACCGCGAAGGCTTCGTTGAGCTCCCACAGGTCGATGTCCTCGATCTTCATGTCGAAGCGTTCGAGCAGCTTGGGGAT
>CAYOWF010000029.1:0-15158 GCA_964407585.1 uncultured Qipengyuania sp.
ACAGCGAAATCGTGCTCGACCGCAAGGTCGCCGACAAGCGCATCTTCCCGGCGCTTGATGTCGGCAAGTCCGGCACCCGCAAGGAAGAACTGCTGGTCGAGAAGGACAAGCTGTCGAAAATGTGGGTCCTGCGCCGCATCCTCATGCAGATGGGCACGGTCGACGCGATGGAATTCCTGCTCGACAAGATGAAGGATTCGAAGACCAACGAAGACTTCTTTGCGACGATGAACCAGTAAGCGGTTCATCTTCCGTTTTTTTGGAGGCCGTCGGGTTCCGTCCCGGCGGCCTTTTCCTAACCGCCCTTCATCGCTTCCAGCATTGCGGCCATCTGTTCCCATACCTTGTTCACCGCCTTCAACGGCCTGACCATGACCTTGAAATCCGCGATCATGCCATCCTCGTCGAAGCGGATGAGGTCGATGCCGTTGACGTGGATGCCGTCCATCTCGGTGGTGAATTCGAGGCAAGCGTTTTCGCCATCGGCGAGTTGGCGGACATAGGTGAAGCTGTCGTTGCCGAGCGTCTGGCCCGCCGCGGACAGATAGGCGACGACGATGTCGCGGCCCTGTTGCGGCGTGTGCACTACGGGAGAGTGGAAGACGGCATCCTCGCGAATGATGGCAGCGAGTTCCTGCGGCTTGCTGCCGTTGTCGATCACCGCGTGCCAGCGTTCGAGACCTGTTACTGCCGACATGTCGCTTCTCCGAAAGTGTGGGCCTGTGCCGCAGCCCAGGCTTCCGCATATTGCGTGCCGGCGGGATCGCCGAGCAGCTGGTCCTTTTCAAGGAAGCCGTAGATATTGTCGATGCTGTCGCTGCGCGCGGAGTTCGTCCGTTCGGAGATATGGCAGGGTTCGATCTGCCAGGGATTGTCGAGCCCCATGGCAACGACCATTTCGCGCAAGGCATGCAGCGTATGGCGCTGGAAGCGTGTTACGCGTTCGGCCTTGGTCGGGACCACAAGTCCGCGTTGGCGAGTGGCGTCCTGCGTTGCGATGCCGGTTGGGCAACGATCGGTGTGGCATTGCATCGACTGGACGCAGCCCAGGGCGAACATGAAGGCGCGCGCGGCATTGCACCAGTCGGCACCGAGACCGAGATTCATCGCCATGCCGGCACCCGAATGGACTTTTCCGGCCGCCGCGATCTTGATTTCCTCCTTGAGGCCGGTGCCTACCAGCGCGTTGCGAACGAGAATGAGGCCTTCCCTGAGCGGCATGCCCACCCGGTTGGAAAATTCGACCGGTGCCGCACCGGTCCCGCCTTCCGCGCCGTCGACGACGATGTAATCGAGGCGAAGCCCCGTTTCGAGCATCGCCTTGCAGAGGGCGAAGACTTCGTGCGGCTTGCCGACGCAGAGCTTTATGCCGACCGGCTTGCCGCCCGAAATATCGCGCAACTTTGCCGCCCATTCGAGCAGTTCGATCGGTGTGGAGAATGTCGAATGGGCGGGCGGTGAAATGACATCGCGGCCCACCGGTACGCCGCGCGTTTCGGCGATCTCCTTCGTCACCTTCGGGCCGGGGAGAACTCCGCCATGGCCGGGTTTCGCTCCCTGGCTCAACTTGATCTCGACCATTTTGACTTGCGGATCGCTGGCGGTTTCGGCGAACTTGTCGGGATCGAAACTCCCGTCTTCGTTCCGGCAGCCGAAATAGCCGCTGCCGATTTCCCAGACCAGATCGCCGCCATGCGAGCGATGGTAGCGCGACAGGCCGCCTTCGCCCGTATCGTGATAGAAATTGCCCACTGCCGCGCCCTTGTTGAGCGCCATGATGGCATTGGCCGAGAGAGAGCCGAAGCTCATCGCGGAAATGTTGAGCAGTGCGGCGGAATAGGGCTGCGAGCACTGGCTCGAGCCGACATCGACGCGCCATTCATGCGGCGCGTTCTGATTGGGCACCATCGAATGTGCGAGCCATTCGTATTCGTCCGAATAGACGTCGAGCTCGGTGCCGAAAGGGTGCGAATCGAGCTGTCCCTTGGCTCTCGCATAGACCAGGCTGCGCTCGTCATGGTTGAACGGGCGACCTTCGAGATCCCCTTCGACGACATAGGCGCGGGCGAAGGGGCGCAGGTCTTCCATGATCCAGCGGATCCGCGCAACCAGCGGATAATTGCGCCTAAGAGTATGTTTATGCTGGAAAAAATCCCATATGGCGATAGTGAGGAGGGGCAGGGTGACGAGCATTCCCCACCTCATCCATTCCCAGTCGACGACAGCGAAGAGGGCCGAAAGCGCCAGGAGCGCCAGCGGCACGCCGTAGCGAACCAGCAGTTCGGCGGAATCGCGCCATTTCGCCTTGTTCGGGATCAAGCCAGATGCTCGGCGAAGAAGTCTGCAGTGCGGCTATCGGCGAGATTGGCAGCCTCTTCGCTGCGCCGCTTGCCGAATTCGGTGGCGAAGCCGTGATCGAGGCCTTCGTAATCGTAGAGCGTCACCTTGGGGTGATCGTCGAGCCCCTCGTGCATCGCCTTCTGCGTGTCTTTGTCGACGAACCCGTCTTCGGTGGGCACGTGAAGCAGCAGGGGGTGGGCGATGGCGTGCTTTTCGTTGAGGAGCCCGTCGATTCCGACGCCGTAGTATCCGACCGAAGCGTCCACATCGGTGCGCGCGGCAGTCATATAGGCGAGCCGGCCGCCGAGGCAGTATCCCACGCAACCGACTTTGGGCACGCCTTCTTCGCGGCGGATATGGTGGATCGTGGCTTCGATATCGCGGATGCCCTGATCCTGATTGAACTTGCCCATCAGATCGAGTGCGCGCTGGAATTCGGGTTCGACGTCGGGGTCGAGTTCGACACCCGGTTCGAGCCGCCAGAACAGGTCGGGTGCCACGGCGAGATAGCCGTCTTCGGCAAGCCGGTCGCACTTGCGGCGGATTCCGGCATTCACCCCGAAGATTTCCTGGATTACGAGGATTGCAGCCTTCGGTGCATCGGCCGGCCGGGCGACATAGGCATCGAACTTTGCATCGCCCGACAGGGTGGCAATCTTTACGGTCTCGCTCATCGGTGAATTCTCCCTCGCTCTCGCATGAGTGTCTTATGCTTGCATGACGCGGCCTGTGGTCCCAGATAGGGACCGAATAAGCATGCTATCAAGCTTAACGGAGGAAAAGCCATGAAGGTCCATATCGAGATTGATTGTACGCCGGAGGAGGCGCGCACCTTCATGGGGCTGCCCGATGTGGGCAAGGCAAACGACATCTATGTCGACATGATGTCGAAAGCGATGAAGGGCGTATCGAACACCGACCAGCTGCAGGATTATGCGCGCCAGCTCGCACCGATGGGGCAGGCCGGTTTCAAGCTTTTCCAGAGCTTCATGGAAGGCGCGAACGCCGCCAAGACGCAGACCAAGAAGTCCGATCCCGCCGACGACTGATTTTCCGCGCGCATGACCGACACCATCTTCGCCCTGTCCAGCGGAGCGCCACCGGCTGCGATCGGCGTTGTCCGGATCAGCGGGCCCGCGGCGGGGGATGCCGTCGGGGCCATGTGCGGGCAACTTCCGGAACCGCGCCGGGCCAGCCTGCGCACTGTGCGCGCGAAGGGCGGAGCGGCGCTCGACCGCGCGCTGGTCGTGTGGTTTCCGGGGCCGAAGACAGCAACCGGTGAAGATCTCGCGGAATTGCACTGCCACGGGGGCAGGGCGGTGGTCAGCGCCATCGAAGCGGAACTTGCGGCGCATCCCGGCCTGCGCCGGGCCGAACCCGGGGAATTCACACGGCGGGCCTTCGCCAATGGCGTGATCGATCTGGCCGAAGCCGAAGGCCTGGGCGATTTGCTTGCCGCCGAAACCGAATTGCAGCGCCGCGCCGCGCAGGAAGCTGCGGGCGGGGGGCTTTCGCGCCGGGTCGAAGATTGGCGAGACCGTGTGCTGAAACTGTCCGCGCTGGTCGAGGCGCAGCTCGACTTCGGCGATGAAGACGATGTCGGCGGTCTGCCCGAAATGTTCCACGTGGAACTTCGGGATCTTCTGGCCGAATGGACGAAGGCCATCGAGGCGCCGCATGCCGAGCGTCTGCGCGACGGGATCCGTGTCGTGTTCGCAGGGCCTCCCAATTCGGGAAAGTCCTCGCTGTTCAATGCCATTCTCGACGAGGGTGCGGCGATCGTATCTGCCGAAGCGGGGACCACGCGCGATGTGATCGAGCGCCCGGTTGCGCTCGGCGGCGTGCCATTCGTGCTCGTGGATACGGCGGGCCTGCGCGAGGAGGGGGCGGGCGAAGTGGAGCGGATCGGCATCGATCGTGCCCGCGGCGAACTGGCCCGTTCGGACATCGTGCTGTGGCTCGGGTCCGAAGGGCAAGGGCCATCCGGCGCGCTCGAAATCGCATCGCGTTGCGACCTCGGGGGTGAGGGGAAAATGGCGCCCGATCATGTGGTTTCGGCCGTAACCGGCGAGGGTGTCGAGGATTTGGTGGCTGCACTCGTCGAGCGGGCGCGCGGTCTTCTGCCGCGCCCCGGAGCCGCATCGCTCAACCGGCGCCAATCCGCCGCACTGGTCGACGCACGGGACGCGCTTGCGGAGGTCGAAGCGGGAGAAGATTCACTCCTGACGGCGGAGCGCTTGCGCCTCGCGCGGCTTGCGCTCGACCGCCTCCTCGGGCGCCATTCAACCGAGGACATGCTCGATGCGCTCTTCGGTCGCTTCTGTATCGGCAAGTAAAACCGCGAGAATGTTTCACGTGAAACAGGCTTAGCGCTTTGCCCTAGGCGCGCTTTGCGTTATCGGCGCGCGCATGCAGGTTTATGACATCATCGTGGTCGGCGGCGGACATGCCGGCGTCGAAGCGGCGTGCGCTTCGGCCCGGATGGGTGCGCGGACCGCGCTCGTCAGCTTCGACCTTGCCAAGATCGGCGCGATGAGCTGCAACCCCGCGATCGGCGGTTTGGGCAAGGGTCACCTCGTGCGCGAGGTCGATGCGCTCGATGGCGTCATCGGACGCGCGGCGGACGCGGCGGCGGTCCACTACCGCATGCTCAACCGCTCGAAGGGGAGCGCGGTCTGGGGGCCGCGGGTCCAGGCGGATCGCGCCCTGTTTCATCGGGCGGTCCAGAAAATCGTGGCAGCGCAGGAAAACCTCGATCTTGTCGAAGGGGAAGCCGCGGCACTGGTGATCGCGAATGGGCGGGTGACCGGTCTTACGCTCGCCGATGGGTCGCAATTGAAGGGTTCCGCCGCCGTCCTTTGTACGGGCACCTTTCTCGGCGGCACTCTGTTCCGGGGCGAAGAGCGTTTCGAGGGCGGTCGCATCGGGGAAGACGCGGCCCGCGTTCTTGCTGCCCAGCTTCGCGAGGCCGATCTCCCGATGGCCCGCCTGAAGACCGGCACTCCGCCGAGGCTTGATGGCAGGACCATCGATTGGGCCGCGTTGGAAGAGCAGCCTTCCGACGGTGAGAGCTGGACCATGTCGTCCATGTCGGAGATCCGGGTGAACCCGCAGGTCTTCTGCGCGATCACCCGCACGAATGCCAAGGCGCACGATATCATCCGTGCCAATCTCGACAGGTCGCCGCTTTTCTCGGGCGCGATCGGAGCTGCCGGGCCGCGCTATTGCCCGTCGATCGAAGACAAGATCCATCGCTTCGGCGACAGGGAAGGGCACCAGATATTCCTCGAACCGGAAGGGCTGTCGACGCATCTGGTCTATCCCAATGGCATCAGTACATCGCTGCCGACCGACGTTCAGCAGGCCATGCTGCGGGCGATGAAGGGCCTTGAGCGTGTCGAGATGGCGGTCCCCGGCTATGCGGTGGAATACGATCATATCGACCCCCGGGCCCTGCGAGCGAGCCTCGAAGTCAGGGCGTTCCCGGGCCTCTATTGCGCCGGCCAGATCAACGGCACCACCGGCTACGAAGAGGCCGCCGCCCAGGGCCTCGTCGCGGGGATGAGCGCTGCCGCCCAGGTTCTCGGCCGCCAGCCCGTCGGGCTCGACCGGGCCAATTCCTACATTGCGGTGATGGTCGACGACCTGACGCTCCAGGGCGTCAGCGAACCTTATCGCATGCTGACTGCGCGTGCCGAATATCGTCTCCGGCTGCGTGCCGCCAATGCCGATACCCGCCTCACCGGTCTCGGGATCGAAGCCGGGCTGGTGGGCCGCGAGCGCGCCGAATGGTTCGCTTCACGTGAAGCAAGGCGCTCGGTCATCGACAATCGGCTCGATGAGGAACTGCATGCCAACACGCTTATCGAGGGCGGAGTAAAAGCCAAGGCCGACCGGGGTTCGCAAAAGCTGCGCGAATGGCTGAGGGGAGGGCAGATCTCGATCGACGAACTGTCCCGCATCGTCGGTGGCCTCGACCCGCAGGATGCGCTCACGGTGGAGATGGTGGAGGATGCCATCTACGAACCCTATCTCGCTCGGCAGGATGCGGAACTGAGGGATCTGAAAGCGGGCGAGAAATTGCGATTGCCCGGTGACTTCCCCTATGACCGCGTGCCCGGCCTATCGAATGAGATGATCGAGCGGTTGACCAGCGCGCAACCCGAAACGCTCTCCGCGGCGGGGCGGGTGCCGGGCATCACGCCCGCAGCGCTCGCGGCGCTGCTGGTCCACGCACGCCGTCTCGAGGGACAGGACGCGTGATCGCCACCGAGGCAGACGCGCGCTCCTTCATCGCCGAGCACGGCGGAGCGCAGGCAATCGAACAGCTCGAACTCCTCGCTGCCGAATTGCGCGCCGAGAACGAACGACAGAACCTCGTCTCGAAAGCATCGCTGGACGACGTCTGGGTGCGGCACTTCGCCGATTCCGCGCAGCTCATCCCCCATGTTCCACGTGAAACACGCGGCGCCTGGTTCGATCTCGGCAGCGGAGCGGGCTTCCCCGGCCTGGTGCTGGCCATTCTCAGACCCGACGAACCCACGGTGCTCGTCGAATCGCGCAAGCGCCGAATCGAGTGGCTCGAAGCGATGGCTTCCAAACTCGCGCTGGCGAATTGCGAAATCGAGGGAAAACGTCTCGAACATGTGGAAACGCGAAAAGCGGCGGTAATCTCGGCTCGCGCCTTCGCTCCACTCCCCAAACTCCTGACTTTATCCGCACGCTTCTCCACAGCGCGGACCCATTGGGTGTTGCCCAAGGGGCGGTCGGCAGCGCAGGAAGTGCAGGAACTACCGCGCAAACGGCGCAAAATGTTCCACGTGGAACACTCCATTACGGATGACGAAGCCGGAATCGTCGTCGGACAGGGCAAGGTAGAGGCATAGATATGATCACGATCGCGATTGCGAACCAGAAGGGCGGGGTGGGCAAGACCACCACAGCCATCAACACGGCCACCGCAATGGCGGCTTCGGGATGGCGGACCTTGCTCATCGATCTCGATCCGCAGGGCAATGCCTCGACCGGCCTCGGCGTCCAGAATGCGGCACGCGAATATACGAGCTACGATCTTCTGCTCGGCGACGCCACGCTGGCGCAGGCAGTGCAGAATACCGAAATTCCTGGCCTCGACATCGTACCCGCAACGCAGGACCTTTCCGGAGCCGAAGTCGAACTCGTTTCGGTCGAGGACCGGACGCATCGCCTGCAGAAGGCCCTCGCGGCTCCGCAAGGCGGTTTCGCCGGTTACGATATCGCCTTTATCGATTGTCCGCCGTCGCTGGGCCTTTTGACGCTCAATGCACTCGGGGCCGCGGACACGCTGATGGTGCCGCTGCAGTGCGAGTTCTTCGCTTTGGAAGGGCTGAGCCAGCTGCTGCAGACTGTCGAGCGCGTCCAGCAACGTTTCAATCCCGATCTGGGGATCATCGGTATCGCCCTGACCATGTTCGACCGCCGCAACCGGTTGACCGATCAGGTTGCCGACGATGTGCGCGATTGCCTCGGTAACCTCGTGTTCGAAAACGTTATTCCGCGAAATGTGCGGCTGTCCGAGGCGCCCAGCCACGGCATGCCCGCGCTGATCTACGACCATAACTGCCCCGGCAGCCGGGCCTATATCGGCCTGGCTCGCGAATTGATCGGGCGCCTGCCAGAGAAGAGGAAAGCCGCATGAGTGCCGCCGTCGACCGCAAGAAGAAACTCGGCCGCGGCCTGGGCGCGCTGATGGGCGAAATCCAGCGCGAAGAACCGCTGGTCCGCGAAGATGGTAACGAGGGTAACCGCCCTGCCGATGCTGCGGCACCTTCGACAAGCGGCCTAAGCGATATCCCCGTGGCGGATATCTCGCCACTGCCTGGACAGCCTCGCACCCGTTTCGACGATGAATCGCTCGACCAGCTGGCCGCATCGATCGCCCAGCGCGGCGTCATCCAGCCCGTCATCGTCACTGCCAAGGGCGACGGACGCTTCCAGCTCGTCGCCGGAGAACGTCGCTGGCGCGCGGCCCAGCGTGCGCGCCTGCATGCGATCCCGGCGATCGTCCGCGATCTCGACAAGCGCGAGATCATGGCGCTCGCACTGATCGAGAATCTCCAGCGAGAAGACCTGAACCCGCTCGAAGAGGCCCGCGCCTATCAGAAGCTGGCGGACGAGGAGGGCATGACCCAGGCGGATATCGCGCAGCTGGTCGACAAGTCCCGCAGCCATGTCGCCAATTTCCAGCGTCTGCTCGCCTTGCCCGAGGAAGTTCTCACCATGCTGGCCGACGGCCACCTGTCCATGGGCCATGCGCGCCCGCTGATCGGTCATGACGATGCCGTGGAGATCGCGCGCAGGGCGGTGAACGACAATCTCTCGGTCCGCGAAGTCGAAAAGCTCGCGCGGGGCGAAAAACCGAAAAAGCCACGCTCCAACGGTAAGGCGCCGGTAACCGAAGCGACGAACGATGCCGACATCGCTGCCGTTCAGGGTCATCTCGAGGAATTCCTCGGCCTCCCGGTGAAGATCAAGACCGAAGGTGCGCCCGGCACGGGTACGGTGACGATCGGTTACCGCACGCTCGACCAGCTCGATCTCATCTGCCAGCGACTGACCGGCGGCGATATCTAGGCGCTAGATTCGTTCGGCAATGATCTCTGCAAGTCTTTCAATTCCAAGCCGATCTTCCTGATCGAAGCGCGCCTTCGAGGGGCTGTCGAGATCGATCACCGCCACGACGTCTCCGTTGCGCAGGACAGGCACGACGAGCTCCGAATTGGTCTCGGAATCGCAGGCTATGTGGCCGGGAAAGGCGTGGACGTCCTCGACCAGTTGCGTAGTGGCATCGGCCGCGGCCACTCCGCATACGCCTTTGCCCAGCGGGATCCTTATGCAGGCGGGGCGACCCATAAAGGGCCCGAGGACCAGTTCGCCATCGACCATGCGATAGAACCCCGCCCAGTTCATGTCGGGCAGGAAATCCCACAGCAAGGCGGCGATATTGGCCATATTCGCCACGCCGTCGGGTTCACCGGCGGTAAGCGCGTCGGCCGCTTCGTGAAGCTGGCGATAGGCTTCGGGCTTGGGACAATCGTCCGCGGGTCGGAAATCGAACATGGCCCGACATCTAGGCGTGCGAAGCGGCAGCGCAAGGGGCGCGTGCGATTGCAGCGTTGCGGGCGGGGCGGCGCTGTCGTATCGCTTGGGCCATGAGCATCCTCAAGAAACTGGGCATCGCCCTCCTCGTCATCCTGGTGATCATCGCGATCTTCCTCTTCGTCGTCACACGCGGGGATACCGCTGGCCTTTCGGTGCAAGAGGTTGCCGGTACCGACCCGACGCTCGAAGACCCCGATGCGGAGACTTTCCCGACCGTCGCGATCGCGGATCCGGTGGGCTGGGCGGAGGGTGAAGCCCCCGAAGCTGCGGAAGGGCTGGCGGTAAACCGCTTCGCCGAAGGGCTCGACCATCCACGCACGCTCTATGCATTGCCCAATGGCGATATCCTCGTCTCGCTTACCCGTTCACCCAACCAGCAAGGCGGCGGCATCATGGGGTGGATCGCCAACAAGCTGATGACCAAGGCCGGTGCAAACGGACCCTCGGCAAACCAGGTGGTGCTGCTGCGCGATGCCGATGGCGACGGCACGGCGGAAACCCGCAGCGTGCTGCTCGACGGGCTCGATTCACCCTCCGGCCTCGCCTGGACCGATGGCACACTCTATGTCGCGAACCATGACGAAGTCCTTGCTTTTGCATACGAATTGGGTGGCGACAGCGTGACGTCGGAGCCGCGTAAGGTGACCGATCTTGCCGGTGGCGGCGGGCACTGGATGCGCAATCTCGAAATCCATCCCGATGGCGACCGGCTGTATATTGCCGTCGGTTCGGATACCAATATCGGCGACAAGGGGATGGCGGCCGAAGAAGGCCGTGCGCTGATCTGGGAAGTCGATCTCGAAAACGGGCGCCGCCGCCAGTTCGCGGGCGGCCTGCGCAATGCGAACGGTCTCGATTTCAGCCCCTGGTCGGGCGAACTCTGGACCACGGTGAACGAACGCGACATGCTCGGTAGCGACCTCGTGCCCGATTACCTCACCAACGTCCCCGTCGGCGCGCAATATGGTTGGCCCTGGGTCTATTGGGGCGACAATTACGATCGCCGGGTGAAGGATCCGGTGCCGCAGTACATCAGTTATGTCCGCCGCCCCGAATATGCGCTCGGCCCGCATGTCGCCGCGCTCGGTTTCGTCTTCAGCAAGGAAGGCGCAGCGCTGGGCAATGCGTTCGACAGCGGTGCCTTCATCGCCCGCCACGGATCGTGGAACCGCAAGCCCCCCTCGGGCTACGATGTGGTCTATGTCGCCTTCGACGAGCGCGGCAATCCCACCGGCAAGCCGGTTCCGGTGCTGACCGGGTTCCTGAGGGACGATGGCGATACGCGCGGGCGGCCGACCTGGGTCGAATGGGCGGGGGACGGTTCGCTGCTCGTCAGCGACGATACCGCCGGGATCATCTGGCGCGTCTCCTCGCCGGGCGTGGAGCCGCAGGGTGCGATCGAACGCATTACCGGCCGCCGACTACCGCCGCGACGCGAATTGCGCGGACAGGAAGCCACTTTCGGCGACGAGGACTATGCACGGCGCGTCACCGCCGAATAAGCGCAGGGATCAGCCGAGCAGCGCCTCGGTGGGGATGGCGTAAAGCGCGTCCCCGCCCGCCGTGGCCGATGCTTTCAGTCCCGCCGCCTCGGGTACGATCCGGTCGATAAAGAAGCGCACGCTGGCCTTTTTCGATTGCGCCAGTGCGGGCGCTTCCCCGCCTTCCACCGCGCGGAGCTGGCGCAGCAGCTGCCAGCCCGCCACTGCGACCGCCAGCATGGTGCAGAAGGGCACGCTGCCCGCAAGGCGATCATCGAGGCTGGCATCCTCGCGCATCCAGCGCACGACTTCGGCGCAATCGCCGGCGAGTGTCAGGAGATTCGGTTCATCCGCGCCTTCGCGTGCGATATCGGCGATCAGGCCGGCCATCGCCTCGCCGTCGTGCAGACCCAGCTTGCGGGTTACCAGATCGGCCGCCTGGATCCCGTTGGTGCCCTCGTAGATCGGGGCAATGCGCGAATCGCGCCAATGCTGCGCGGCACCCGTTTCCTCGACGAAGCCCATGCCGCCGTGGACCTGCACGCCGAGGCTGGCGATCTCGATACCGATATCCGTACCCCAGGCCTTGATCAGCGGTGTCAGGACCTCGCCGCGCGCCTTCGCATCCTCGTCGCCGAGCACGCCGCGATCGACCTGGCCGGCGGTGTAATAGAGCAGTGCCCGCGCCCCCTCGGTGAGCGATTTCATCCGCAGCAGCATGCGGCGCACATCGGGGTGCTCGATGATCGAAACCGGCGCCTTGTCGGGCGAGCCCGCACGGGCCGACTGCACACGCTCCTGCGCATAGGCAAGCGCCTGCTGCGTCGCGCGTTCGCCGATCTGCACGCCCTGGTTGCCGACATTGATGCGCGCATTGTTCATCATCGTGAACATGGCCGCGAGCCCGCGGTTCTCCGCGCCGACCAGCTCGCCGATGCATTCGTCGTTGTCGCCATAGCTCATCACGCAGGTGGGCGAGGCGTTGATGCCCAGCTTGTGCTCGAGGCTGACGCAACGCAAATCGTTGCGCGGGCCGAGCGAACCATCGGGCTTCACATGGTACTTGGGCACGATGAACAGCGAAATGCCGCGGCTTCCCTCGGGCGCATCGGGCAGGCGCGCGAGGACGAGATGGACGATATTCTCCGCCAATTCGTGTTCGCCCCAGGTGATGTAGATTTTCTGGCCCTTAATCAGGTACTTGCCTGCGTGCTCTCCCTCTGCGATCGGCTTGGCGGTCGTTCGCAGGGCGCCCACGTCGGATCCGGCCTGCGGTTCGGTCAGGTTCATCGTCCCAGACCATTTGCCGCTCACGAGATCGGGCAGGTACTTGCGCTGCATCTCCTCCGAACCGTGATGCTCGAGCGCCTCGATAGCGCCAACGCTGAGCATGGGGAGGAGGTTGAAGGCCATATTCGCAGTGCCGAGATTTTCCAGCACATTGCAGGCGAGCGTGAAGGGCAGGCCCTGTCCGCCGAATTCCTCCGGCGATGCGATCGCATTCCAGCCCTGCTCGACATAATGGGCGTAGGCTTCGGCAAAGCCGTCGGGCAGGCGCACGACGCCGTTTTCCAGTTTGGCGCCCTCGAGGTCGCCGATCCGGTTGAGCGGGGCGAATTCCCCGGCAGCGAACTGCCCCACGCCTTCGACGATGGCTTCAACCATATCGGGTTCGGCGGCAGCGAATTTCTCCGACTCGGCAAGCCGGTCGATCCCCGCATTCACGCGGATGGCGAGCAGCTGGTCCTGGGTGGCGGGAGTGTAGGTCACGCGTCTTATCCTCTTGGCTTTGTCTGCCCGCAGATATAGCGCGCGGGCATGAGCGGCAAATACGTTACGGAAACGCTTGGCAGCGATGAAGCGGGCCTCGCCCAGGCGGCGGAGATTCTGCTTGCCGGCGGGTTGGTCGCGCTGCCTACCGAGACGGTCTACGGCCTTGCCGCCCGGGCCGACGACGATGCCGCCGTCGCGCGAATCTATGAAGCAAAGGGAAGGCCGAGCTTCAACCCCTTGATCGTGCATGTATCCTCGCTCGAGGCGGCGAAGCGGATAGCCCGGTTCGGACCCGAAGCCGAGCGCCTCGCCGCCGAATACTGGCCCGGTCCGCTGACGCTCGTCCTGCCTCGCCGCCGTGACGCCGGCCTGGCGAAAGCCGTCACCGCCGGCCTGGACTCCGTGGCAATTCGCATGCCCAACCATCGGGTAATGCGGGCGATTCTCGACCGGACCGATTTTCCTGTGGCAGCACCATCGGCCAATCGCAGCGGATTCATCAGCCCCACGAACGCAGCGCATGTCCTGGCTTCGCTCGATGGCCGTATCGACGCGGTGATCGATGGCGGCGACTGCGAAGCCGGTCTCGAATCGACCATAATCGCGGTGCGCGAGGACGGTTCGCTCGAACAATTGCGCCCCGGCCCGCTCCAGTTTGCGAATCTCGGCGCTACCGCGCGTGGCGAAGGGCATATCGAGGCGCCGGGGCAACTTGCCAGCCACTACGCCCCCGGCAAGCCCCTCCGCCTCGACGCCAAGCAGAGCGACAGGGACGAGTTTCTCATCGGATTCGGGGAGGTTGCGGGCGATTGCTCGCTTTCGCCCAAGGGCGAGCTGAGCGAAGCGGCATCACGGCTCTATGCCTGTCTCCATCTCGCGGCCGACTCCGACAAGCCGCGCATTGCCGTCGCACCGGTACCGGATGAAGGCATCGGGCGTGCGATCAACGACCGCCTCCGGCGCGCGGCGGCGCCCCCGACTTAGTCGTCCCCACCTAGTCTTCTTCGGGCTCGACCGGGATCGTCGGGATGATCTGCTGCATTTCCGCATAGGTATCGCGCGCCTCGTCGCAGGCGCGGCGATTGCCGTCATGGCAATTATCGAGTTGCTTGTCGTATTCGCGTTCCAGCTTGGCGAGGCGTTCCTCGCGCCGCCGGATCTCGCGGCCGCGCTTTTCGTCGGCTTCTGACCGGCTGGTGGTGGCAAGATCGACGGTCTTGCTGGCAACCTTGACCGGGGCGGTCACGACGTCGGCGACGGTATTGAGGCATCCCCCAAGGAGCAGGGTTCCGGGTGCGGCAAAAATCAGGGCCAGGTGGCGCATCGAAATTCCTTTCGACGCACCGCCTAGCCCCGATGAAGTGAGTCTGGGGTTAATCGGCCGCCGCTTCTTCGGTTTCACCCTTTTCGCAGCGCAGTGTGCCCGATCCGAATGCGCTGACGGTGCAGGTCGCATTGCCATAGACAGTTACGTCGCCCGATCCGGCGATGCTGGCGTCCACCGTACCGTCCGAAGAGAATTGCGCATTGCCCGATCCGCCGATGGCGATATCGGCCGTATCGACCTTGAGCCCGCGCATCTTGGCCGAGCCCGATCCGCCGATGGCGAGGTCGAGCGTCCGGCTGGTGCCCGAAGCTTCGACGCTGCCCGAACCGCCGATCGCCAGGTCGAGCGTGTCGGCGCTGACATTGGCAACGCGGACCTTGCCTGATCCGCCCACGGCGATATCGGTTTGCCCGCTTAGCTCATCGGCTTCGACCACGCCCGATCCGCCGAGCGCGATGGCTTTCAGGCTCGGCATGGTAACGCGCACCGTTGCGGTACCATTGGTAGAACCGCTGTTGTTCGCGCGGCCGACCGAAAGCGTATCGTCATCGAGATTGAAGCGAAGCAAGTCGCGTGCCTCTTCGTCGCCTTCGACCTCGATGGTGAAAGCTTCGCCCTTGGTCACGATGAGCGTATCGGGCCCGCCAAGCGCCACGCTGGTGGGTGCCTCGCCGCTCATGTCGAGTTCGGCAAGCGGAACTCCGTCGAAATCGCCGACATTCATGCTGACATTGCAGCCTGTGACCATGGCTGTCGCTGCCAGTGCAGCAAGCCCCTTGAGTATTTTGTCGAACCTCATTGCCTTCATTCCCTTCCATTCGAAAACCGTATTGCTGATATAATACGGCGAGCAGCCGAGTTCAACCCATGAGAAAAGGGCCGCCCCTTGCGGAGCGGCCCCTTCGTCGAGTGCCATCGACCGTTAGACGGTCAGGCTTCTTCGGTGTTCTCGTAATATTGCGGCGCATGTTCGCGCAGCACGTCGAGGATCTTTTCGAGCGCGGTCGCCTCGTCGGTCTTCTCCATCGCCGCGAGTTCGCGGGCGAGACGGCTCGAGGCCGCTTCGAAGATCTGGCGCTCCGAATAGCTCTGTTCGG
>CAYOWF010000030.1:0-14771 GCA_964407585.1 uncultured Qipengyuania sp.
TTCTGGGAATTGCTCGACGAATTGCTCAATTCGGTGCTTTTCCTGCTGATCGGCCTCGAGATGATCGTGCTCGTCGCCGGGCCGGATGCGCTGGTCTTCGGCCTGCTTGCGATACCCTTCTCGCTTGCCGCGCGCGCGGTGGGTATCGTGGTCTCGACCAAGGCCATTCCCGCCGCACGCCTGCAGGACAAGGGCGCAGGGCGCGTGCTGTGGTGGGGCGGGCTTCGCGGTGGCATCTCGATCGCGCTGGCCCTGTCGCTTCCGCCCGGCGAGACTCGCGACCTGATCCTCGCCGCGACATTTGCAGCCGTTCTGTTCAGCGTGCTCGTCCAGCGCGCCACGCTTGGACGCCTGATCGAGAAGCTGAAGGACGAACACGCTCCCGCGTTGGAAGAGGACGGCGCACAATCGGCTTCAATTCCGCCGCCCGCATGATTGCTTTTGGCGCCCCCTTCCGGTAAGCGGCAGCCGAACGCCCCGGGCCGGCTGGATCCTTGCCGATTCCACCCACCGGGGCGCACTCTTTTCGCGTGAAGGAATGCACCGATGGCACGTCGCCGCCAGATTTACGAAGGCAAGGCCAAGATCCTCTACGAAGGCCCCGAACCGGGCACGATCATCCAGTATTTCAAGGATGACGCGACCGCCTTCAACGCGGAGAAGAAGGGCACGATCAACGGCAAGGGCGTGATCAACAATCGCATCAGCGAATATGTCTTCACGCGCCTTTCGCATATCGGCATCCCGACGCATTTCATCCGCCGCCTCAACATGCGCGAGCAGCTGGTGCGGCAGGTCGAGATCATTCCGCTCGAAGTCGTCGTGCGCAATGTCGCGGCCGGTTCGCTTTCGAAGCGTCTGGGCGTCGAGGAAGGCGAATTGCTGCCGCATACGCTGATCGAATATTGCCTCAAGGACGATGCTCTGGGCGATCCGAAGGTCTCCGAAGAGGAGATCGCCTGCTTCAACTGGTGCAGCCATGAAGAGATGCAGGACATGTCGAGCATGGCCATCCGCATCAACGATTTCCTCAGCGGCATGTTCGCGGCGATCGATATCCGCCTGGTCGACTTCAAGCTGGAATTCGGACGCATCTGGGACGGCGATTACAGCCGCACGATTCTGGCCGACGAGATCAGCCCCGACGGGTGCCGACTGTGGGATATCAATACGGGCGAAAAGCTCGACAAGGATCGCTTCCGCCGCGATCTCGGCGGCGAAAGCGAGGCCTATCAGGAAGTCGCCCGTCGCCTCGGTCTCCTGCAGAACGACGACAACGGACCCGGCGAAGTGCTCGACATGAGCGCCCACCGCAGCCGCCTGCGGAACAAGATCACGCCGCCGAAGAAGTAATCACGCGACGTAGCGCAAGGTCAGCCCGCTGGGCGCGATCGCATAGGCGCAGTCGGGCATGTGATCGCCGTCCACCTGGACGGGCGTGACGCAGCGGTCGAATTCGATGCGGCGGCAACTGCGGACCTTCGCTTTGGCGAAGCGTTCGACCGGCAGGCCGAGCATGGCTGCGAGACTGAGCGTCAAGATCCGTAATCGGGTCCCCTCGCCCACGGTTATCAACTCGACCGAATCCGCATGCAGCGCCGCTTCCGGGCTCAGGCGGAACGGACCGGCATAGAGCGCGGCGTTGGAGACGATGACCGCCTCGGCCTCGTCGGCGAAGTCCTCGCCATCGGAAGTGGTTCCGCGGACCGTCATCGGCGCGCGCGGCCATTCGCGCATCTGCTGCATCATCGCCACGACATAGGCATAGCGCCCGATCCTCTGCTTCAGCTTTCCCGATACGCGCGCGACGGCGTGGCTGTCGGGACCGATCGACAGGCAGGATACGATCGGCATTTCGCCCAGAAGATAGAGCGGCGCATGCACCCAGCTCCGGTCCCCATTCGCCCAGGCCTCGGCCAGCTTGCGGGCGAAATCGCGGGGCTTACGAGGATAGCCCAGCTCGCGCGCAACGAGGTTGATCGTGCCCGAGGGAGCGATGCAAAGCGGCGTCTCGTCCGCCTTTCCGCCAAGCGCGCGAACCACATCGCGCAAGGTGCCATCCCCGCCGTGGACGCAGATAAGGTCGGCAGTGCCTGAAAGTTCGGCACCGTCGGCAGTCGTCGGCATGGGCGTTACGGCGAAACCCGCGTCCCCGAGAGCGGCGACGAGATCGTCGAGATGCGGCTGGGAAAAGCTCCCGGAAACAGGGTTATAGACGAGATCCAGCGCAGGCATCTTCCAATCGTGTAGCGGGCTTGTGGCAAAAGAGAACACGCAATTCGTCGGAATGCACTGCCTCTTCGCAGAATGCAGGCCGCGTGCGCTTGCCGCAGCCCGCCCGATTTGTAGGGTTTCATCCGGGACTGCCGCGATTCCCGCGGCGCAATTGGGACGCTTCATGAAGCTTCGTGACCTCTCGCGCGCACTGGCCGCGCTGCCGCTCCTTGCCCTTGCGGCGCCGCTAGCCGCGCAGGACACTGCCGCCAGCGCGATTAGCGCACAGCAGCGTGCAGAGAATGCCTGGGGCAATGCGATCTACGACATCGCCCCCGATGCCTCGGTGACATATGGCATGCTCAAAAACGGCATGCGCTACGCCATCATGCACAACGAGCGCCCCGAGAACGGCGTGGTCCTGCGCTTGGGTTTCGATGTGGGCTGGGTCGATGAAGAGGACGACGAACTAGGCCTAGCGCATTTCATCGAACACATGGCCTTCAACGGCTCGACCCGAATTCCCGAAGGCGAGATGATCAAGCTTCTCGAGCGCGAAGGCCTCGCCTTCGGTGCCGATACGAATGCCTCGACGGGTTTCGAGGACACGATCTACAAGCTGGACCTGCCGCGCAAGGACGCGGAGCTTCTGGATACCGCGCTGATGCTGATGCGCGAAACGGCGAGCGAACTGACCATCGCGCAAGATGCCGTCGACCGCGAGCGCGGGGTCATCCAGTCGGAAACGCGGACCCGCAACAATTTCCAGATCCGCCGTATTCGCGATTATCTCAAGTTCATCGCCCCGGACACGCGATACGCAGCGCGCTTCCGGGCGGACGGAACTGTCGAGAACATCGATGCCGCCCCGGCCGAGCGGCTCCGCGAGCTGTATCGGCGCTATTACCGTCCCGACAATGCAGCGCTGGTGATCGTCGGGGATGTCGATTTAGCCGAGGTAGAAGCCAAGGTGCGCGACGTCTTTTCCGGCTGGACGGAACCGGCAGAAGCCATTGAACGTGTCGATGGCGGGACCATCGACCTGACCCGTGGCCCGGCAGCGGCCAATTTCGTCGATCCAGACGTTCCCTATCTCATCGTCATCGACCGCTTCGCGCCCTATCGCGAGCCGGTCAGCTCGATTGCCGATTTCCACCGCTCGCTGCTCTCGCAGCTGGGTCGAACGATGCTCAACCGTCGCCTCGAACAGATCCGCAATGCGCCCGATGCTCCGATCATTTCGGGCAGCCTCTCCGGCGACGATTTCTTCCGGATGTACGATCAGACCTCGCTGACCCTGCAAGCGAAGGAAGGCGAATGGCAGGAAGCGCTTGCCATCGGCGAGCAGGAATGGCGGCGCGCCATCGAACACGGCTTTACCGAGGCGGAACTCGCCGAACAGGTGGCGAATTTCGAGCGTGCTTTCCGCAATAGTGCCGAACAGCAGAACACAAGGCAGAGCGAAGCGCTGGCCAATGGTATCCTCGGCACCGCCAAGTCCGGCAGGCAGTTCGTGACGCCCCGGACCAATTACGAAATCTGGCAGGCTTTCGCCGAGACCGTTTCGGTCGAGGCGGTGACCGAAGTGTTCCGCGAGGATTACGCACTGTCGCCCGCGCTCGTGCATGTCAGCACCAAGGAATCCATCGAGGGCGGCGAGCAGGCCATCCTCGACACGCTTGCCGCATCGCAGGCCGTCCCGGTCGAAGCGCCCGCGGCGGTGGAACTTGCCAGCTTCGCATATACCGATTTCGGTACGCCCGGCGAAATCGTGGCCGATACGATGGTCGAGGACCTCGGTTTTCGCCAGATCCGCTTTGCTAATGGCGTGATGCTCAACCTCAAGCCGACCAATTACGAGCAAGGCAAGCTGCGGTTTTCGGTCCGTATCGGCAGCGGCAACCTGTCGCTGCCGGACGACGCAGTGGCGACCGGCATGTTCGTGTCCTCCGCTCTGGCCAGAGGCGGGCTCGGCAAGCACAGCTACGATGAATTGCGCCGCATCATGGCGGGTCGCAATGTCGGCCACGGCATTTCCGTGGATTCGGACAAATTCCGCGTTGCCGGCAGCACGACCATGGCCGATCTCGCCTTGCAGATGCAGCTGAGCGCTGCCTACCTGACCGACCCCGGCTTTCGCGAGGAAGCGCTGACCCGCTGGCAGGCGATCCTCCCGCCTTTCCTCGCCCAGGCCGATGCGACGCCGCAATCGGTGGCCCGTTTCCAGCTGCCCCAGCTTATTTCTGACAACAATCCACGCTTCGGAATTCCCCCTCGGGACCAGCTGGAGGCAGTCACTCTCGAACAGGCTCGCGCGCTGACGGCGGGGCAGTTCGCCTCCGCTCCGATCGAAATCGCGGTAGTCGGCGAAATCGACGAGGACGCCGTCATCGACGCGGTTGCACGCAGCTTCGGCGCCCTGCCCGAACGAGAGACCGTGCTGGAGCCCTTCGCCGATGCCCGCCACGCCCGTTTCACCGCACGGCGCGAACCGGTTACGCTGACGCATGCGGGGGCCGAAGACCAGGCGCTCGCCCTCGCCTACTGGCCCACGAGCGATGACGACGACGCGCAGGAAGAAGCCACCATGCGCCTGCTCGCCGCGGTCATGCGCCTGCAATTGCTCGAGGAAATCCGCGAGAAACTGGGCGCATCCTATTCGCCGGGCGCGTCTTCGAGCATGTCGGACACATACGACGGATACGGCACCTTCTCGACCTCGGTCGTGGTGGCGCCCCAGGATGCCGAGCGCGTCTTCGCCACCATCGCCGGCATTGCCGGCGATCTCCGAAATGCTCCGGTCGATGCAGACCTTCTCGACCGTGCACGCAGGCCGATGCTGGAGAATCTGGCGCGGCAGAAGACGCAAAACCCCTACTGGCTCGGTATGCTCTCCGAAGCCCAGCTCGGGGCGGACCGGCTCGACCGTTATCGCACCTACGAGCAACGCCTGCGCAATGTCACGCCGGAGATGATGCGCGGTGCCGCTGCGCGCTACCTCACCGAAGACGAAATGCTGCGCATCCGCATCGTCCACCAGTCGCTCGCACCCGACACCGAGTGAAAGACCGGTCACGCAAAAAGGGCCGGGAGGGCATCCCCCTCCCGGCCCTTTCCTCGTCCATCGACGCTCCGATCAGTGAGCGAAGCGAACCGAAATGCCGATCACGCGCGGATCGTTCACGAAGCCGGTGTTGTTGTTGAAGTCGATCCCGCCCTTCACATTGTCCTCGTCGGTGATGTTGCGCGCGAACAGCGCCACTTCGAGGCTGCCGTCGAGCTTGGCATATCCGATGCGCAGGCCGCCTTCGATCTGCGGATCGGTGACGAACTCGGCACTGTTGTAGAGGAAGAAGCTGGTCTCGCCCTGATATGTCCAGTCGGTGTAAGCGAAGATCTCGCCCGACGAGCCGACGGGAACGGCATAGCGGGCGCTGACGTCGCCGATCCATTCCGGAGCGTTGGGGAACGGATTACCATCCACCAGAGCGCGGTCCGAACCGGCGATGTTCACGATCGGGTCCAGCACCGTACACTGGGCACAGATGCCCACTGCAAGGCTGTCATCCTTGATCTTGGTGTCGTTCCAGCTGAGGCCGGCGGTGATCAGGAAGTCAGGCGTTACCTGGAGCGCGCTATCCATTTCGAAGCCGTAACCACGGCCCTTGTCGGCATTGACGAGCTGGACGAGGTTGTCCGCGCCGCCGACTGCCGAGAACTGCGGGTCGTCGATCGTGTAGTAATAACCGGCGATATTGAGGCGCACGCGGCGATCGAACAGCTCCGACTTGACGCCCGCTTCGTAGCTCATGATCTTCTCGCTGGTCGCGATCGAAGGAGCGGCGAAGAAGGCCACGTCGCGGCCCTGGATGGTCGGGGCGCGGAAACCGCTGGCGACACGGGTGTACACGCTCGCATCGGCGCTCAATTCGTAAAATGCGGCAAGGTCCCAGCTGATCCGCTCGTCGGAAACCGAGCGCGGCTGTTCCGGAGCGCCCGAGACGACGAAGAAGTCCTTTTCATCTTCGGTATAGCGGATGCCGCCCGTAAGCTTAAGCACATCGGTCACTTCGCTCGTGACCTGGCCGAATACCGCCCAGCTTTCGTTGGTGTGGTTGACGGTGACGGGCGGCGGGAAGTCGAATCCGACCGTGGTCACATCGAAATCGCTATCGAAGTAGAAGCCGCCGACCTGCCATTCGAAAGTGCCGCCGCTGGCCGAAGCGATGCGCACTTCCTGCGTGAACTGGTCGAGCTCGATGGAATCCTGGGTGTCCGAGGGGAATGGGATGAATCCCGGCCCCATGACCGGCAGGAAGCTTGCACCGAAACCGCCGTCGATATCGCCGCGGCTCGAACCTTCGCTATTGGCGAAGCTGGTGATGCTGGTGAAGGTGGCGAAGTCGGCCTCGTATTCGACCTTTCCGGTAGCGATTTCGGCGCTGTACTGCGCCTGGTTTCCGGCTCCGGCGTCGTAGAAGACGGTGTCGCGGTCGTAATTTTCGTTCAGCTCGTTCGAACCCGGGCCGAGGATATTGGCGCGGAAGAGCGTCGAAGTGCCGTCGAGGTCGCGAACCGAATAGCTCCCGAGAATCGACAGGCGGTCGGTCGGAGTGATCAGCAGCTGGGCCCGACCGGCGATGTCACTATAGGCACCGTAGGCATCTTCTTCACCGGTGAAGCCGTTATCCACCCAGTCGTCGCGCTGCTGCCACAGGCCCGAAAGGCGGATCGAGGCCACGCCCGGTACGATCGGAACGGTCACGCCGCCGTCGATCGAAACCGAATTGAAGCTGCCGTAGCTGGCCGAACCGTTCACGGAGAATTCGTCGCCCGGCTTGGTGGTGTCGATCTTCACGATACCGGCAGGCGTGTTGCGGCCGAACAGCGTACCCTGCGGGCCGCGCAGGACTTCGATCCGCTCGACATCGAAGATCGGGAAGCTCTTCAGCGTGACGTTCTCGAGCACGACATCGTCCATCACCACAGATACCGGCTGCGATGCGGCAAGGTCGAAATCGGTATTGCCGAGCCCGCGGATGTAGAAACGCGGTGCTGCACGGCCGTTCGAGCTTTCGACGAACAGGCCGGGGACGCGGCCGGCCAGCGCAGTGGTGTCGGCACCCGCGGCGAAGATGTTCTGGACCGCATCCGAAGAGATGGTCGCGGCCGAAACGGCGACATCCTGCAGGTTTTCCTCACGGCGGTTGGCCGTCACGACGATGACCGAGAGGGCACCGTCGTCGGCCTGTTCGGCACCGGTGGCGTCGCTGTCGGAGCTGTCGATCGTGTCCTGCGCCATCGCAGGCTGCGCGATGGCGAGTGCCAGCATGCTGGCGGAAAGGAGGCGAAGGGTAGGGAAGCGGTCAATCATGGAGAGGTATTCCTGTCGGACCCGCGGAAAAGTTCGATCACGCGGATTGGTGGCATGAGGGAAGCGAATTGACTTCGTCCGCTGTAATCCAAATGTCACGGAATTCGAGTCACCAGGCCGCAGATCTCCGCGGTTTTTTGCCGATGTTGCGTTGCGGTAACATTGGTCTGTAGTGGCGATGCGGAGCAAACTGCTGTCCCCGCTCGCTTTTTCCGCGAAGCTTGCTCTTGGCGCGCTCTCGCGGCATAGGCGCGGCGCAACCAGTCCACACGGTGAAATCCGAAAGGTACCCGATGAAGATTCGCGTTCTCGTCAGCCTCAAGCCCGGCGTGCTCGACCCGCAAGGCCGCGCCGTCCATCATGCGCTGGAGGGTCTCGGCTTCGAGGGCGTGGACGATGTCCGCATCGGTCGGACGGTCGAACTCGACGTCGCGAGCGACACCGGCGACGAAGCTCTGACCGAGATGTGCGAAAAGCTGCTCGCCAATACGGTCATCGAAAATTACAAGATCGAGAAGCTGGGCTGATGGCTTTCCGTTCGGCCGTCGTCACATTCCCCGGCTCGAACTGCGACCGCGACATGGCGGTGGCACTCGAACAGGTTTCGGGCACTGCGCCGGTGCGCGTGTGGCACGGCGATGCCGAATTGCCCGAGGGTCTCGACTTCATCGCCCTGCCCGGCGGTTTCTCCTATGGCGATTACCTGCGTTCGGGCGCGATGGCGGCGAACAGCCCCATCATGCGCGAAGTCATCCGCGCGGCCGATCGCGGCATTCCCGTGCTCGGTGTGTGCAACGGCTTCCAGGTGCTGACCGAGGCGCGCCTTCTGCCCGGGGCCCTGATGCGGAATGCAAGCCAGCATTTCATCTGCAAGAATGTCGGACTGAAGGTTGAAAACGCGCAGTCGATCTTCACCAGCGGTTATTCCGCAGGCCAGGAAATCAGCATCCCGGTGGCCCATCACGACGGCAATTTCTTTGCCGATGAGGATACGCTCGACCGGATCGAGGGCGAAGGCCGCGTGGCGTTCCGCTATACCGACACGGTCAACGGGTCGCGCCGCAACATTGCGGGCGTACTCAACAAGGCGGGCAATGTCCTCGGCATGATGCCGCACCCGGAACGCGCGGTCGATCCCGCGCATGGCGGGACAGATGGCCTGGCCCTTTTCGAAGGTGCGATGAAGGCGCTCGCCAGCGCCTGACCCGGCCTATGCGCGTTTGCGGCCGGTGAGGTCCGTGCGCCCGAAGATCTTGATCGCATCTTCCGACGGCATCGGGCGTCCGAAGTGGAAGCCTTGTATCTTGTTGCAGCCCAGCCGACGGATGAGGTCCGCCTCGTCGTCGGTCTCGACGCCTTCTGCGGTCGTCGTCATGCCCAGACTGTCGGCCATGGCAACCACGGCGCGGATGATGGCGAGGCTTTCGACGCTGTTCTGTGCAGCCCCCTGAACGAACAGGCGGTCCACCTTGATCGTGGTGAACTTCAGTTTGCGCAGATAGCCGAGCGAGGAATAGCCGGTGCCGAAATCGTCCAGCGCCACCGAACAGCCCAGTGCCATGCACTGTTCCAGTGCCTTCCGGGCAACATCGGCATCGCGCATGAAGATGCTTTCCGTAACCTCGATTTCGAGGCGTTTGGGGTCGAGCCCGCTATGCGACAATGCACGCACGACCGTCCCCGCGAAATCGGGTTCGACCAGCTGTTCGGGTGAGACATTGATGTTGACCTTGACGTGCTCGGGCCAGTTGCTCGCAGCTTCGCGGCAGGCTTCCTGCAACACCCAGGTACCGATCGGAACGATGAGGCGCGTGTCTTCCGCAATGGGAATGAACTTGCCCGGACTGACGAAGCCGTGTTCCTCGCTGTTCCAGCGGACCAGCGCTTCGAAGCTGACCACTTCCTCGCTGTGGGCATCGACCACCGGCTGGTAATGCAGCACGAATTCGTTGCGTTCGAGCGCATGGCGAAGCGACACTTCGAGGACGCGACGTTCTTCGGCATTGGAGTGCAGCGAAGGCTCGTACTCGCAATGTGTGCCGCCACCATCGTCCTTGGCACGGTAGAGCGCGAGGTCGGCATTGCGCAGCAGTTCTTCGACCTTGCTGCCGTCGCGCGGACCGATGGCCGAACCGACGCTGGCACCGACATAGAGAATGTGGTTGTCGATATAATAGGGCGCAGACAGGGCCGAGATCACCGCTTTGGCCAAGGTATCGACACGGCGACGATCCTTGGCATCGCGAATGATGACGGCGAACTCGTCGCCGCCCAGGCGTCCGCACAGTTCCCCATCGTCCATCAGCGGTTTGAGGCGCGCCGCGACCTGCGCCAGCATGCGGTCGCCGACGAGGTGACCGAGCGAATCGTTGATCGCCTTAAACCGGTCGAGGTCGATCATCAGCAGTGCACAGCGCGTCCGCCATTCCTGCGCGTAGGTGAGCGCTTCGGAAAGCGATTCATTGACCTGCAGGCGATTGGGCAACTGGGTGAGCGTGTCGTAACGCGCGAGGAACTCGATCTTCTCGCTGCTTTCGCGCTGGGTCGTGACGTCGGAACCGACGCCGCGGAAACCGAGCCATTTCCCGTCACCGTCGAACATCGGCGTACCCGACATTTCCCACCAGCGGACCTCTCCGTTGACCAGCGCCTTGACGTTGAGGTTCGAGAAGCTTTCCTTGCCTTTCAGGCGGTCCGCAAGATCGTGGAGGCTGGCGGGGAATTGTCCCGATTTCCAGCCATCGCCGGAAATGAGCTGCAACAGAGACTGTCCTTCGACTTCGGCGACTTCGCGGCCGAGGGCAAAGGCGAGACGCGGGCTGACCGCACGCAGGCGGCGCTTGGTATCGATCTGCCAGAGCCAGTCGGCCTGCCCGTCCTCGAATTCGCGCAGCAGCATGGAGACCGTCTCGCTCTTCTCCAGCATCGCGATTTCGGCCATGCGCGCACTGAGCGATGTACGCGCGCTTTCGACCACGCCGAAGCAGGCGAAGATGGAAGTGGCGATGACGATTGCCGCGAGGGCATAATTGAAAGTCGCGAGAGCGGTGAAGAGAGCCCCGGCACAAACGACCAGGGCAAATCCAATGGTGCTGAGCGGTGCGCTGTAGCGACTGACCGCGCTGCTCATCACAAGGAATGCCAGAACGGCCCATATCGCGGTTAGCTGGTCACCTGCGCCTGTAAAGACGAGAACCGATAGAGACGACGCCCAGGCCAGTCCCTTGAGACAGCCCGCAAAGGCATGACGCTTCATTTCATGGGAGGAGAAGATTCGCTGATCTGCGTCACGCAGGCGACGATCGAGATAGAAGGAATAGGCCACGGTGCAAGCCAGCGCGCCTGCCAGAGCCATAAGGGTGTCTTGTGAGACGCTATCCTTGCAAAGCCAGTAGACGACTGCCGCGGCAAAGGCATGGAGTACCACCCGTGTTCCCGCACGCCGGGTCACCAGTGCATATTTGCTACCGTGCACACGACCGAAATCGTCGCCATCGGGCGCTTCCAGCCCGATGATCTGTCGCATGCTCAGCGACGCGTTCTCGTCGAACGGTTCGAAATTCTTCTCGCTCACGAGTGGTGGCATAAATCGGAAAGGTTATTCCCGGGTAAACCGCCGTCGGTTTTTCGCCTTATTTCAGCATGTACGGCGAAATGCCCCGATTAAGGTCAAGTCACTGTATCGCGCGGCCTATTCTACCGTCACCGACTTGGCCAGATTGCGCGGCTGATCGACATCGGTCCCCTTCACACAGGCGACATGATAGGCGAGCAACTGCACCGGAATGGCATAGACCAGCGGTGCGATAAGCGGGTGGACCTTGGGCATTTCGATGGTCGCCAGGCATCCCTCGCCCGCTTCTTCGAGCCCCTGTGCATCCGAAATCAGGACGATCTGACCTCCCCGGGCGCGCACTTCCTCCATATTTGAGATGCTCTTTTCGAACAGCGGGCCGGATGGAGCGAGCACGATCACCGGGACATCGTCGTCGATAAGCGCGATGGGTCCGTGCTTCATTTCGCCGCTGGCATAGCCTTCGGCGTGAATGTAGCTGATTTCCTTGAGCTTCAGCGCCCCTTCGAGCGCCAGCGGGTAATCCGGGCCGCGTCCGAGGTAGAGAACGTCGCGCGCCGGTGCGATGAGATGCGCCATCGCCGCTATATCGTCGTCGTGGTCGAGCGCCGAATTGAGGCAGGCGGGAGCTTCGAGCAGGTGCTTGACCACCTCGTATTCCTCTTCGCGGCTCATCAGGCCCTTCTTGACCGCCATATGCGCCGCGAGCGCGGCAAGCACGGCGAGCTGGCAGGTGAAGGCCTTGGTCGAGGCGACGCCGATTTCGGGACCCGCATGGGTAGGCAGCAGCAAGTCCGCCTCGCGCGCCATGGTGCTGGTCGGCACATTGACCACCACGGCGATCGTCTGACCGTTTTCCTTGCAATGCCGCAGCGCCGCCAGCGTGTCGGCGGTTTCACCGCTTTGCGAAATAAACAGCGCGAGGCCGCCATCTTCCAGGACCGGCTCGCGATAGCGGAATTCGGATGCCACATCGATATCGACCGGCACGCGGGCAAACTGTTCGAACCAGTACTTCGCGACCATTCCCGCATAATAGGAGGTGCCGCAGGCGACGATGGTTACGCGCTTCACGCTCGAGATGTCGAAATCGAATTGCGGCAGGGCGACCGACACATCGTCACGCCGAAGGTAGGAACCGAGCGTTTGCGCGACCACGGTCGGTTGCTCGAAAATCTCCTTTTGCATGAAGTGACGGTAATTGCCCTTCTCCGTCGCCGCGGCGGATGCCCCGGAAGTGCGGATCTCGCGCGTCACCTCTTCATTGGATTCGTCGAAAACGGTCGCACCTTCGCGGGTGATTTCGACCCAGTCGCCTTCTTCAAGATAGGATATCTGCTGCGTCAGCGGAGCGAGCGCCAGTGCATCCGACCCGATATAGGTCTCGCCATCGCCATAGCCAACCACCAGCGGCGATCCGCGGCGCGCGCCGATAAGCATGTCGGGGTGGTCGCGGAAGGCGATGGCCAGCGCGAATGCGCCGCGCAGGCGGGGCAGCATGTTGGCGACCGCTTCATGCGGAGTCTCGCCATTCTCGATCCGGAGCGTAAGCAAGTGTGCGACGACCTCGCTATCGGTGTCGCTTTCCATGGTACGCCCGGCGGCCTTCACCTCGGCGCGCAATTCCTTGTAATTCTCGATAATGCCGTTGTGGACGATCGCGACCTTGTCGGTGGCATGCGGATGGGCATTGTTCGAGGTAGGAGCACCGTGGGTGGCCCAGCGCGTGTGGGCGATCCCGATATCGCCTGGCGCCGGATGCTCGGCCAATTCGGCAACGAGGTTGTTGAGCTTCCCTTCCGCGCGGCGGCGAATCAACTCCCCGCCGTCGATGGTGCAGATTCCCGCGCTGTCATAGCCGCGGTATTCCATGCGCTTCAGCCCGTCGACGAGCCTTTCGGTCACCGCTTCCTTGCCGACGATACCGATAATTCCGCACATATATGATGACCCCTTGGAAGAATGCCCGATGCAGGTTTAGCGCGTCCCGCTGGCCAATCAATCGGCGCGGAACGGTACCGGTTCCCGCGGGGTGCTCCACCACAGGACGAGGCCAGCGCCAATGATCACTGCAGCGCCGGCCAGCGTGAGCAGGTCGGGCACGTCGTCGAACCACCACCAGCCCATGAAGGTCGCCACCAGCATCTGGACATAGGTGGTCGGCGCAATCGTCGCCGCCCCTGCGCGCTGGGTTCCGATATAAGCGAGCCAATGCGCGGTGCTGGCAGTTATGGCAACCACCGCGCACCGAGCCACGATGGTCCAGTCGGGCATGGAGACGGCAAGCGATTCCACGCCGCTCAGATGTCCGCCGATCGTGGCGATTACCAATGCGGGCATCGCCCCGATCTGCATGAAGACCTGCATCGAAAGCGCGCTGCCCTGCCCTGCGCTGGCCCGATTCGCGATGATCATCAGCGCGAAGAAAAGCGCCGACCCCAGCGGCAGCAGGGCCACGAGGCCCAGTTCGGCGAGGTTCGGCCGCAGTACCATGGCGACACCGATCAGCGCGGCAAGCGATGCCACCCATACCGCCGGGCGCACCCTTTCTCCCAGCAGGGGGCCGCTCAACAGCGCCACGATCACGGGCGAAACGAAGGCAAGCGCCATCGCGGTCGCCAGTGGCATGACGAAAATGGCGGAAAAGAAGAACAGCGAGGCCGCCGCAAGGCAAAATCCGCGCGCCGCCTGCAGACGCGGATTGCGCGGGCGAAAGGCGGAAGGCCCTTCGTTCATGGCGAGCAGGACGGACAGGCCGGCCGAGCCCAGGGCGAAGCGCAGCGCCGCAACCGCCAGCGGCGAGAATTCACCGGCCATCGTCTTGATGACGGCATCGCCAACGCTGAGCAGCGCAAACCCGCACAAGGCGATAAGAATGCCACTTCTTTCGGACTTCTTCATAATGGAGTCTGTATTCCTGCCTGTCCGGCGCGCCGCTGTTCGGAGGGCGCATACAGCAATCCGCACCTGCCGAAACCCCTGCAAAAAATTTTGCTCGTCACACCCTTTGTTCGTCGACGGGGTAAGGAAAAATCAAGGTTTCCAAATTATTCACCAAACATCCAAACGCAGGCTTCGCTGCCTTTCGGGCAATGGGCGTGTGTCGCGAATTATCGACCTCGGGGGTTTAGGCAATGAGTGCATTCGGGCGGAAAAATGGGCCTTCTGGCATGGGTGCCGGGGCTCGTCCGCAATTCGGCGTTGCCAGGCCGATGGGCGGCGGTTCCGCTGCCGAGGAAAAGTCCGCGAAGGATAGTGGCGGAGAGCAGTTCCCGCCCCTGCCGCCAGAAGGTGCACCTGCACCCGGCGCCGGCGGCTCGGCTGCCAATTCGGACGCGATGCAGCGCCTTTCGGAGCGCATGAATGCGACGCACCAGACCGAAGGCGAAGTCGGCGGTTTCGAAGCCAGCGTCCACAAGATCAAGGAACAGGTGCTTCCCCGCCTGCTCGAACGCGTCGATCCCGAAGCGGCCGCCACGCTGACCAAGGATGAATTGTCGGAAGAATTCCGCCCCATCATCATGGAAGTGCTGGCCGAACTGAAGGTCACGCTGAACCGCCGCGAACAGTTCGCGCTCGAAAAGGTCCTGGTCGACGAACTGCTCGGCT
>CAYOWF010000031.1:0-14593 GCA_964407585.1 uncultured Qipengyuania sp.
ATGGCACGCGAATGGGCACCCGATAGCTGGCAAGGTTTCGAAGCGAAGCACTTGCCGCGCTATGAAAGCGCCACGGATTTGGAGGAGGCGACGAACGCGCTCGCCAGCCATCCGCCGCTGGTGTTCGCGGGTGAAGCGCGCGCGCTCAAGGCGGATCTTGCTGAAGTCGCCTCGGGCAAGGCATTCCTGCTCCAGGGCGGCGATTGCGCGGAAAGTTTCGCCGAATTCCATCCGAACAACATCCGCGATACCTTCCGCGTATTGCTGCAGATGGCGGTTGTGATGACCTTCGCCGGCAAGCAGCCGGTGGTGAAAGTTGGCCGGATGGCTGGTCAGTTCGCCAAGCCGCGCAGTTCCGATACGGAAACGCAGGGCGATGTGACTTTGCCGAGCTACTTCGGCGACAATGTCAACGGAATCGAATTCGAGGCGGCGGCGCGCACCAACGATCCGCAGCGCATGGTTCGCGCCTATTTCCAGGCTTCGGCCACGCTGAACCTTCTGCGCGCCTTTGCCGGCGGCGGCTATGCCAACCTGCGCCAGGTCCACCAATGGACGCTCGATTTCATGGGCCGCAGCCCCTGGGCGGAGAAATTCGGAGAGACGGCGGACCGCATAGGCGAAGCGCTCGACTTCATGGAAGCCTGCGGTGTCGACCCGGCGACGGTCCCGCAATTGCAGGGCACCAGTTTCTACACCAGTCACGAGGCCTTGCTGTTGCCCTACGAACAGGCGCTTACACGCCGGGATAGCCTGACGGGCGACTGGTACGATACCAGCGCGCACATGGTCTGGATCGGCGACCGCACCCGCTTCGAAGGCAGTGCGCATGTCGAATTCGCGCGCGGTATCGGCAATCCGCTCGGCATGAAATGCGGGCCGAGCCTCGAAACCGATGCGATGCTGAAGCTGCTCGACACGCTCAATCCGGCGCGCGAGCCGGGTCGCATCACTCTCATCAGCCGCTTCGGTCACGACAAGGTCGAAGAAGGCCTGCCGCGCCTGGTGCGTGCAGTGAAGGCCGAAGGACATCCGGTGGTGTGGAGTTGCGACCCGATGCACGGCAACGTCGTGAAATCGGACAGCGGTTACAAGACCCGCCCCTTCGATCGCATCCTGTCCGAGGTGAAGGGCTTCTTCGCCGTCCATCGCGCGGAAGGCACGCATCCCGGTGGCATCCATATCGAAATGACAGGCCAAGATGTGACCGAATGCGTCGGCGGCGCGGTTGCCATCACCGACGAAGCGCTGAAGGATCGGTATCACACGCATTGCGACCCCCGCCTGAACGCGGCGCAATCGTTGGAGTTGGCCTTCCTCATCGCCGAAACGCTCAATGCAGAGCAGTCGCAGGCGAGGGCCGACGCGGCCTGATATAAGGGAAAGTGCGTAGGGTGCACGGCACCCCTCTTTCGCTCATGATACGGCATAGTGCTTTCCAGATCAGGAAGGCAATTTGCGTCACATCCTTTTACAATCTCCGCGATACCTTTCGCTCGGTCTCTGGATGACTTCCGGCTTCCTGGGAGGCGTGGCTCTGTTCAGCCCCGCTCCCGTGATGGCTGCACTCCTGGTCGCCAGTGCTCTGACGCTTTTCGCCAGCAGTCTCTTTCGTACCCGAACCGGTGCTCGGAAGGGGAACGACGATGCCCGAAACCTTTCCCGCAGTATCGATTTGCTCGAAACGGCGGAGGGATTGGCCGGTTTCGGTCGATGGTGCATCGAACTGCAACCCCGGCAGCATCTCTGGTCCGACGAGATGTGCCATCTCGCGGGCCTCCCTTCGGGGACGTTCCCGCGCGAGGACATTCTCAAGCGCATCATGCCGGAAGGACTCGCGCAGATCGAAACCGTACTCGATGCGCATTGTGACGATCGTGAGCCGTTCGATATCGAGTTCGAGGTGAGCGAGCGTGGCGGCAGCGTCAGGATGCTCCGCGCCAGGGCTCGCAACGTCATCTCGAGCGACGGCATCCGTGAGCAGGTCTTCATGGTAGTCCGCGACGTATCAGAAGACTATGCGCTGCGCCGCGACCGGGACGAAGCACTGGAGCGGGCGGCGAAAGCGCAGCACGACGCCAATACCGACGTACTCACCGGATTGGCCAATCGCCGCCACGCCATGGCCGAACTCGACCGCGCGGTGATGGAATCGCGCCGGGACGGCAAGCCCCTGTCGCTGATCGTCTTCGACATCGATCATTTCAAGGCGGTAAACGACCGTCATGGACATGCTACCGGGGACCAGGTCATTGCCCTCGTCGCCCAAATCGCTGCGCGACAGGCACGCGAACCCGACGTCGTGGGCCGGATCGGTGGCGAGGAATTCCTCTGGATCTTGCCCGATTGCGACAGCGAAGCCGCCATGGCGGCAGCAGAACGTTTGCGCTGGGCGATCGAGGCGGGAACGCATGGTGCGCCTGTGCCATCGATAACCATCAGCGCCGGTCATGCGGAAATCGAACCCTGCGATGCGTCGCTGATCCTTTTCGCCCGGGCCGACGAGGCGCTTTACGAAGCCAAGCGCGGAGGCCGAAATCGCGTGGCGAGAGCGGCCTGAGAATTCATAACTTAAGATAAGAAAACAGGTTTTTGGTCTGCGGCCTTTAAACTGACACCCGGATGCGCCATGTTGGCCCTCGCTTGCCGCATTCCGGCAGCCATGAGGGGAGAGCAGGGCGATGGGCGGCCTCCATGCCAGCCAGCACGCCGCCGCAGGCGAACTTGCGGATCGATACGCCCGCGTTCGCGCGCAGAGCGAAGCATTGGTTGTGCCGCTTTCCGAAGCCGATGCGACGCTGCAGTCGATGGAAGATGCTTCCCCTGCGAAATGGCATCTCGCCCATGTCACATGGTTCTGGGAGACCTTCCTCCTGCGCGATCATCTCGCGGGGTATCAATTGTTCGACGAAGACTGGCCCTTCGTTTTCAATTCCTATTACGAAGCCGAAGGTGAACGCATTGCACGATTCTCCCGCGGCATGCTCTCGCGGCCGACGTTGAGCGAAATTCTGGATTGGCGCGCGCATGTCGACGAAGCCATGCAGCCGCTGCTCGAACGTGCGGAATTGCGCCCGCTCATCGAACTCGGTCTTGCGCATGAGCAACAGCACCAGGAACTCCTGCTGACCGACATCAAGCATGCGCTGTTCCAGAACCCCCTCGGTCCGGAGATGTGGGAGGCCGGTTTGCCCGGTGCTCGGGAGCAGGCAGAGGGCTGGCATGCGCATCCGGGCGGCCTGGCGCGGATTGGACATCAGTCCGAAAGCTTCGCCTTCGACAACGAAGGTCCGGTGCATCGCGTGCTGCTCGAACCCTTCGCCTTGTCCTCGCGGCTCGTAACGAACGGGGAATGGGCGCAATTCATCGAGGATGGTGGATATCGTCAGGCCTCGTTGTGGCTGTCCGACGGGTGGTGCTGGGTGCAGGAAAACGGTGTCTGCGCTCCGTCCTATTGGCGCGACGCCGAGCATTTCACCCACAGCGGCTGGCAGGAGCGCGATCCCCATGCGCCCGTAACGCATATTTCCTACTACGAAGCCGATGCCTTCGCGACATGGGCCGGGCTGCGTCTTCCGACAGAGTTCGAATGGGAAGCCATCGCGCGCGGTCAGGAAGGGGAGGCGCCAGCCCACGACCCCTGCGGCGGCAACCAGCTCGACGGGGCCGAACCGCCGCTTCCGACCGGTTCGGAGAGCCTTTTCGGAGATTGCTGGCAGTTCACCCGCTCGGCCTATTTGCCCTATCCTCGCTTCCAGCCCGCGGAAGGTGCGGTGGGCGAGTATAATGGCAAGTTCATGAGCGGGCAGTTCGTCCTGAAGGGTGCGAGCTGCGCCACTGCGCGAGGCCATTCGCGCGCAAGTTATCGCAACTTCTTCTACCCCCACCAGCGCTGGCAATTCACCGGGCTGAGATTGGCGAAAGACCTATGAAAACAGAACAGGGAATGGCCCTTGTCGACCGCGACGAGGATGGTGTCGATCGTGCCTTTCGTGAAGACGTGCTTGCCGGACTGAGCCAGCGGCAGAAGGCCATTCCGGCCCGCTGGCTGTACGACGATGCCGGTTCGCAATTGTTCGAGGACATCACCGATCTGAAGGAATACTATCCGACCCGGGCGGAGACCGAAATCCTCGAGGCGCGCGGCAAGGACTTCGCGGAGCAGATCGGTTCGGGCCGCGCAGTGGTGGAATTCGGTTCGGGCAGCTCGGTCAAGACTCCGCTCCTGCTGCGGGCGATCGATCCGGCGGCCTATGTGCCGCTCGACATTTCGGGCGATTTCCTGCGTGCATCGGCGCAAGCCCTGGCAGAGAAATTCCCGGACATTGCCGTCCATCCCGTCGAAGCGGATTTCATGCGCGAAGTGGCCTTGCCCGAAGAGGTGCTGTCGATGAAGAAGCTCGGCTTCTTTCCCGGTTCCACAATCGGTAACATGGTGCCGCGCACGGCGGTCGATCTGCTGCGTTCGATGCGCGCGACACTCGGGGCGGAACAGGGCGAACTGCCGCTGCTGTTGATCGGTATGGATCTCGTCAAGGACCATAAGATACTTGAAGCGGCCTATGACGATGAGCGTGGCGTGACCGGCGAATTCAACCTCAATCTGGCGAGGCGGATCAATCGGGAGCTCGAAGGCAATATCCCCATCGATGCCCTGCGCCACAAAGCGCCCTGGAACGACGATTTCGCCCGTATCGAAATGCATCTGGAGGCCACGCGCGACATCGCTTTCGAGGTCGCCGGGCAGAGCTTCACTATGAAGCGGGGCGAGACCATTCACACGGAAAACAGCCACAAATTCACGCGCCGCAGCGCCAATACGCTGCTGCTCGCCGGTGGCTGGACACCGCAGATGCGCTGGACGGACTGCAAAAAGCGGTTTTCGCTGATCTTGGCCGAAGCGACCGAAAAGCGCGACGCGCCCTGATTTTTTCGGGTCATTCATCGACGCGGCAGCAGGTGCACCCTATATTCGACCGATGGAATTGCAGAGCGCCTTCGACACGATTGCCGAAATCATTCGCGCCATTCCGAGATCCGGTTTGCTCGCTGGGACGATTGCCGCGCTCTTCATCGGCTGGATCGGCGCCATCATGCTGCGCCGCAAGATTGCCGGTGGCAGGCTGATACGCACTGCCAGCACGCTGGCACTTGTCGGCATATTGCTGACGGTTTTCCTGCAACTGGCCCGCTTCGATCCGCGGCTCGATGCAGTGACGGAACTCGGCATGCCGGAACAGCGCATCGTGGGTGAGGAGACGCTCATTCCGATGGCCGCCGACGGGCACTATTGGCTGATTGCCGAAGTGAACGGCGTGCCGACGCGCTTTCTCGTCGATACCGGCGCAACGCTCACGGCTTTTTCCGCCCGTTCGGCACAGCGGGCAGGGCTCGAACCGCGTACCGGTGGCCTGCCGGTAATGCTCAATACGGCGAATGGTACGGTCACCGCGGAACTGACGACTGTGCAGGATCTGCGCTTCGGCAATATCGAAGCCGCCGGACTGGACGCGGTTATCGCGCCGAACCTGGGTGAAACCAACGTGCTGGGGATGAATTTCCTCTCGCGACTCAATGGCTGGCGGGTCGAAGGCGGCGATCTCATTCTCGATCCCGGCGCAGCAAACGCATATTGACGATTTGACGCCAGCGCTGGGGCCGCTAAGTCCTTTGTTCGATGGCAAGCCGCTCTCCGCTCCCATCTCCGCCACCTCTTGCCGAGCTCCTATCCGCCGGGCCCTTGGCCCTGTTCCTGGACTTCGACGGTACACTGGTCGGGATCGCGCCGAGACCGGGCGATATCTTCGTGCCCGAAGGTCTTGCGGAAAAGCTCCACGAACTGCGCGACCGGCTGGAAGGTCGTCTCGCCTTGATCAGCGGTCGTGCACTCGACGATCTGGAAAGTCACATTGGCGAGGTTGCGATAGCGCGGGCGGGCTCGCACGGAGCGTCACGCTTTCTGGTCGACGGAAATCGTCTAGGTGCTGCGCCTTCCGGACTGCCCGACGCAGCGGTGAGGGAATTGCGGGTTTTCGCCGAGTGCAATGACCTGTTTTACGAGGCGAAAAGCCATGGCGGCGCGCTGCATTTCCGCGGGCACCCCGAGAAAGCGGACGACACGTTGGCCTTCGCCCGCCAAGTCGCCGCGTTACACGATCTCGATGTCACCAGCGGCAAGGGGGTCGCCGAACTGGTCCGTCCGGGCGCCAACAAGGGGGCGGCTCTCCACGCCTTCATGGCCATCGAACCCTTTGCCGGAAGTCTCCCGGTTTTCGTCGGCGACGACGTTACCGATGAAGACGGTATGCGCGCCGCAATCGAATTCGCAGGCTTCGGTATTGCAGTTGGGGAACGGGAGAGCGAGGCTGCGCGCTATCAACTTCAAGACGTAGAAGCGGTGCACGATTGGTTGAACCTGTGAAGCAAGCGAACCTCGAACTCTCTCCCATCGGCAATTGCCAGGTCAGCGCGCTGGTCGACGAGGAAGGCGCTTTCGTCTGGGGCTGCATTCCCCGGGTCGATGGCGACCCGGTGTTCTGTTCGCTGCTGAATGGCAGCAATCGCGACGAAGGTGTGTGGCGGTTCGAACTGGAAGGCCAGGTCTCTGCAACGCAGCATTATGTCCGCAACACCCCGATACTGGTTACCCGCCTCGAAGCGGATGACGGCAGCGCTCTTGAAATCCACGATTTCGCGCCGCGATTCGAACGGTCGGGGCGGATGTATCGTCCGGTCGCCTTTATTCGCATGGTCCGCCCGGTGGCCGGGGCGCCGCGTCTGAAAGTCGGCCTTTCTCCGATGAAGAATTACGGCCAGGAGCAGGCGGCCACCACCAATGGCACAAACCACATTCGCTACCTCGTGGGGGATCAGGCGATGCGTCTCTCCACCGATGCGCCGGTGGGCTATATCCTCGAAGGCCGCAGCTATCGGGTCGAGAGCGACCAGCATTTTTTCCTCGGTCCGGACGAACCGTTCGTAGGCAATATCCGCAGCGAATTGCGCCGGATGGAAGCCAATACGAAAAAATACTGGCAGCACTGGGTGCGCGGGCTGCACATCCCGCTCGAATGGCAGGAAGAGGTCATCCGCGCCGCGATCGCTTTGAAGCTTTGCCAGCACGAGGAGACGGGGGCGATCGTCGCGGCGCTCACCACGTCGATCCCCGAAGCTCCGGGAAGCGAGCGGAACTGGGACTATCGCTACTGCTGGATCCGCGACAGCTATTACACCGTGCAGGCACTCAACCGGCTCGGCGCGCTCGACGTGCTGGAGAAGTATCTCGCCTATTTGCGCAACATCATCGACCAGGCGCGCGGCGGACAGATACAGCCGCTCTATTCGGTCATGGGAGAGGCGGAGCTGCACGAATTCGAAGCCGAGAATCTCGCCGGCTATCGCGGAAACGGGCCGGTGCGCGTCGGCAATGCGGCCTACAAGCAGGTGCAGTTCGATTGCTACGGCCAGATCGTCATGCCCACGACGCAGGCGTTCTTCGATACGCGCCTGTTGCGGATGGCCGACGAACGCGATTTCGCACACCTGGAAGAGGTCGGGGAAGCCGCCTGGGCCAAGCACGACAAGCCCGATGCGGGCCTCTGGGAATTTCGGACCCGGCAGGAAGTCCACACCTATTCCGCAGTCATGTGCTGGGCGGCGTGCGACCGGTTGGCCAATGTCGCTGGAAGGCTGGGCAAGAGCGACCGCGTAGAGTTCTGGAAGGAACGCGCCGACGCCATTCGCGCAAAGATCGATGCGGAGGCCTGGAGCGAAGAGGGGCAGCATTACGGAGCCAGCTTCGAAAGCGACTATCTCGATGCGAGCCTGCTGCAGATGGTCGAACTACGATATCTGAAACCCGACGATGAACGATTTCTCAAGACCTTCGAAGCGGTCGAGCGGGATCTGCGGCGCGGCGATCACATGCTTCGCTATGCCGCGGAAGACGATTTCGGTGCGCCGGAAACCGCCTTCAACGTCTGTACCTTCTGGCTCATCGAGGCATTGCATCTCACCGGGCGCAGCGACGAGGCGCGCGAGCTTTTCTGCTCGATGCTCAGCCATTCGACACGTTCGGGCCTGCTAAGCGAAGACCTCGATTACGATACGGGCGAACTTTGGGGGAACTTCCCCCAGACCTACTCGCTGGTAGGTATTATCAACTCTGCCGGTCATCTTTCGAAAAGCTGGAGCGAGGTGCGTTGAGCGCCGACGCCCGCCTCGTCGTCATTTCCAACCGCGTCGCGGTGCCCAAGGCACGCGGTGCGGCCGGTGCGCAAGGCGGGCTTGCCGGCGCGCTCCACTCGGCGCTCAAATCGCGGAAGGGCCTGTGGTTCGGCTGGTCCGGCGAAGAGAGCGAAAGCGGTCGCACGGGCAACATCGCAACCCAGACGAGCGACGGGGTAACCACCGCGACGATCGATCTGTCCGAGCGGGACGTCGAGGAATATTACAACGGCTACGCCAACTCCACGCTTTGGCCGCTATTTCACTACCGGCTCGACCTGGCGAAATACGAGCGCGAGACGGGCAAGGGCTACGAACGGGTCAACGAACGTTTCGCCGACCTCGTCACCCCGCTGATCGAAGACGACGACGTGGTGTGGGTGCACGATTACCACCTGATACCCCTGGGTGAGCGCCTGCGGTCTAAGGGGTGCAAGAACCGCATCGGCTTCTTCCTGCACATCCCCTGGCCGGCGACGCGGCTGTTCGTTTCGCTACCCTATCACGAGCGTCTGGTGCGCACGATGCTGCATTACGATCTCGTGGGTTTCCAGACGAAGGAATGGCTCGACAGCTTCCTGCACTATTGCCGCACCGAACTGGGGGCCGAGGTGAACGAAGAAAGCGGGGCGATCACCCTGGATGGGCGAACGACGATCGCCCGCGCCTATCCCATCGGAATCGACTGGGACCACTTCAGTTCACTAGGGGAAACCAAGGAGGCATGGCGGGCGGAGGAACGCGTGAGGAGTTCGACCCGGGAGCGCACCGCTATGATCGGGGTCGACCGGCTCGATTATTCCAAGGGATTGCCCGAGCGTCTCGACGGCATTTCGCGGTTCTTCGACAAGCACCCCGATTGCGTGCGCGACCTCGTCTTCGTCCAGATTGCCCCGCCGAGCCGCGAGGATGTCGACAGCTACCAGGCCATTCGCACCACGCTCGAACAAAAGGCCGGGCAGATCAACGGCGCGCGCAGCGAAGTGGACCTCGTCCCGATCCGTTATGTCAATCGCGGCTACAGCCATGCCGAACTGTTCGGCTTCTTCCGCGCGGCGAAGATCGGGCTTGTGACTCCCTTGCGCGACGGAATGAACCTCGTTGCAAAGGAATATATTGCCGCACAGGATCCGGCCGATCCCGGCGTCCTCATCCTTTCCAGCTTTGCCGGCGCGGCTGCGCAGATGCAGGATGCGCTGCTAGTCAATCCGCATAGCCCCGACGACCTCGCGCATGCCATTCGCACCGCGCTGGACATGTCGCTGGAGGAGCGCAGGCAGCGTTACGAAAAGCTCATCGGCACGGTGCGCGACGACAATGTTCAGGGCTGGACGGAGGATTTCCTGTCCGACCTCGATTGCGTGCCGGTCGGCTAGCACCCTCGATCATTCGTGCATTTCACGAACGCGACAATCGGTCTTGCGAAGCAGGAAAGGCTATCGCTCGCTCTCGCGCCCTGCCACCCTTAGTCATATGATTCGCGATCCCTTCATCGACACCGACGGCATCCATAACTTCCGCGACTACGGCGGGTGGGAAACCGAGTACGGTCGCCGGGTCAAAACCGGTCTGCTCTGGCGCTCCGGGCAGCACATCGGGGCGAGCGCGTCGGATCTGGCTGCGGTGGCCGCACTCGACATCAAGACGATCGTGGACCTGCGCGGCGAATCCGAGCGGAACCGGAATCCGTGCCCGCGTCCAGAAGGCTTCGATGGAGAGGTATTCTTCTTCGATGGCGAAACCACTTCGAGCCCACCGCATATGGACGTCGATGCACACAGCACGACCGAAGAGTTCGCGCGTGCGAGGATGACGGGCGTCTACACCCGCATGCCCCGCAACGTCGCGATGATTTCGATGTTTTCGCGTTATTTCCGTCTGCTCGCCGAGCGCGACGGTGCGAGCCTGGTCCATTGCTTTGCCGGCAAGGACCGTACCGGCATCGCTGCAATGCTGATGCTGCATGTGCTGGGCGTGAGCCGTGAAAACCAGATGGCGGAGTTTTTGCGGACCAACGATGCGCCGACGCTCCAGGTGCTCGCCGACCAATCGGTGCCTGGTATCGAGGAAAGGCTCGGACGCAAGCTCGACGATGGAGCCATCAAGGCTCTGCTCGAGGTGCATGAAGACTATTTGCGCACCTTCTGGGCGGTGGTCGAGGAAGAGCACGGGACGCTCGATGCCTATATCGAGGATACTTTAGGTGTGGACGAGTTGTTGAAGGACAGGCTCCGCGCGCGCTTCGTGGCGTGACTCTTCGCAGGCCAATCCCCATATAGCGCCTTCACACGTTCCAGACCGCACAAGAGATACAAGACATGGCTACCCATCGCACCAAGATGCTCATTATCGGCTCCGGCCCGGCAGGCTATTCCGCCGCCATCTACGGCGCACGCGCGATGATGGAGCCGATCGTGGTGCAGGGCCTCCAGCCTGGCGGCCAGTTGACCATTACGACCGATGTCGAAAACTATCCCGGCTTCGCCGATGTCATCCAGGGTCCCTGGCTTATGGAACAGATGCAAAGCCAGGCCGAACATGTCGGTACGCGGATGATGTGGGACACCATCGTCGACGTCGACATTGCCAATGGAACGCCGTTCAAGGCCGTTGGGGACAGCGGCGACGAATATATCGCCGATGTTTTAGTGATTGCGACCGGTGCACAAGCGAAGTGGCTGGGCGTCCCGGGCGAACAGGAACTCGGCGGCAAGGGCGTTTCCGCCTGTGCGACCTGCGACGGGTTCTTCTATCGCGGCAAGAAGGTCGTGGTGATCGGTGGGGGCAATACCGCAGTCGAGGAAGCGCTCTATCTCACCAACCATTCGGACGATGTCACCCTGATCCACCGCCGCGACGAACTGCGGGCCGAGAAAATCCTGCAGGAACGCCTGCTGAAGCATCCCAAGATCACCACGCTGTGGAACAAGACCGTCGAAAGCTTCGAAGCGGGCCCCACCGGCGCACTCGGTCATCTGAAGCTGAAGGACACGCAGACAGGCGAAGTCAGCGATTTCGCGACCGACGGGGCTTTCGTCGCAATCGGCCACGCGCCCGCGACGGAACTGTTCAAGGGCAAGCTGCCGATGGACGATGGCGGCTATTTGCTCACCGAGCCCGGCTCGCCCAAGACCGATGTGCCGGGTGTCTTCGCTGCCGGCGATGTGACCGACCATGTCTATCGCCAGGCGGTGACTGCAGCGGGAATGGGCTGCATGGCCGCGCTCGATGCCGAGCGTTTCCTCGCCAATCTGGAGATCGATGCGGACGGTCACGTCCACGAGGCCGAAGCGGCGGAATAGCGAAGGCGATCCCCCGCTTTGGCGGGGGATCAGCTTACATGTGAATGTCGAACGCCCAGATCGCGGCGTGGAAGATGAGCGCGATCAGAACAACGCTCGACAGCGCGAACAGGACGAAGCGCACCAGTACCTTGTTCGCGGTGACCTGCACCACCGAATGAATGATCCGCAGGCCGACGTAGATCCACGCCAGCAGCGCATTCATCCCGTCGCCCCAGCCGACCATCGCCAGGAGCAGGCAGACCGCGTAGAACACGGTGGGCTGTTCATGCAAATGATTGTAATTATGCGCTTTCCACTGGACTTCGTCGGGCAGCGCATCGTCCAGTCCCTTGGTCTTGCGGACATCGTCGGGCTTGATATCGGCCTTGCTCATCGCCGGGATGCGGGTGGCGTACATCCATGCCCACATCACCATGGTCCATGCCATCAGGACGACGACGGGCTGGAGAATTTCTGCATCGATCATCGTTGAATCTTTCGCTTATGCCGGGGCGAGGGACGGGTCGAACAGCAACGTCGCCATCACCGCCCTGACGGCGAGGATGGTGAGCGCGATCGTCGACAGCAGGAAGATCAGGAAGCGCGTCTTCACCACATTGACGGTTGCCTGGTAGACCGAATGGATGATGCGCAACCCGACGTAGATCCACGCCAGCAAGACGTCCCAGGATCCCGCGCCCATGATGGCAAGGATGACGACCGCGGGATAGAAGATCGTGGGCTGTTCCATCAGGTGCGCATAATTGTGCGCCTTCCAGTTCACCTGGTCTGGAATGACCCCTTCCAGATCCTGTCCGCGTCCTCCGGGCTTGGCCGAGCCGGCGCTCCGGCCCAGCTTCTTCATTGCCGGGAAGCGCGTGAATGCCATCCAGTAAAGCATGACGAGCGACCACAGCACCAGCACGGCTGCAGGTGCGAGCATTTGAGCCTGCATCGATTCCTCCCTTAACGCGACCACTTACGCCGAAACTGCTGCGCAAGATGGAACTTGTCAAACGGCTAGCTACCGGATTGCAGCGTTTGGGCGAAACTATCCGCATCGGTGTTGCCACCGGTGACCATGATGACCGTTCCTTCGTCCAGCGGCACCTTGCCCGCTAGCGCTGCGGCGAGCGCCGCCGCACCGCCCGGTTCGACCACGAGATTGAGCCGCGAAAAGGCGAAACGTTGCGCCGCGCGAACTTCCTCGTCGCTCACTGTCACGCCCGGTTCCGCCCGACCTATCAGTACCGAGAGGTTGATCGGTTTGGTCGCATCGGGCTGGAGTGCATCGCAGATGGTGGTGGGTGGATTATCGCCCACGCGCACGATCTCTCCGACGGCAAGCGCTTGGCCTACCATGTCCCAGCCATGCGGTTCGACGACATGGATGGCGCTGTCGGGGCAAGCGAGGGCGAGGCCTGCCGCCAGTCCTCCGCCGCCGCAACACGCCACCAGCCGGGAAGGGGAGCGACCCAACTGTTCTGCGATTTCCACGCCCGCGCTTCCCTGGCCTTCGATGACCCAGGGATCGCCGAATGCATGGACCAGCGTAGCCCCGCGAGCCTCGATTTCGCGAGCGGCCACCTCGTCGCGATCCTCGCCGGGGCGGTCGTAAAGAACTATCTCCGCACCCAGGGCCCTTGTCGCCTCAAGCTTCACCTTCGGTGCGTTGCGCGGCATCACGATGGCTGCTTCGATACCCAATCGGCGCGCCGCCCAGGCCACGCCCTGTGCATGATTGCCCGACGAAACCGCGACCACGCCGCGCGCCTTTTCCTCTTCCGTCAGGTTCGACAACCGCCACCAACCGCCGCGAATCTTGAACGCGCCCACCGGCTGGAGGCTTTCCGCCTTCACGTGACAACGAACCCCGTCGATCTCCACTTGCAGGAGAGGCGTGGGCGGCAGGATCGCGCCGATGGATGCCGCTGCGTCCAGCACACCCTGTCTCGTCGGTTTTCTCATATCTTCTCGGACCATTTGGCTAGCCTAGTGCATTTCGTTACAGGGCGCGCAAGAATCGAATTTCAGAAAAGAGGTTTCATCCATGTCGACAGTTCTGGTCATCGGTGCGGGCGGCGTCAGCTCGGTCTGCGTTCACAAGATGGCGATGAACAAGGATATCTTCACCGATATCCATCTCGCCAGCCGCACCAAGTCCAAATGCGATGCCATCGCCGCCAGCGTGAAGACCCGCACCGGCGTGGATATCTCGACCTACGAGATCGACGCCGAAGAAGTCCCCGCGATGGTGAACCTCATCAAGAAGGTGCAGCCGAGCCTCGTGGTGAACCTCGCGCTGCCCTATCAGGACCTTCCCATCATGGACGCCTGCCTCGAAGCGGGCGTGAGCTATCTCGACACGGCGAACTACGAGCCCAAGGACGAGGCCAAGTTCGAATACCACTGGCAGTGGGCCTATCACGACCGCTTCAAGGACGCTGGCCTGATGGCGCTGCTGGGTTCGGGATTCGACCCGGGCGTGACCAGCGTGTTCACCATGTGGCTGAAGAAGCACAAGCTCAAGACCATCCGCCAGCTCGACATCCTCGACTGCAACGGCGGCGACCACGGCCAGGCCTTCGCCACCAACTTCAACCCCGAAATCAACATCCGCGAAGTCACCGCGCCCGCGCGTCACTGGGAGAACGGCGAATTCGTCGAGACCCCGGCGATGGGCAAGAAGGTCGAATTCGACTTCGAGGGCGTCGGCCCCAAGAACATGTACATGATGTACCACGAAGAGCTCGAAAGCCTCGCCAAGTTCAACCCGGAACTGGAGCGCGCGCGCTTCTGGATGACCTTCGGCGACGAGTATATCAAGCACCTAACCGTGCTGCAGAACGTCGGGATGACGCGGATCGACCCGGTGCGTTACCAAGGCAAGGATATCATCCCGCTACAGTTCCTCGCCGCGGTGCTGCCCAAGCCCGAAACGCTGGGTGAAACGACCAAGGGTAACACCAATATCGGCGTGATCGCCACCGGTGAAGCGCTCGACGGATCGGGTGAAAAGACCTTCTACATCAACAACATCTGCAGCCACGAGGCGGCATATGAGGAAACGGGCAACCAGGCGG
>CAYOWF010000032.1:0-14437 GCA_964407585.1 uncultured Qipengyuania sp.
CGAGGTCCTTGATGACTTCCATATGCGGCAGCGGGGTGATGCGGATTTCACCCTTCAGATCGTCGATCGCCGTGGTGCAGGCGAGACCGTTCTTCCCGTTCATGTTCATCGAGCAGGACCCGCAGATTCCTTCGCGGCAGGAACGCCGGAAGGTCAGGGTGGGGTCGACTTCGTTCTTGATCTTGAACAGCGCGTCGAGAACCATCGGGCCACAGGCGTCGAGATCGATTTCGAACGTGTCGTAACGCGGGTTTTCACCGGTGTCCGGATCGTAGCGGTAGATCTTGAATTTCTTCACGCGGCTGCCGCTTTCGGCCTTGTGGACGCGGGTCTTGCCGGTGATTTTGGAATTCTTCGGAAGCGTGAAGGTCGCCATGTGAACTTTCGATCCTGACTGCGTTTGGGCCCTCTCTAGCCGTTGCTCAGTCTGGTGCAAGGGGTCGCAAGGCGCGAATTATGCACCGCTTGATGCATGAGACCGAAGCTGTCACGGGGGCAGGGCGATGAAGGTGGCGATCTACGACCTCGACAAGACGCTGGTGAGACGGGCGACCTTCACGCCCTTTCTCGCCTTTGCCGCGCGTCGGCTTGCACCCTGGCGACTCGTGTTCTTCCCTTTCTGGGTGATGATGATGCTCGGTTATCGCGCCGGCTTCTACGACCGTACGACCCTCAAGACTGCGGGGATGAAGCTGATGCTCGGCCGCCAGTCGCAGTCGCGTCTCGAGCAAGTCGGGGAGGAGTTTGCCGAACGCCACATCGCAAGTGTGGGCTGGATCGACCCGGTCATCGCCATGGTGGAAACCGACCGGACCGACGGTACCCGGTTGGTCATCGCGACGGCGGCTTTCGAATTCTATGCCAAGGCCTTTGCCCGCAGACTGGGAATAGATCATGTCATCGCTACCCGGTGGGACGGGTCGGGCATTCCGGGCGGCAATTGCTACGGCGATACCAAGCGTGCGCGAGTGTTCGATTGGCTGGAGAACGATCCGGCGGATCACGAAATGCGTTTCGTAAGCGATAGCTTCGCCGATGCGCCCTTGCTCGATCATGCGAGTGACCCCGTCTTCGTCACGGCGAGCGCAGGCAAGCGTACGCGCGCCGAAGAGCGCGGTTGGCGGGTGGTAGACTGCGGTGTTTAGGAGGTCGGTTCGTCGGCCTTGACCGTCGTCACCATAGTACGCAGGGCGAATACGGCCATCAGCCCCATGACCAGGTAACCGAGCAATGCGCCGATTACGAGTGACCAGGCGATTCCCTGTTCCGCATAGCGATCCACCAGCAATGCAATCGCGACGGTAGCCGTTGCAACGGTGATGAACCGGGCAAAGAGAGACAGCCGTGCTCGGCCGGTTGCGTGCAGCACCGGTTCGAACGCCACACCCGCGAATTCGATGCTCGAAACGATCACCAGCGGAAGCAGGATAGTGTAACCGTTGCGGAAATCCTCACCGCCGAGCAGCGCCAGCAAGTGTCCGCCGAAGGCGGCGACGGCAATCACGACGATGGCTCCTCCGACCGCGGCAAGCTTGGTCGTCTGCGAAGCAAGCGCGCGGAATTCCTGTGCAGCGGAGGAAACGCTTGCGCGCGCGATCTGCGCGTAGGCGGCCCGGCTGAGAAGTGTGGACAGCTTGGCCAGGCCCTGCGCCAGCTGATGGGCGAGGCGGTACAAACCGGCTGCGCTCGTACCCACGAAATAACCGACCGCAAGCAAGGGTCCGTGCTTGAACATCGCCTCGAGGGTAGCGCTCAGGTAGGTGATGCCGAAAAAGCGGACCAGACCGGGATTCTCGTGCCGCGCCTCGAATGCATGCGGCAGATGGCCGAGCTTGATGGATTCCGGGCACAGGCGCCGCGCGACTATCCAGTAAACAGCAGCTTCGAGCAGGTCGATGATGGCCCATGCCATAAGGAACAGCAGCAGGCTCGGAGCGGTGAGGGCGATCACCGCTGCGGCGATCAACCTGCCGGCCGGGACCAGCGCCTCTACATATACGGCCACATCGAAGCGATCGAGCGCACGCACAATGCCCGTCGGAGTTGAGACCAGGGCCCAGAGCGCGGCGACGTTGAACCAGAAGGCGGTGTCGACCAACTGAGGGTTCAGGTCGAGTTCTGCTGCAAACTCATAAAACGCAATGTAGGCGATGACGCAGCCGACGATTGCGCCCAGCACGTCGAGCAGGAAGGCCATAATGCTGAGACGTCCGAATCCCGCCCAGTCCCCGGCGTGGATGTGCTTCACGCCAAAACGCACGACGGTTTGCCACGTCTGAAAACCGGCGATCGCGATAAGGGCCTGCGAAGTGCCGAAGATGAGGGCGAAGTGGCCGAAATCCTTCAGACCCAAAGTGCGGGTCAGGATGGCCAGGTAGATCAGCGAGCATACCGCGCCGAAACCCTTGCCGCCGATGAGCCAGGCGACATTGGTCAGCATTCGGGCCATCAGGGGGCGTTCTTTAGCGGGAGTGGGGCGTGTCTCGCTCATGCGGGGGGCGGTTTGGACGAGGGTTTGTGACTGTGCAAGCCATGCTGGCAACACGGTTGCGGATGGCACCGTTGCGAGGTCCGTTTCGAGCGACTAGAGCCGCTCGCATGATCGAACATGCCATTCTCCTTAGCGCGGGTCAGGGTTCGCGCCTGCTGCCGCTTACCGCCGAGCGCCCGAAGTGCCTAATAGACTTTTCGGGCAAGACTCTGATCGAATGGCAAGTGGAGATGCTCGCTCGCTGTGGCGTGAAGAGAATCGATGTCGTAACCGGTTTCATGACTGACATGGTCGAAGATATCTTGAACGCGATCGACGATCCGCGAATCGAGATACACTGTCATTTCAACCCGTTCTTCAAGGTTGCCGACAATCTCGGCTCATGCTGGATCGTTCGCGAGGAAATGAAGGGCGATTTTCTCGTTCTCAACGGGGATACTTTAGTCTCCGAGGAGATCGTCCGGTGTGTCCAGCAAGGGTCGGAGTGGCCGATCGCCGTGACGGTGGATATCAAACCTGCCTATGACAGCGACGATATGAAGGTCAGTCGGGGCGATAATGGCCGGCTCGCCCGTATCGGCAAGACTTTGACCGCCGAAGAAAGCAATGCGGAATCGATCGGATTCCTGGCGTTCCGAGGAGACGGTGCAGAACTGTTCCGTGAGACCGTCCGCGAGACCATGCGCACGCCGGACGGGGTCAATCACTGGTATCTGAAAGTTATCGACATGATCGCAGACACCGGCAAGGTGGGTACGGTTTCGATCGAGGGCATGAACTGGGCAGAGGTCGATTTCCTCAACGATATCGAGATCGCGACCGAGCTCACCGAGAGATGGAAAGCTGCTGCACGATAGCGTTTTCGGCACGCCGGGCGATCTGAGCGAGCGATGGCGGCTCGCCTTCGGACAATCCACCCAGGGCGGCCCTGGAGGCTTCCCGCTGAACCGGTTCGAATTCGGGAAAACGTGTGAAGGCGCACTTCGATGCCTGCGGAAAATCGCTGTCGGGCGAAAGTACTTCCCCGAAGTGCCACATGCGATAGTTGGGATCCCGGCTCCAATCGGTAGACCGGTGATCGATGAAAATGCACGGACGCGGCGTGGATATGAACTCGTATACCTGACTACTCACGTCTCCCAAGTAAATCGAAGCCGCTCGCGTATAGGTCATGTCGATTGACCTGTCGGACCCCATATCGACGAGGATATTGCCGGATGTGAAGCTCTCCCACCGTTCGATTTCCCGGTTGCTCATCGAAGCCCGCAAGCGGACATGCGGGGCGACTACAAGGTTGAAGTCTTCGTCGTTGCGGAATTGGGTGACAATGCGTTCGGCGACTTCGGGAAAGCTGCCGAGCTCCCTCGAGAAGTGGGGGTTGTAGAGAACGATGGGACGGTCGTTCTCGAACAGGCGCGAGGGAGCAGGCAAGGCAGAGACCGCGGCAATCTTGACCCCGCCGATGGCTTGAACATTGCTGCCGGGTTGCAGGCCTTCGTCGACGATCCTCCGGCGATCCTTTTCGCCGGCGGTAAAGATGTAGTCGAAAAGGGCGAGGCGCCGTTCGAACCCCTGCTGACGATCTCCGGCGCCATGCGGAATGTGAAAGAAGGGCGGGCAATGTCCCGGGAGCCGCGTAAGAAAGATGCTCGTACGTTCCGCAGACAAGAGCGCATCTGCCGATCGCAAGACAGTTCTATACACCCAAAGCCGTGCAAGTTTCTGCGGCAGAAGTCGTGCCCAGCCCGGTAACCGCATGATTTCAATCCGGGGGAGAGGAGCGTCCAGCTGTTCAGCCAGGCTTCTGACATAATCTGCTTCAGCATCCGTCGATAGGAAAACGGTAGGTTCGATAGACTCTCCGCGGGCAAATTCGAGTGCCAACGGAATGATGTGGAGGAACTGATGCTTACCGCCAATGGCGATGACGTTGAGGCGCAGCGGCTCCTTCACGGATAAGCTATCCGCGCAAGCGAGGCTGCAACGCGCCGATCAGGCTGGCGCGGGTCTCTTCGTCGAGCCCGACGGCAGTGCCGAGATCGGGTACCTTGGGCCAGCCTGCATCGGGGAAGTCCTGTCCCGCGAACTCGCGGGAACCCTCGTAACGCGGGATGACATGGAAATGGACGTTTGGATCGACCATCATCAACATAAGGTAATTGATCTTCTCGTAGCGCACGAAGTCCGACAGAGCAGTCTCGATCAGGGACGTTGCCTGTGCGAGTTCGCGAAAGGCTTCCGATGGCAGTGCGGCAAACTCGGTCGCATCGCTCTTCGCGGCAAGGACCAGACTGCCGAGCGTGGGTTGCGCTGGGCGCAAGAGAATGACCCAATGGTCCAGCTCGCGTAGCAGCGTCGCAGGAAAGCCGAATTTCTCGATGGTTTCGTTCATGTCGGTTCTTCTGCCAGCCAACTTTTCAGTGCGCCGCCCAATCTTGCACGGGTGAACTCCGCCTGCACCAATTGTACACAGTGGACCAGCAAGGACAAAACCGTCCAGATTGCAACGGCCAGGATCCCAATATCGGGTCGCGAGAACAGTAGCGACACGAACAGGATGACCATGTTCGGATTGCGCCTCGCGGTGAATAGCCGGAACCAGCTGTCGAATGGCCGCCAGACGTGAATATGGATGCCGCCATTGCGTGCAATGAAAACCCCTTCGATCAGCCGCTGGACGACGTAGCCGCCCTGGATTGCGCCCTGGACCAACCAGAAGGTCGTCGTATCCAGCTCGAGCCCCCAGTACACCAGTCCCGTCGCCCAGAACCACCACCAGAAGGGCGGATGGACTAGGTCGATGCCGTGGTCGAAGATATTGCCCCACCAGCTCGAGGTGATCGTGCAGCGCGCAAGCTTGCCGTCCACCGTGTCGAGCACCATGAAGACGAGCCCCATGGCCATGCCGGCCCAGTAGTGGCCGTAGGCGAAGGCGAAGGTCGCTGCGACGCATAGGACTGCACCAATGGCGGTGACCATGTTGGGCGTCATCCCGATCTTCGCGGCGATGCGGGTGAGTACCAGAGCCCATTCGGGCCACAGGTACTTGGTGAGAACGTCGGTAACGCCCTTGTAAGCGCCGAAATAGCTGTCGCGCTCGATTTGCCGGACCGTTGCCGGTTCGAGCCTGGTCACGAATGGCGTTTCGCGCTTGCGTAGTTGCTTGTTTTCTATGGTCGGCCCGTCTTCGAAGCGAAGGATGTCGTACCTTTCATCCGATCCGAGCCCCTCGAGCATGGCCATCGCTTCGCGGATCTCGTCGGCTTCGTCTGCGCCCCGAGCATGGGCAAGTGCAGGGATGCCGTCGACCGTGAGCACCTTGCCCGGATGGTCGGCGATGTGACGCACCCAGGCGGGGTCGGCCACGTAATGGGCATTGACCAGCAAGACGCCTTCTGCGGAACCGTCGTAGCCGTTGGCCTTGCCGATCCGGCGGTGGCGTTCCTGCATCGTCAGCCCCCATAATCGGGTGGGATTGCTGCCGACGGTCTCGATCGAAGGTCTGGGCGCTACGGTGCTCATGGGGCGCGGAGTAAGGTGCCCAAGGCATTCGGGCAATGCCCTGCTTTTCGTTGCGGGAAAAACTTTCGTCGGCGGACTGTGCGCGGCTCGGGCATTTGGCTAGAGCGGCGCAATGGTTGCAACGAAAGCCAAACCTGCAGCATTGGTCCTGGCGGGTACGCGGAGAGGCGGCGATCCCTTTGCAGCGCAGCAGGGCGTGGCGCACAAGGGGTTGATCGAGATCGGCGGGCGGACGCTGCTCGAACGGGTGATCGCTGGATTGCGTGCGGCCGATGTCGACAGGATCGCGGTCAGCGCCGACGATCCACAGGTCTGCGCACTATCCGAGCGGCTCGGCTGCGAGACGGTCGCGCCGGGCGCGGGGCCAAGTGCGAGCGTTGCACTGGCTTTCGAGAAATTGGATGCGCCGATGATCGTCACGACGAGCGACCATGCTTTGCTGCGCGGCGAGTGGGTGAACGAGCTGATCGACAATACCCCCGAGGATGCCGACCTTTCCGTAATGTTGGCCGAACGGGAAAAGGTCGAATCGGCGATGCCGGGTGCAAAGCGAACCTACCTGCGCTTTGCCGACGGTTCGTGGTCGGGATGCAATCTGTTCTACCTCCAGACCGCCGAAGCGCGACGCGCAATCGACACCTGGTCGATCGTCGAAACTGATCGCAAGCGACCCTGGCGCATTGCCGCTCGGCTTGGGATAGGGACGTTGTTTTCCATGATGATCGGTCGTCTCACGCTTGCCGAGGCTCTGGCGAGACTGGGTCGCCGTTTCGGCGTGAAGGCAGCGCTGGTCACTGCCGAAGACGGTCTCGCCGCAGTCGATGTCGACAAGCGAGCCGACCTCGAGGCTGTCGAGGCCTTGCTCAAGGCTCCCGAACAAAGGGCTTCCGCCCCCGATATTTGACGCTAAGCTGCGGTTCTGGTCGATCCGGAGAATGCGATGGGGATCAAGCGGTTCTACGACGCGCACATCATGCCGCGGATGATTACGTTGGCGTGCGGCCAGAAAGGTATCGAAAAACGCCGCCGCGAAGTGGTGCCGCTGGCCGAAGGGCGCGTTTTCGAGCTTGGCTGCGGCGGTGGGCTCAACCAGGCGCTTTACGACAGTCAAAGGGTTACCGGCTATGCGGGCATCGATCCGCATGCCAAATTGCTCGAAGGTGCGCGCAAGAGAGCCATGGCGCGCGGATGGGAACATGACATCCGCGAAGGTGTCGGCGAAGATATCCCCTTTCCGGACAGCAGTTTCGACACGGCCGTTTGTACCTACACGCTCTGCACGGTGGACCGACCCGACAAGGTCCTCGATGAATTGCGCCGGATCTTGAAGCCCGGCGGCAAACTGCTTTTCCTCGAACATGGCAGGGCGCCCGATGCCGGTGTCGCCCGCTGGCAGGAACGTATCGAACCGGTCTGGAAACCGCTCGCGGGCGGATGCCATCTGACGCGGCCCGTCGGATCATCGCTACGCGGTGCCGGGTTCGAGGTCGAACCCATCGGGCAGGCCTATCTCGACAGGGTGCCCAAGGTGATGGGCTGGATGGAATGGGGCGTGGCGCGGAGGGCCGGCGTCTAACCGCTCCCCGCCTGCCATGAGGCAAGGCGGGGAGGGTATTCTACCTTATTCGCCGAAAGTGCGCTGCCACCAACCGCGCTTGGGTTGCCCGGCTTCACCGGCCTCGGCACCTTCTTCCTTAGGCTTGGCGGATTTCTTCGCTGCGGGCTTCTTCGCAGGCTTGGCCTCCGCTTCGGCAGAGTTGGCACCGTCTTCGGAACCCGAAGCTTCCGGCGTTTCCTGTTTGGCAGGCTCGCCACCCTCATCGCCCTTCTTCTTGCGCGTGCGCTTGGGCTTTGCTTCCTTGGTTTCGGCATCGCCATCGTCGGCTTTGGCCTTTGCAGGAGCATCGGCCTTCTTCTTGCGCGTGCGCTTGGGCTTCGGCGCCTCTTCCTCGGACGATTCTTCCTTCGCTTCGGTGTCGGCCTTCTTCTTGCGCGTACGCTTGGGCTTTTCCTTGGCGGGCTCTTCGTCGGCCGCGGCTTCGTCCTTCGCGTCGTCGGCCTTCTTCTTGCGTCGGGCCGGCTTCTTTTTCGGCTTTTCCTCGGCAGCTTCGGCGGTTTCCGGCGTGTCCTCCGGTCCGGCAACGACGGCCATGTCTTCGGTAACCTGTTCGGAGACCTCTTCGAGATTCTCCGCATCTTCAGAGGTTACTTCCTCGCCATTGGGCTTGCCGCGTCCGCGGCCACCGCGACGGCGGCCACCGCGCCGGCGACGCTTTTTCGGCTTGCCGTCCTCATCGTCGGAATCGGACGAGGTGTCGGTATCGCCGTCGTCATCGGAATCGGACTGGTCGTTGCCTTGCTGCTTGTTCTTGTTCCGCCCGCGGCCACCACGGCGGCGGCGGCGCTTCTTGCGCGGACGATCGTCGTCCTCATCGCCGTCGTCATCGATCTCGATGTCGTCGTCCTCGTCATCGTCCTCGACGGCGAGCGTTTCGAACTTGGGCGTATCCTTGGGCTTCGGTCCGTAGCTAGAGACGCTCATCTTGGCGCCCTCTTCCTCGCCCTCGGGAACGACTTCGACGGTCACCCCGTAGCGCTCGCCGATTTCGACGAGTTCGGCACGCTTTTCATTGAGCAGATAGACCGCAGCTTCGGTGCTGGCGGCGAGCCGGATCTTCGTTCCCTTGCCCTTGGCCGCCTCCTCCTCGATGAGGCGGAGGGCCGACAGGCCGGCGGAGCTGGCAGTGCGAACCAGGCCCGTGCCGTCGCAATGCGGGCATTCGCGCGTGGTTGCCTCGAGCACGCCGGTGCGCAGGCGCTGGCGGCTCATTTCCATCAGGCCGAAGCTGGAAATGCGGCCGACCTGGATGCGTGCGCGGTCGTTCTTAAGCGCATCTTTCATCGCGCGTTCGACCTTGCGGGTGTTCGAATGGTGGTCCTGGTCGATGAAGTCGATGACCACCAGACCGGCCATGTCGCGCAGGCGCAGCTGGCGGGCGATTTCCTTGGCGGCTTCCAAATTGGTGTGGAGCGCGGTCTGCTCGATATTGTGCTCCTTGGTGGAGCGGCCCGAGTTGATGTCGATCGAGACCAGCGCCTCGGTCGGGTTGATCACGAGGTAGCCGCCCGACTTGAGCTGGACCACCGGATCATACATCGCCTTGAGCTGGTCTTCGGCGCCATAGCGCTGGAACAGCGGCACGGGGTCGGCATACTGCTTCACCCGGCGCGCATGGCTGGGCATGAGCATCTTCATGAAGGCCTTGGCCGACTTGTAGCCTTCCTCGCCCTCGACGACGACTTCCTCGATATCGCGATTGTAGATGTCGCGGATGGCGCGCTTGATCAGGTCGCTGTCCGAATGGATCAGCGCAGGTGCCGCAGAACCCAGCGTCTTCTCGCGGATCTCGTCCCACAGGCGGGCGAGATAGTCGAAGTCACGCTTGATCTCGGTCTTGGTGCGGCTGAGACCTGCGGTACGGACGATCAGGCCCATGGTCTTGGGCAGGCTGAGATCGCCAACGATCTGCTTCAGGCGCTTGCGGTCGCTCGCCGAGTTGATCTTGCGGCTGATGCCACCGCCGTGGCTGCTGTTCGGCATGAGAACCGTGTAGCGGCCCGCAAGGCTGAGATAGGTAGTGAGGGCAGCGCCCTTGTTGCCGCGCTCTTCCTTCACGACCTGGACGAGCAGGACCTGGCGGCGCTGGATAACGTCCTGGATCTTGTACTTGCGACGCAGCGCCATGCGCTTGGCGCGCGCTTCGTCGACTTCCTTGGCGCGCGTGCGGCCCTTGCCCTGGCGGCGGCCACGACCACGGCGACCACGACCCTTGGGCTTGGAATCGGTGTCGTCCTCTTCCTCGGAATCGTCGCTGTCTTCGTCTTCGTCTTCCTCGTCACCGTCGAGCTGGCCTTCCTCGATGGTTGCGACCTTGTCCTTGTCGGAGGTGTCGACTTCCTCGAGGCCGTCTTCGGCGAGGTCTTCGGCAAGCGCTTCGGCGCTTTCTTCCTCGGCGTCGTATTCGTCGCCGGGCATTTCGCCGCGCTCTTCCTCTTCGGCGCGCAGGCGCTGCTCTTCCTCGGCGACTTCCGCCTCGGCTGCGAGCAGGGCTTCGCGGTCTTCCTTGGGAATCTGGTAATAGTCGGGGTGGATTTCGCTGAAGGCGAGGAAGCCGTGACGGTTACCGCCGAAATCGACGAAGGCCGCCTGAAGCGAAGGTTCTACCCGGGTTACCTTGGCGAGGTAGATATTGCCCTTGATCTGCCGCTTGTCGGCAGATTCGAAATCGAATTCCTCAATCCGGTTTCCCTTGAGGACTGCCACCCGGGTCTCTTCCTGGTGGCGCGCGTCGATGAGCATGCGCGTTGGCATTGATTATTCTCCATGCGCGGCGGGGCGGGGCGTACCCGCCGTTCCTGCCGCGCTTCAGTGTAGGAAATCCGCTTGTCGTTGAGGGACTTGCGGCATTCGGGATCCGGCGGCCCGCGATTGCGGGAGGCCGGTGATTCGTGTCTGCGAGGAGGCCTTGGCCCAGATTATGGGCCGTCCGTCCCGTCGACGCTGCATGGCGAAAATGCGCCTGCATGCCATCGTTCGGTAGGGAGAGAAGCGTGTCCTGCATCAACCTGTTCATTCGAAACCGCCGCCGGAATGGCGGCGGGAGGCCGGGATGATGACCCTCTTCGTCGCGAATGAAACGCGCCGATCGGAGGCACCGGTTTCCCGGATTTGAGTTCGCTAGCACCGTGGGTATCGCTCGGCAACTATATTGCGCTCGCAGCGTCTTACCTTTTAACCATTGCGCCGTGATGAGACGGTCCGTCCAACTTCTGGCCATCGTGGTGCTGCCATTTGCCATCGTCGGCGGGCTGGTGCTTCTTGCGCGCGGAACCGGGCTGGTCGGCCTTGGCGCGGGCTATGTCGCGCGGGTGGAGTTGCGGACGGAAGCGACGCCGGTGGAATTGCCCGAGGTGCAAGGCGACGCTTCGCTCCCGCTGGTGGTCATCGATCCCGGTCACGGCGGTCATGACCCGGGAGCCTCGGCAAGAGGATACGTCGAGAAAAATCTTGTTCTCGGTTTGGCAAGGGCACTGCGCGACGAACTCGAAGACAAGGGCATCGCCCGGGTAGCCCTCACGCGCGACGACGACCGGTACCTGCTCCACAACGAACGCTATCGCATCGCACAGCGTCTCGATGCGGACCTGTTTTTGTCGCTTCATGCAGACAGTGCGGGGGCGCTGGACGAGGTTGCGGGGGCGAGCATCTATACGCTTTCGCAGGAGGCTTCGTCCCGGGCTGCCGCGCTGTTCGCGCTGCGCGAAAACGCTTCGGACGTCCTCGACGGTGTCGACCTGTCGGAGCAGGAGGACAGCGTTAGCGATCTGCTCGTCGAGCTTTCGCAGCGCCGGACCCAGGACCGTTCGGCACAATTCGCCGCGCTTATCGAGCGCGAAGGACAAGGCACGATCGATTTCCATCCCCAGGCCCGCCGTTCTGCTTGGCTCGCCGTCCTGCGCGCGCCTGACACACCATCGGTTCTGTACGAGAGCGGCTTCATCTCGAACGAAGCGGATGCCAGAAGGCTTGCTTCGGAGGAGGGGCGGGGCGCCTTCGCCGATGTGATGGCGCGCGCGATCCGCGCCTACTTCACCCGCCAGCAGGACGATTGATCGCGGCGGGTGATTCTTGTTCTGGCGTTGTCCAGAAATCGCGTGCTAGAGGCTTGAACCGATTATGGTTGCACTTCCCAGCCTGGATTATGTTCGCCAGCGTTTGACCGGCGATCCCGCTCGCCTTGCGGCGTGGATGCGCGAAAACTGGCACGAGAGTCGCCGCTTGCGCGTGCTCACCTATATGATCGGTATCGGCCTGATCCTGCTGGTGCTTGGCTGGGCTTCGCTGGCCCGCAACCTGCCCGAAGCCGATTCGCTGCTCGAATACGAGACCCCGCTGCCGACCGTGGTTCGCGGTGTGGACGGCGAAATCGTCCATTCCTACGCCCGCGAACGGCGCGTCCAGCTGCAATATGTCGATTTCCCGCAGCAGATGATCGAGGCGTTCCTCTCGGCGGAAGACAAGACCTTCTTCAGCCATGGCGGCGTCGACTTCACCGGCACGATGAACGCAGTCGTCGACTATGCCACAAAATACGGTTCGGGAGAGCGCGCGGTCGGCGGGTCGACCATTACTCAGCAGGTGGCCAAGAACCTGCTCCTGGGCGACGAGTATTCGGTTACCCGCAAGCTCAAGGAAATGATCCTCGCCCAGCGCATCGAACAAGTGCTGACCAAGCAGGAAATCCTGGAACTCTACCTCAATGAAATCCCGCTCGGACGGCGCAGTTTCGGCGTACAGGCCGCCGCGCGCGCCTATTTCGACAAGGACGTCGCCGACCTCGACCTGCACGAAACCGCATTCCTCGCGATCCTCCCCAAGGCGCCGGAGCGATATGGCCGTTCGCGCTATCGCGACCTCGCGATTGCGCGGCGCAATTTCGTGCTCGACCAGATGGTGGCGAACGATTTCGTCAGCTCTTCGGATGCGGCAGCAGCCAAGCAGCAACCACTGGGACTGGTAGAGCAAAGGACCGAGCGTTCCGCCGATGCCGGATACTTCCTCGAGGAAGTCCGTCGACAGCTGATCGACGAATTCGGCGAGACCGCGGATGACGGCAGCAACAGCGTCTACGCCGGCGGCCTGTGGGTGCGCACATCGCTCGACGTCGAACTGCAGGACGCGGCCCGCGATGCGCTGCGCGCTCAGTTGCTGCGCTATCACGGCAATCGCGGCTACACCGGCCCCATCGCGACACTCAATCCGGATAATGGCGACCTGCACGGCCAGCTGCGGTCCTCCTATATTTCCATCAATTACGAGGACTGGCGGATCGGGGTGATTACCGAAGGCGGGTCCAACCCCAAGGTCGGGCTTACCGACGGCCAGGACTATGCGCTTTCCGATGCCCCATCCTCGGTCAAGCCCGGCGATGTGGTGGCGGTCCAGCGGCAAGGTACCGGATATCGCCTGCGCGGCGTTCCCGAAGTTTCGGGCGCCTTTCTCGCCGCATCGCCCAAGACGGGTCGCGTGCTGGCCATGCAGGGCGGTTTCGACAGCCGCCTCGGCGATTTCAACCGCGCGACGCAGGCGCTGCGCCAGCCCGGTTCTACGATCAAGCCTTTCGTCTACGCCTCTGCGCTGGATCACGGCATGACGCCCGCCACGATGGTCCCCGACCAGACGTTCTGCGTGTGGCAGGGTGCGAACCTTGGCGAGAAATGCTTCCGCAACTTCGGTGGCGGCGGCGGCGGCGAACACACCATGCGTTGGGGCCTCGAGCAGAGCCGCAATCTGATGACGGTCCATATCGCCGACGATACCGGCATGCAGAACGTCACGGAGACCATCAGCCGCCTGGGGATCGGGGATTACGAACCCTATTACTCCTTTGCCCTGGGCGCGGGCGACACCACGGTCGCCCGGATGGTCAATGGATACGCAGCGCTCGCCAATTGGGGGCGGCAGCACGACGGTTCGGTCATCGATTACGTCCAGGACCGTCACGGGAAGGTGATCTTCCGCAGCGACCGGCGCGATTGCGACCGGTGCAATATGGAAGAATGGGACGGCCAGCCCATGCCACGATTCGAACCGGGCGGCAGGCAGGTGCTCGACCCGCGCACCGCGTTCCAGGTGGTCCACATGCTGCAGGGCGTGGTGACGCGCGGCACGGCGGTACGTCTGCGCAGTCTCGGCCTGCCGCTGTTCGGGAAGACCGGTACCACCAATGGCCCGACCAACGCCTGGTTCGTCGGCGGTACGCCCGATATCGTGGCGGGCATGTATGTCGGTTTCGACCAGCCCCGCAACCTGGGCGGGTGGGTGCAGGGCGGCAATACCGCCGCACCGATCATGAAGCAGTTTATCGAAGAGACTCGCGAGCGCTGGACGGCGGACGATTTCATCGCCCCGCCGGGCATTCGCATGGTCAAGATCGATCGCCGGACGGGCAAGCGCGTCTTCGAAGGTACGCCGACCGACGATCCGCTGGCCGCCGTCATCTGGGAGGCCTTCAAGCCCGATACAGAACCGTCCCGTTCGACCCGTTCCGACGAACTCGCCGCGAGGCGCAGCGAAATCCTGGACCTGATCCGTCGGGCGCGCGAAGGCGTGCGCGGAGATCGCAACGAAGGACGCGACGACCAGCCCAGCGATTTCATCGAGGACCAGGGCGGCATCTATTAGCCGCCATTAGCCACACAACTTTACAATCGCCGCCCGCACGCTAGGTGGGCTAACCCAAGCATCCGAGGAATATTCTATGCGTGCCGAAGGGCAGGCCCATATCGACCGTATCGAAGCCGCGCTGTCGCTCGTCCGCCAGTCGCTCGACTGGGAGCGTGCCCTGCGCCGGCTCGACGAAC
>CAYOWF010000033.1:0-9481 GCA_964407585.1 uncultured Qipengyuania sp.
CGAAGGTCTTGTATTCCTCGTAGACCGAGCGCGGCATCATGTTGAGCAGCAGCTTTTCGACCTGCTCCTTCTCGCGCTTGATCTCGCGCGTATTGCGTTCGACCATCATCGAATAGGAATCGATCATCGATTCCAGTTCCTTGATGCGGCTGATGTTCTGGCACACCAGAACCGCGACCTTCTGAGTGCCCTCGAGCGCTGGATTGATCGTCATCGCGATGGTCATCGTGCGCCGCCGCACCCGGAAGCTCGCTTCGCTGGTGAACTGGCCGGTTTCGTCGAGCGCCTTCTTCACTTCCGCCACGTCGATGTCGGGGAAGACGTCGGCCAGTTGCTGGCCGGTTTCAAGCTCGGCGAACCATTCCTTCAGCGTGTCGTTGAAGAAGCGGAACTTGAACTCGGACGTATCGAGCAGGGCTACGCCCACGCCGATGGCGCGCAGGAGCTGCTCGTTGATGGCTTCGATCGACATGGTCAGGCGTTGACGACGAGATTGCGCCGCTGGGCGAAGGCCCCGACGATTTCCTGCGCGTCCTCGTCCTCGACGCCGTGGTCCTGCAGCACCTCGGTTAAGAGGACAGCCAGCCGGTCGAAATGGGCATTGCCGATCGGCAGGTGGCTGTGCAGTTTCTGGATCTGCACGTCGGTATAGGAAGCGGGGCCGCCCATAACGGAAGAAACGAACTTGGTCTGGTGATCGACGATCCGGGCGAACTCGACATCGTCGAAGAACGGGCCGAGATCGTCATCGTCCAGCAGCCTCTCGTAAAGGTCGAGCACGATTTTGCTGACCACGGAAAAACCGCCGTATTTGTCGAACATCGACTGTTGCTGAGCCATAATGCCCTCCCACTCAGGTGTCGGCATGCTGCGCCGAAGGGGGAATGAAATCAAGATACCAGTGCCGCGGGTACGGGCGTTGCACGGCGGGCGTAGAGGTTCTCGGCGATCCAGCGCTGGTTGGCCTGCATCGCGATATTCAGCGACTTGTGCAGCGCCGCCAGGCCTCGCAAGCCGCAATCATAGCCTGCGATCTCGTCGGACAGGCGGAAGATATCGTGCGAAAGGCCGTCGCGGACGGAGGGATAGGCGTCGAGCTGTCCGCGCGCCCAGCTGTCGGCCAGCAATTGCGCATCGCGTAGCGCATCGGTGATCCCGTGGGCCGTGATCGGGTCCTTGAAATAGCCCGCGTCGCCCACCAGCGCCCATCCGTTCCCGCACGCTTCGCGCAGGTGGCCGACCTGGCCGCCAAAGGCGCGGGTCTTGCCGACGAGCTGCGCACCGCGAAGGTCGGCAGCCATCTGCGGCATCATCGCCTCGACTGCACGCGCGAATCCCTCCGCCCCGCGAGCCTTGCGCAGGTCGTGCGGACCATCATGCGCCGCCGATACGAATACGCAGGCCTGGCCGTCGTTGGTGGGGATTATCCCGCCACCGCAGCTTTCGCCCCAGTGCCAGCGATAGCCGCGTTGCGACAGGCCGATGAAATAGCCGAAGGCGACCTGCGACATGTTCGTGCCGCGCTTGATCAGGCCGGCACCGACATGCCGGGCAAGCGAGGAGTTGCGTCCGTCGGCCCCGACCACGAGATCGCAGGCGATGTCGTATGCACCGTCGCGGCCCTTGATCCTTACGCCCTCGACGCGGCCGTTCGAGCCTTGGATCACACAGGTCATCGAGACGCCGAACAGCGTATCGACACCCGCGTCGCGCGCTGCGCGCACCAGCTGCCGGTCGAGTACGGTCCGGCGCGGCGCGTAGAGCGCCTGTGTGCCGAAACTGTCGGACAGGTCGATGTCGATCGGATCGGCGTCGCCGTATATGAACGAGGTCCGGCGGATCGGCGGGGTATTTTCCGCGATGATGGAAGGCAGGACGCGCCAATTGTGCAATTGCATCACCGCGCCGCGCATCAATGCGTGGGTGGAAAGCGTGTCGCTCCCTTCGGCCGAGCGATCGACCAGCAGGACCCGCGCGCCGTGGCGGGCCATCAGCATGGCGGTTGCGGCGCCGGCGCAGCGCGCACCGACGACGACGGCATCGTAGCGATGGGTCGGGAAGATATTGTCGATCACGATAGGTCTCCTTACGCGGCCCGCAGGCCGTCGGCTGCGCCCAGTCCGGCGGCGATGAGGGGGGCGATGGCTTCGGCATCGCGGCCGACTCCGTCGATGAAACTCGATGCGCGGTGGCGCATGAAGGGCAGGCCCAGCGCGTAGAGGCCGGGGACGTCGCTCAACCCGCCTTGCTGCCGAAGTTCGCCGTCGGCGTCGCAGGCATCGAAGTGGATCCAGGAATAGTCGCGCCGGTAGCCGGTCGCCCACAAGACGGTCGAGATACCGTGCCGTGCGAGGTCGATGGCGCCGGTCATCGGAAGCAGCATCCCGGGCAGTGAATGGGCTGCAGGGTCCTCGGGCGCAGCGATACCGGCGCGGGCTATGTGGTCGTCGATCCGGGCCAGTATGCGGCTGCGGCGGCGCTCTGCCTGTGCCATGCTGCGCGAAAGGTCGTTTGCAAAGCCGACCACGTTCCCGTCGGCGCCCGAGGCATGACCCGCCAGGGTGACTCCCTGACGCGCGAGGCTGTAAAGATCGATTTCGCGGGCATCGTCGCTACCGACGAGCTGCATCGAGGGCTGGGCCATCAACTGGCGCGGCGAATGGCCCGGAGCGGTGCGTTCCGACAGGAACCCGCTCGCGTCGAGCCAGTCGAAGAGGTCGCGGCCGCGATAGCGGCGCGGCGAGCGGACGTGGCCGCCTGCGGCAAGCATGGTCCGTCGGCCCGAGGCAGCGACCTCCGAAGCGAGCTGGACGCCGGTTGCCGAAGCCCCGACGACCAGCACGCCGCCGTCGGGCAAATGCTCTGCGCCTCGATATTCGGTCGAAGCGAACTGGTGGATGGCCGGGGATAGCCGATTGCCCCAACGCGGGATCAGCGGCCTGTCGCAAGCGCCGGTGGCGATGACCACGCTGCGCGCGATCCAGCTCCCGCGCGAGGTGACGGCACGGAACCGATCGCCCAGCCTTTCGAGCGCCAGCACATCGATGTTCTCGATAACGGGAAGACCTTGGCCCGATGCATAGCCGCGCAGCCGGTCGGCAAGGTCCGCTGCCTCGAGGAATCCATCATTCTTCTGCGCGAGCTGCTGGCCGGGAAGCCGGGTCATCCAGCCCGGAGTGAGCAGGCGGAGCGAAGGCCAGCGAGCCCCGGTCCAGCGGTTGGCGATGCTGCCGCGTTCGAGCACGACGTTCTCCACGCCCGCATCGAGCAGGCAGCGGCTCATCGCCAGGCCGGCCTGGCCTCCTCCGATAATCAGGCAATCGATGAACTGCGTCATGGGACGAACTCCGTTGGACAAGTGCATTCCATGTCGCATCCCAACGTATCGCTCGTGTGCCGCAAAGGCGGGCTTTTGGTTTCAAGTGTTTCAGGCCCGGGGGCTCTTGCGCATGAAAATGGCCCGCCGGTCATGAAGACCGGCGGGCCTGTGCAGCGGAAGCTCGGGTCGCAATAAGCGGCCGCCACACGTTGGGACCTGGTTAGGAAGGGGTCAGCCGACCTTGGCAGCAACCGCCACGGGGACACCGTTGGTCATCACGTCGAAGACGGCCGAACGGGCAACCGACTGGCGGACGATCTTCTCGAGCGTCTCGTCGTCGGCATCGCCCTTGATTGCGACGGTGACGCGAACGCCCTGGAAGCCGTTGCGGGTCTGCGGATCGAGGCCGAGGATGCCGTTGAGATCGATATCGCCTTCGACGGTGCATTCGACGGATTCGAGTTCGACCTGGCGCATCGATGCGATGTTGCCGATGCCGGCGGTCAGGCAGGCCGAAAGCGCGCCGAGCAGCAGTTCCGCCGGGGTCGGGGCGTTGTCGGTGCCGCACAGCACTTCGGGGTGATCGCCTTCGATGGCATAGGCTTGGTTGTGCTCGTTCTCGGCGCAGGCACCGAAGAAGTCCTTGAACTCGACGCGGCTATGCGTGCCGGCCAGCCATTGGCCGTTGGCGCGGAAGGTGAAGCGCGCGATTTCGCGCTGGTTGTCGACAGCGCCAAGCGTGGCGATGAAGGTCGGGACGTCGACGCCGTTCATGGCGACGCGGGCGGGCTTGGTCATGGTATCGGTCATTTGGGGGCTCCAATCATTCGTGTCATTTCCCGTCACCGCGACGGGGGAACGAGTGGAGTTCTGACGGAGCAACGTTTCTGTCCGATGCCGCGATCGGCCCAATTTCGTTTCAATCGTTTCATCTCCCTTCGCATGCCGAAGGGGGGTAATCAGAATGGCAGTGTGTCCACCAGAGTACCGGCATCACATGCCGATGAGTGTGCCGACCTGCGGATAAGGCGATCCGCTGCAACGAGCGGGTGCTGGGCGCCGCTTTCCTGGTTGGAGAGCGGGGACAGGCCGCGCGGACCGCTGCTGGCCCGAATGAAGGTTTCGCGCGAACTCGTGGCGGGAAGCGGTCCGGCGAGAGGCATGGGAGAGAAATCCAGTTCCGTAGTCCCGTCGCCGCCCTGCAGCAGCGCGAGCAGGGGGCAGACGAACAGCCGCGCGGTGACCATGGCGGAGCTCGGATTGCCGGGCAGGCCGAGCACCGGCTTGCCGCGGGCCCGGCCCAGCCAGACCGGCTTGCCCGGTTTGATGGCCACCCTGGCGAAGACAAGCTCCAAGTCGAGCGCAGCGAACATGGGGCGGGCGAGGTCGTGATCGCCGACCGAAGCGCCGCCGGTCACCACCACGCAATCGGCTGCGTCCAGCGCCCTGGCGGCAAGTGCCTCGAGCTCTGCGAGATCGTCGCGGCCGCGCAGCCGCATGACGATTTCGCCACCCATCGCCTCGGCCATGGCAGCCACGCCGAAGCTGGCGCTTTCGGGAATGGCGGAACCGGATTGATGGGCCTTGCCGGGCGCGACGAGCTCGTCGCCGGTCGCGATGATGGCGATGCGCGGAGACTTGCCGACCGTCAGATCCTCGCGGTCGGCGGCGCCGGCAGCGACCATGGCGCGCGGCGACAGTCTCGCTCCTTTCGCCAGCAAGAGGTCACCGGCCCGGAAATCGCTGCCTGCCGTGCGAATGTGGCGTGCGGGTCCGTGACCGTCCTCGAAGAACACCCGCTCGCCTTCGTGGCGAGCGTACTCCTGCATGACAACGCAATTCGCACCCCGGGGAACGGGCGCGCCAGTGAAGATGCGGAAGGCTTCGGCCTCTCCCAGCGGCATGCCGAAAGCCTCGCCCGGTCGCGCTTCGCCGACGACTGCGAAGCCGTTAACGCGGTCGAGACCTGCCGCATCGACCGCATAACCGTCCATCGCCGAAACGTCGCTGCGCGGAGCATCGAAGCGGGCTTTTAGGTCTTCTGCGAGGTAGCGCCCCGCCGCTTCGGCCAACGGGACGTATTCCGTGCCGAGAGGAGAAATGCTCCGGCGGAGCAATGCGATCGCCTCGTCGAAGCTCAGCATGCGCGGGCGCTCAGCCACCGATCGAGGCGAGGTGCGAGGTTGCTCCGCTATCGCCGTCATGCAGGCGATGGCCGCGCATCTTGCCCGGCATGGCGGAGACGATGCGTTCCACCAACTCGTCCTGCTGCCGGTCGTGCTGTAGCAGGTCGCGCAGATCGAGACCCTCGTTCCCGAACAGGCACAGGTGCAGCCTGCCCCTGCTCGAGAGGCGCAGCCGGTTGCAGCTGTCGCAGAACCCGTGATCGTAAGGCGCAATCAGGCCGATCCGCCCGCGGTAGTCGGAATGCGCATATTCGACCGCCGGACCGGCCCCTTCCCGCCGGGAAAGCGGATACCATCCCGCATCTTCCAGCCGTGCGCGCACGGCTTCGCCCGGCGTCGCCTGCCGCTTATGGAAGCCCGCGTTGTCGTTGGTGCGCATCAGTTCGATGAATCGCCAGGAGATATCGCGCCGGGCGACGAAACCCAGCACATCGTCCCAGCCCGAATGTTCCAGTTCGCGCAGCAGCACGCTGTTGACCTTGACCGCGGCGAAACCGGCCTCGATCGCGGCATCGACGCCCCGCACCACATCGTCGAGCCGATCGTGGCCGGTAAGCTTGGCAAAGCGTTCGCGGTCGAGTGTGTCGATGCTGATGTTGACGGCATCGATACCCGCCTCGCGCCATTCTTCTGCACTGCGTTCGAGGCGATAGCCATTGGTCGTCATCGCCACGCGCCGGACGCCGTCTACGCCAGCCAATTCGCCTGCGATTTCGGTGAAGTCGGTCCGTACCGTCGGCTCCCCGCCCGTCAGGCGCAGTTTCCATAGACCGAGGCGGGCGAAAGCCTGCACAGCGCGGCGGATTTCGTCGCGAGACAACTCGCTGGGCATGCCCGCCTGCTTCCTGAAGCCTTCCGGCAGGCAATAGGTACAGCGGAAATTGCACCGTTCGGTCAGCGACAGGCGCAGGTAGGAAAATCGGCGTCCGAATCCGTCGCGCAACTGATCCTCGGAAGGAAGCGATGGGGGATCGAACAAGGCCATTGCGACCGGTCCTAAACGCTCGTTCGTCCCAAGGCTACACTCTCGCTCTATCGCACGCGGAACATTGACAGGCGGAAGGTGTATATTAGATAATACTGATATGAACGACACACCATCCACACCGAGCCCCGAAGCGGCACGCGATGCAGCTGCCGGGCAGATCGAACGCGCGCGCGCCAGCAAGGACAAGCGCCCCTCGATCGCGGGATTCTTCGACGAGGCGACCAACACGGTCAGCTATGTGATTCACGATCCGGTCTCGAAAGAGGCGGCGATTATCGACTCGGTTCTCGATTACGATGCCGCCGCAGGCCGCACGTCGAACGGTTCGGCCGATCTCATGGTCGAATATGCGCAGGCGAACGATCTCGTGGTGACATGGCTGATCGAAACGCATGCGCATGCGGATCATATTTCCGCTGCGCCCTACTTGCAGGAAAAGCTCGGCGGCAAGCTTGCCATCGGACGCGAGATCGTCCGTGTGCAGGAAGTCTTCGGCAAGCTGTTCAATGCGGGGACCGACTTCGAGCGCGACGGGTCGCAGTTCGACCATCTGTTCGAAGATGGCGAGACATTCAGGCTTGGCGAGATCGAGGCCATCGCGCTTCACGTCCCCGGTCACACTCCGGCCGACTATGCCTATATCTTCGGCGATGCGGCCTTCGTCGGCGACACGATCTTCATGCCCGATTTCGGCACCGCGCGGGCCGATTTTCCCGGCGGCGACGCGCGCCAGCTCTACCGCTCGATCCAGCGCCTGCTCTCGCTGCCCGAAGAGACGCGCCTGTTCCTGTGCCACGATTACAAGGCGCCGGGTCGCGACGAATATGCGTGGGAGACCACGGTCGGCCAGCAGCGGCGCGAGAACGTGCATGTGAAGGAAGGCACGAGCGAGGCCGAATTCGTGGAAATGCGCACCGCGCGGGACAAGACACTCGCCATGCCGAGGCTCATCATGCCCAGCGTGCAGGTCAATATCCGCGGCGGACGCCTGCCCGAGCCGGAGGATAATGGCGTGAGCTACATCAAGATACCGGTGAACGCGGTATGACGCTGCCCGGATTTCCCGACGCTGCCCCCATGGCGGGGCTTGCCGGAGGCGTACTCATCGGTATCGCAGCTGCGATCATGCTGCTGGGCGCAGGCCGCATAGCCGGCATCTCCAGCATCGTCGCGCGGGCGGTTCGCATCAACGATAGCGGCTATCCCATGCCGAGCGCCTGGCTATTCGTGCTGGGCTTGCCCATCGGTGCCGTACTGGTGAGCCTGTTGAGCGGTGGCATCGAGGCGCAGTTCGCTTCGATTCCGCTGATGCTCGCGGGCGGACTGCTGGTTGGCTTCGGCGCGCGTATGGGCAGCGGTTGCACCAGCGGGCACGGGGTATGCGGCATGAGCCGCTTCTCGCAGCGCTCGATCGTGGCGACGCTGACCTTTATCGCTACCGGCGCGGCAACCGTAGCGCTGGTAGGAACCGTATCATGATGGCGCGGCACGTCCTCCCCGCCGTCTCCGGCGTGCTCTTCGGAGCCGGGCTGGCGCTAGGCGGGATGACCAATCCTGCGCGTATCCGCGGCTTTCTCGACTTCTTCGGAGACTGGGACCCGACGCTCGCCTTCGTGATGGGCGGCGCGCTTATCGTGATGGCGATCGCCTGGCGCTTCGTCCCGAAGATGGCGCATCCCCTGTTCGCGCCCGAATTCTCGCTGCCAGACCGGCGCGACCTGACGCCGCAGCTGGTCGGCGGGGCGGGACTGTTCGGTGTCGGCTGGGGCCTCGCCGGCCTGTGCCCGGGCCCCGGCATCGCGATTTTCATCATCGCACCTTTCGAAGCGGCCGTATTCACTGCAGCCCTCCTGGCCGGAATGCTGCTTCATAAAATTCTGTTCGACAGCAAGCGAGAGATCCCTGCCCATGCAAGCAAATAAACTGACCGATGCGCTCAGCGTTCGCGGGCAGATTACGACTGCCGACGTGCAGCATGCCAGGGACGCGGGATTCTCGACGATCATCTGCAACCGTCCCGACGGCGAAGCCGCCGGACAAGCCACTGCCGCCGACATCGAAGCCGCCGCGCGCGACGCCGGCCTTGCCTTCCATCACAATCCGGTCGCACCAGGCGGCGTGACCCCGCAAGCGGTCGAGAAACAGGGCGAAATCATCGGCGGGGCCGAGGGCAAGGTGCTGGCCTATTGCGGTAGCGGGCAGAGGGCGACGGTGCTGTGGATGCTCTCGAACCCGGACGGCCTGAGCGCCGACGAGCGTATCGAGCGCGCTGCCGACGCCGGCTATGACCTTGCCAAGTTGCGCCCCGATCTCTGAGTTCGGCGCAGTACGACGGGAGCCCGGATTCGATGGCGAATGAGGCAGGCAATCGGGAACCCGTTTCTCCGGTAAGTTCGGGCGCGTCCATCCTGACGATCGGCAAGATCGCACGTTATATGCCGATCCTCGACTGGGGGCGGCGATACAACTCTCTAGCCCTGTCGAAGGATATGGTCGCGGCAATTATCGTCACGATCATGCTCATCCCGCAAAGCCTTGCCTATGCCTTGCTGGCAGGGTTGCCACCGGTGGTGGGCATCTATGCATCGCTCCTGCCGTTGGTCGTCTACACCCTGTTTGGCACCAGCCGCGTTTTGTCCGTTGGGCCGGTGGCTGTCATTTCGCTGATGACGGCAACGGCTGCGGGCAAGGTGGCGGTCGGCGGTTCGCCGGAATATATCGCGGCAACCATCGCGCTGGCGATGATATCGGGCCTGATCTTGTTGGCGATGGGCCTGTTCCGCCTGGGCTTCCTGGCCAATCTCCTGTCTCATCCGGTGGTCAGCGGCTTCATCACCGCGAGCGGTCTCATCATCGCCGCCAGCCAGCTCAAGCATGTGCTCGGCATTGAGGCGCATGGCGAAAACATGGTCGAGATCCTGCGTACGCTGGCGCAACATATCGGGGCGACCAACCTCTATACGCTGGGGGTCGGGCTGTTCACTCTGA
>CAYOWF010000033.1:9581-13809 GCA_964407585.1 uncultured Qipengyuania sp.
GTCAGCGCGCTGTTCATTTCGATAATCGGCTTCGTGGAATCGATCTCGGTGGCACAAACGCTTGCCGCCAAGCGCCGCCGTCGGATCGATCCCGACCAGGAGCTGGTGGCGCTAGGTGCATCCAACATGGCTGCGTCGGTTTCGGGCGGCTTCCCCGTAACCGGAGGTTTTTCGCGCTCGGTGGTCAATTACGATGCCGGGGCGGAAACCCCCGCGGCCGGGGCCTTTACGGCGGTCGGCATGGCACTGGCCTCGATCTTTCTGACGCCGTTCCTCTATTACCTCCCGCTGGCAACGCTTGCCGCGACCATCATCGTCGCGGTGCTTTCGCTGGTCGACCTCGCCAAGCCGCGCGAAATGTGGCGCTATTCGAAGCGGGATTTCCTCGGCATTGCCGCGACCATCGGCATCACGCTCGCCTACGGTGTCGAAAATGGCGTGCTGGCAGGGGTCCTGATCAGCCTCGCCCTGTTCGTCTGGCATTCTTCGCGGCCCCATGCCGCCGTGGTCGGGCAGGTTCCTGAGACCGAGCACTTCCGCAATGTCCGGCGTCATGCGGTGCTCACCGTACCGCATTTGCTCACGATCCGGGTGGACGAAGCTCTCACCTATCTCAACTCCCGCTGGTTCGAGGATTTCGTGCTCGACCAGGTGGCTGCGCGCCCTGAAGTGACCGAGCTCGTGCTGATGTTCAGCGCGGTGAACTGGGTGGATGCGACCGGCCTCGAAATGCTCGAAGCGCTCAACCGCAAGCTGGCGGATGCAGGTGTTGTGCTGCACTTGTCCGAGGTAAAGGGCCCGGTGATGGACCGCCTCAAGCGTTCGGACCTTGTCGACCAACTGCGCGGCAGGGTTTTCCTGTCGCAATTCGATGCCTTCCAGCGTCTTGCGCCGGATGCAGCCAAGACGGGTGAATTCTCGGTCCCCGATATAACGGACCGCAGCGCCTGAGGATCAGGCTGCGGCCTCTATGTCGATGTCTTCGCTGTCGGCGCAGAACTGTTCGTAGAGCACGCCGATCACCGCCTTCACCTCTTCGCTGTCGAGCGAATAGTGCACGAATTGCGAACTGCGGCGGGTCTTCACCAGTCCTTCGCGGCGCAGGATCGAGAGATGCTGCGACAGCGCAGATTGCGAAAGGGGGATATATTCCGCCATCTCGCCTACCGACATTTCCTGCTGCGAAAGCTGGCACAGGATGAGCAGGCGCGATTCATTGGCCATGGATTTCAGCAGGGCGGTCGCGCGCTTGGCGTTTTCCTGCATGTCTGCAATTTCCAGTTCCACTGGCGAAAACTCCGGAAAGGGGACCCTGCTGCCAGGCAGCCATGACGGCGGATATAGGTTTCGCACCGGGTTTGCGCAACAAACGCATGGTTTCCTGCGCAATCGTCCCGTTTCGATCGGGCGATGGAACGCTGCTCGAAATCCCTGTCCCGAACATCCGGCGGGCTTTTGTATTGCCCTTGCCCGATCACGCTGCAATAGCTGCATTAGGAACCCGTGATATAACGCGGGTCCGCAGGAGAGAGATGGGCGTTAATCCGTTCGAGACCGTGCGCGAGGAGGTGGGGCTTTCCCCGCAGGTCGCCGACGAGGTGAAGACGTCCACTTGCTACATGTGCGCCTGTCGCTGCGGCATCAAGGTCCACCTCAAGAACGGCACCATCCGTTACATCGAGGGCAATCCCGACCACCCGGTCAACAAGGGCGTGCTCTGCGCCAAGGGCAGCGCAGGGATCATGCATCAATATGCTCCCGCCAAGCTGACCAAGCCGCTGCTGCGCGTCGGCGAACGCGGGTCGGGCGAGTTCAGGGAAATCGAATGGGACGAGGCTCTGGAACTGGCGACCGAGTGGCTTGGCGAGGTCCGTCGGCGCGATCCGGCCAAGCTTGCCTTCTTCACCGGGCGCGACCAGTCGCAATCCCTCACCGGATGGTGGGCGAGCCAGTTCGGCACGCATAACTTCGCTGCGCACGGCGGCTTCTGCTCGGTCAATATGGCGGCCGGCGGGCTCTACACGCTGGGCGGCGCCTTCTGGGAATTCGGGGAGCCCGATTACGAACGCACGCTCTATCACATGATGTTCGGCGTGGCTGACGATCACGACAGCAATCCGATCAAGCTCGGCCTCGGAAACCTCAAGACGCGAGAGGGCACGAAGTTCGTCTCGGTAAATCCGGTGCGGACCGGCTATTCCGCCATCGCCGACGAATGGATCGGCATCCGCCCGGGTACCGACGGCCTGTTCGTCTTCGCCATCATCCACGAATTGCTGCGCGCCGAAAAGATCGATTGGGCCAGCCTTGCGCGCTATTCCAACGCACCCTGGCTGGTAATCCGCGAACCGGGGGCGAAAGACGATGGCCTGTTCCTGCGCCATGCGGACGGCGGTCCGCTGGCCTGGTGCCTGGCACAGGGCAAGGCGATCCACGCCAATGCGGTTCATATCAAACCGGCATTCGCGGGCGAGCGCACGGTCAATGGTCGGACCGTCGTGCCATCCTTCCAGATCCTCGCCGAACGCTATCTGAGCGAAGACTATTCTCCCGAGGCGGTGGCGGAGAACACCGGCGTGCCGGCGGATACCACTCGCCGGATCGCCGCTGAACTGGCAGAAACGGCTTTCGAAAAGGAAATCGTGATCGAACAGCCCTGGGTCGATGCCTGGGGCCGCCATCACGACAATTTCGTCGGCCGCCCGGTCTCGTTTCACGCCATGCGCGGGATATCGGCGCATTCGAACGGTTTCCATACCTGCCGTGCGATCCATATCCTGCAGGCGCTGCTGGGGTCGGTCGATTGCCCCGGCGGCTGGCGTTACAAGGCACCCTTTCCCAAGCCGGTCCCCCCGGGGATCAAGGCAGCCTGGCCCAAGGCCGAAGCGGGCTTGCCGCTCGACGGTCCGCCGCTCGGCTTCCCCCGCTCGCCGGAAGATCTCATCGTCGATCAGCACGGAGATCCGCTGCGCATCGACAAGGCCTTCAGCTGGGAGCATCCGCTCGCATTGCACGGCATGATGCACATGGTGCTGCACAATGCGGCCAACCGGGATCCCTACGGTATCGACGTGCTCTTCATGTTCATGGCCAACATGGCCTGGAACAGTTCGATGAACATTCCAGAGACGCTGGGCTATTTCACGAAGAAGCGCGAGGACGGCGAATACGTCATCCCGAAGATCATCTACTCCGATGCCTTCTATTCGGAGACGGTCCCCTATTGCGACCTGATCCTGCCCGATACGACCTATCTCGAACGCTGGGATTGCATCTCGATGCTCGACCGGCCGATTTCCTCTGCACATGGCGGCGGCGATGCGATCCGCCAGCCCGTCGTCCCGCTCGACCGCGATGTGCGTCCGTTCCAGACCGTTCTGCTCGATCTCGGCGCAAGGCTGGGCCTGCCGGGAATGACCAATGAAGACGGATCGCCCAAATTCCCGGGCGGGTACGAGGATTACATCGTCAATCACGAACGCGCGCCGGGCATCGGCCCGCTGTCGGGATGGCGGGGCGAGAACGGCGAGAAATCGGGTGTCGGCGCAATCAATCCCAACCAGCTCGACCGTTACATCGAGAACGGCTGCTTCTGGCACGAGGAGCTGCCGCTTTCGGCGCAGTTCATGAAATTCGCCAATCGCGAATATCTCGAACATGCGAAGAAGATGGCCTGGCTGGGCCATGCCGACCCCATCACCTTCCAGCTCTACAACGAGGACTTGCAGAAATTCCGGCTGGCCGCGCAGGGACATGGCGACATCACGCCGCCCGAAGCCCATCGCGAGCGGATCGAGACCTATTTCGACCCCCTGCCGATCTGGTACCAGCCCTTTCTCGAACGCGACGAAGGTGGCGAGGAATTCCCGGTCCACGCACTCTCGCAGCGGCCGATGCACATGTATCACAGCTGGGGAAGCCAGAATGCGTGGCTCCGCCAAATCACCAGTGCCAACAAGCTGCACATGCACCACGAACTGGCTGCGAAACACGACTTCGAAGACGACGACTGGGTTTGGATCGAAAACGGACGCGGTCGGGTGAAGGCGCAGGTGCGGCTGGTGACCGGTGTAAACCCCAGCGTGGTCTGGACCTGGAATGCGATCGGGAAGCGCAAGGGCGCCTGGGGTCTCGACAAGGAAAGCCCCGAATTCGAAAAGGGCTTCCTGCTCAACCACATCATCACCGAGAAGCTGCTGCCCGAAAAGGGCGGAAAGGAATATTCGAA
>CAYOWF010000034.1:0-13664 GCA_964407585.1 uncultured Qipengyuania sp.
ATTCGACCTTGTTGACGGGAACGCGCAGGGTCATGCGCTCTTTTTCGAACCGGAGGACATAGAGATCGAGCTGCATGCCGGCGATTTCCTCGCTCTGCAGTTCGATGACACGGCCTACGCCGTGCTTGGGGTAGACTACGTAATCGCCAACGTCGAAGGCGTCTGCCTTGCTCGCCATGCATCAATCCTTTCGTCGGGCCGCGTGGGGGGATGCATCGTCACGAAATCCCTTGTCCGCGCTCCTTGAATCGGTGCGCGGCAGACACTTCCTTGTGGCGTTGCGAGGTGTACGGCCCTTTCAATTCTCACATCTGCGCAGGACCTGACCGGCGCAGTTGTTGCATTATATAGCACAACATGCGGAAAATTGCGAGTCGCGAAAAGATATGGCCCGAAAGGGCGTTTACCGCGCCCTAACCAGCGCAACCGGCGTGAATGCGCGGCTTCGCCGCATTGGCAGGCGAATCAGTCGCCTTCGCCGGGCTCGGCATTGAAGTACTTGTCGAACTTGCCTTCTTCGCCCTTGTGCTCGTCGGCATCCGCAGGCGGTTCCTTGCTCTGCGTGATATTGGGCCATTCGGCGCTGAACTTGGTGTTCAGTTCGAGCCACTTTTCGAGATTGTCCTCGGTGTCGGGCAGGATCGCCTCGGCAGGACATTCGGGTTCGCACACGCCGCAGTCGATGCATTCGCTGGGATTGATGACGAGCATGTTCTCGCCCTCGTAGAAACAGTCGACAGGGCAGACCTCGACGCAGTCGGTGTATTTGCATTTGATGCAGGCGTCGGTGACGACATAGGTCATGGAGCGAGTTTTCCCTCTCAGGTGTGTGTTGCTGCGCTGCTATGGCTATTCATGCGCCGGGGTCAAGTTCCCTATAACATTCTTGCGCCTCTCGCGGCGGTCCGCGGCGCTCCGGAAGCGAGAGAATTTCTACCAGCCGGACCGAATTTCCCAGCGGCAGGGTCAGCACGTCGCCCACCGCGATATCGCGGCTGGCGCGCTGCACGCGTTCGCCGTTGCGGCGGATGTGACCTTTCTCGACCAATGCGCGGGCCGCACTGCGTGTGCGCACGAAGCGCAGGAAGCAGAGCAGGCGGTCGAGCCGCAAGCCTCAGCCCTGTTTTATCAGGTCGGCGAGCCCGGCGAAGGCACTGCCTTCGCGCGGTTCCTGCCGGCGAGCGGGCGCCTGGCGTTGCTGCTTGCGCCGCGAAGGGCGCCATTCCCAGCTGTCGGCACGCGGCGGGCCGAATGCGCCTTCGGGCAAGGGCTTTGCCCGCTGGACGCGGAAGCCGGCCTGTCCGAGCAGGCGCTCGGCATTCTTTTCTTCGAGCCCGATCGACACGGGCAGAGCGAGGTCGAACCGGAACTTGCGGCTCTTGTCCGCCTTTGTCCGCGCCTCGTGTGCGGCACGGAAGACCTTCTCGGCCAGGTCAAGCCGAATGGCCTGAGAACCGGCATGGCGATAGCCGGCGGGTAGCTTCTTCGCATCGGGAATGACCGGCAACATTTCCGGCTGCAGCGGGCGCCGGTCGATGCCCAGCGAACTCAGCAACTGCCGCGGGGCAGGCTTCAGCAACACCGGCGCGAAAATATCGAGTGCGCCGAAAGTGACGCCGATCTTGCGCAGGAACGGGCGCATTTCCTTGGGCAGGTGTTCGATCCCCGCCCGTTCGCGCGTCACGAAGCCGTGGCCGGCGATGAGATTGAGCAAAAGCGCCCGGGCCTCGCTCCCTGCATCGGGATTGGCCGAGGCGATATGCATCTTGCGCAAGGGCTCTAGCGGCTCGAGCATCCTGTCGAGCCAGCCGTCGAGCGCCTCGAGCAGCGCCTGGCGCGGCTTCTCCGGAAGGGCGGATATTTCGCGCGACGGATCGAGAGCGGGCTTGACCTGCCCCTCGCGCGGCTTGAGCTTCGCAAGCAGCTGGCCGTTCCGGCGGATGGCGCCTCGCGCCAGCTCGACATCGGCCATGTCCGAAGCCGCCAGCGCTTCCGCCCTTTCGCCGAGGATGCGGGGGAGCGACTTTTCTGCGGCGGCGAGCAGCATCTTGCGGTCTGCATGATTGGCCGAAGGGTCTACCTCGAAGCGGAAGCCGTCCACCTTGCCCAGCGCCTCGTCTTCGACCAGCAGCGTGCCGTCTTCGGCGAGCGTGATGGGCAGCATTGAGGCGTCCTGTCCGAGCGATTTCATCAATATGGCAGTCCTTCGGTTTACGAATCTTTCGGTCAGCCGCGCATGGAGCGCATCCGACAGCTTGGCTTCCACTCCGCGTGCGCGCGCCGCCATTTCGTCCCGCGCCAGCACCCAGTCGGGCCGCTGGCAGATATAGGCCCAGCTGCGGATGGCGGCAATTCGACCCTGCAGGGTGTCGATATCGCCACTCGTGTTGTCGAGCTCGGAAATCCGCGCAGCAACATAATCCGCCCCGATATAGCCCCCGGAGAGATCCTGCCACAGCCGTGCGACGAAACGGGCATGAATATCCGGACCGCGCGCACGGAAATCGGGCAGCGAGCACGCCTCCCAGAAGCGGCGTACCGCTCCCGCGCCGCGCACATTGGCCGCAACCGGCTCCTCGGCCAGACGCTTGAGCGTGGCGAGGTCGATGGCTTCGGGCGCGAGGCGCAACGCTTCGTGTTCGGGCGGGCTCTCGAGGTCGGCGATCAGCGCGGCAAGCGAATCGAACCGCGGCTCGGGCTCGCGCCAGTAGAGCTTGGTGATCGGCGCGAAGCGATGTTCCTCGATCGCGTATATCTCTTCATCGGTGAATTCGGGTGCGGGCCCGGCCTTGCCGCCGACCCCGGCAAGCGTACCGAATGTACCGTCGCGCTGGTGCCTTCCCGCGCGACCGGCGATCTGCGCCATCTCCGCCGGAAACAGGCGCCGCATCCTGACGCCGTCGAACTTGGTCAGGCCGGCGAAGGCGACATGGTCGATGTCGAGATTGAGCCCCATGCCGATGGCGTCGGTGGCGACGATATAGTCCACCTCACCGTTCTGGAACAATTCAACCTGTTTGTTTCGCGTTTCCGGTGAAAGCGCCCCCATCACCACCGCCGCTCCGCCGCGAAACCGTCGGAGCATTTCCGCCACCGCATAGACCTGCTCGGCGCTGAAGGCGACGATGGCACTGCGTGGCGGCAGGCGGGAGAGCTTGCGGGGGCCGATATGGGTCAGGGTCGAAAAGCGCGGACGTTCGGAAATTTCGGCTCGGGGGACGAGCGCCTGGACCATCGGAGCCAGCGTCGCCGCGCCCAGCAGCATGGTCTCTTCGCGCCCCCGCGCATTGAGCAGGCGGTCGGTGAAGATGTGACCCCGCTCGCGGTCGGCGGAGAGTTGCGCTTCGTCGAGCGCGACGAAAGCCCGCTCGTTGGCGCTGCGGGGCATGGCTTCGACCGTACAGCACAGATAGCGCGCGCCCGGCGGTTCGATCCGCTGCTCGCCGGTGATCAGCGCGACATCTTTCTCCCCCTTGATCGCGACAACCCTGTCGTAGACTTCGCGTGCGAGCAGGCGCAGCGGGAAGCCCATTGCGCCGCTCGAATGCGCGCATAGGCGTTCGATGGCGAGATGGGTCTTGCCGGTATTGGTGGGTCCGAGGACCGCCTTGACCGAGGCGTCGTTCACAGCACCCTAGGTGGCAGCGCGGCCGGGCAGGTGCAACCGCTCGCCGAATTCATCCCACGGTTCGTCGCCGCAGAGACTCGCCTCACCGCCGGTTAAGACGAATTTCACTTTGTTTATCTATCAATTCGCGCAAATAGGACGAAACTTTGCGTCCGCAGGATAGCGCGAACCGGAGCAGGGACGAGGGGTAGTTGGTGGAGCTTTCCACGCAAAAGAAGGCAAGAGGCCAAAAGCAGGCCGTCGCCGGTCTTGGCGGTGCAGCTCTCGCCGAACCCGCGCGCGCTGCATCCTTCAGCGACATCCGCGACCGGGTCTATGCCCGCATAGAGAACCTCGACATCGCTCCCGACCTCGGTGCCGACATCGGCTCGAAGCGCTGGTTCCGCGGGCTCGGCACGTTTGTCGGCCTGTCGGTCGTGGCGCTGGCCTTCTGGCCGGATTTCGCCCCGCTCGAAGCGGCCTCGCCGCTGCCCGACGATTTCCAGGTGCGCAGCGAATACCGCAGCCAGATGATCATGCCGCTCGGCCTAGGTGCCGATACGGGCCGCAAAATGGGGCCGACCGCACTGGTCCGCCCGCTGGCCGAAGCGCCCGAACGCCCGCAGATGCAATTGCTCGCCACGCTCGGTCGCGGCGACAGCCTCGACCGCACCTTGCGCCGTGCGGGTCTCGGCAATGCCGAGGCGGACGAGGTCGCCGCCCTGATCGGCAGCGCCGTTTCGCTCGACGAGCTCGAGCCCGGAACGCAAATCGACATCACGCTTGGACGTCGTCCAGAACCTGGCGCCCGGCGTCCGCTCGACAAGCTCACCTTTCGCGCCCGCTTCGACCTCGAACTGAAGATCGATCGCCAGGGAGAGGACGGCCCGCTCGATCTGACGCGCCGCATCATCCGGGTCGACGAAACGCCGCTCCGGATTCGCGGGCAGGTGGGCGACAGCCTCTATCGTTCGGCGCGCGCCGCGGGCGCACCGACCAGTGCGGTGCAGGCCTACATCAAGGCACTCGGCACGCAGATCGACCTGCAGCGCGACGTGCGTGCCGGCGATACGTTCGACATCATCGTCTCGCACCGCCGCGCCGCCACCGGCGAACGGCAAGCGGGCAAGCTTCTCTTTGCGGGCCTCGAACGAGGGTCGCGCGGGGCGGTACAGCTGATGCGCTGGGGGCAGGAAGAAGAGTTCTTCGACGCCGACGGTTCGGGCGAGGAAAAGGGCGGCCTCGTCGCCCCGGTCCCGGGCCGGATGAGCTCGAGCTACGGCATGCGCCGCCATCCGATCCTCGGTTACCGCCGCATGCATGCCGGCGTCGATTTCAAGGCACGCCACGGCACGCCGATCGTTGCGGTCACCGATGGTCGTGTGACCGGCGCCGGACGGATGGGCGGCTGCGGCAATGCCGTACGCATCCGTCATGCCAACGGGATCGACACGCGCTATTGCCACATGAGCCGCATCGCAGTGAATCGCGGCGCCAGCGTGCGGCGCGGCCAGGTGATCGGCTATGTCGGTTCGACCGGCCTTTCGACCGGCGCGCACCTGCATTACGAAATGTATCGCGGCGGCCGTTCGGTGAATCCGAATTCGGTCAGCTTCGTCACCCGCAAGCAGCTTTCGGGCAGTGAGCTCGAGCGTTTCCGCTCGGCAATGGGCACGCTTCGCGATGTCGAGGAAGGCGCGGCACTGGGCGATCTCACGCCGACGGCCGACGAGGCCGCATCGGAAGAACCGGCGCGCGAAATCGACAAGCTCGACAAGCCGCGCAGCATCGGCTGACGCTTTCTGCCGATTGCGCGGACCGGGAGTTTGCGGCAAGGCTTGGCCGCATGACCGACGCCGCCTATCCCGCCACTCGCCTCCGCCGCACGCGCGCCCACGGGTGGAGCCGCGCCATGCACCGCGAAACCGTACTCACACCCGCCGACCTGATCTGGCCGCTCTTCGTCACGAGCGGCGAGGGGCTGGAGGAACCCGTCGGAAGCCTGCCCGGCGTTTCGCGCTGGTCGATCGACGGCATCGCCAAGCGGGCGAAAGAGGCGGTGGCGCTCGGTATTCCGTGCATCGCCCTGTTTCCCAATACGCCCGCCGACAAACGCAGCGATGGCGGCGACGAGGCGCTCAATCCCGACAATCTCATGTGCCGGGCGATCAAGGCGGTGCGCGATGCTTGCGGCACCGATATCGGCATCCTCACCGATGTCGCGCTCGACCCTTATACCAGCCACGGGCAGGATGGGCTGGTCGATGCGCAGGGCTATGTCCTCAACGACGATACCGTTGCGGTGCTGGTCGACCAGGCGGTGAATCAGGCGAGGGCGGGCGCAGACATCATCGCGCCGTCCGATATGATGGACGGTCGGGTGAAGTCGATCCGCATGGCGCTGGAGATGGACGGGCACCCGAATGTCCAGATCATGGCCTATGCCGCGAAATATGCTTCTGCCTTCTACGGCCCGTTCCGCGACGCGGTCGGCTCGGGCGGACTGCTCAAGGGCGACAAGAAGGGGTACCAGATGGACCCGGCCAATGGCGACGAGGCCATGCGCGAGATAGCCATGGACATTGCCGAAGGGGCGGACAGCGTCATGGTCAAACCCGGCCTCGCCTATCTCGACATCATCTGCCGCGCGAAACAGCGCTTCGACGTGCCGGTCTTCGCCTACCAGGTCAGCGGCGAATACGCATTGATCGAAGCGGGCGCCGCTGCCGGGGTTGCCGATCGCGATGCGCTGCTGATGGAGAAGCTCGTCGCCTTCAAGCGCGCAGGCTGCTCGGGCGTGCTGACCTATCACGCGCCGCTCGCGGCGCGGATCCTCGGTGGCTGATTTTCGTCACGAAACGGAACGGCTCATCCTGCGCGACTGGCGCGATGAGGATTGGACGCCGTTCTGGGAAGCGACCAACACGCCTGCCGTCATGGAGTGGCTGGGCGGGGTATGCGATGACGCGAAGCGGGCTGACGTGCAGAAAAGGCTGCTGACATATCAGCAGGAAAGCGGCCACACTTTCTGGGCGGTCGAACGCAAGCGGGACGGTGCAATACTCGGTTTCTGCGGGCTGAAGAGATGCAACCAGAAAGGCGGCCCCGTCGGCGAGATGGAAGTCGGCTGGCGCTTGCGCGAAGATGCCTGGGGGAAGGGTTATGCGAAGGAGGCCGCGGCGGCATCGCTCGACCTCGCATTCGACCGGTTCGGTGCGCAACGGGTCGTCGCGCTAACATTGGAACCGAATGTGCCGAGCTGGGGCCTGATGAAGCGCCTGGGCATGGAGCGCCGCCCCGAACTAGACTTCGAAAACAGCGATTTCGGCGCCGATACGATCATCGTCTATGCGATAGCGCGCGAAGACTGGAGTGGCCTCGATGGCTGATATCATTGCCGAAACCGACCGGCTGATCCTGCGCACCATAGAGGAAGGCGATGCCGAAGAGCAGTTGCGGGTGCTCAACACGCCTACGGTGATGGCGCGACTGGGCGGCCCGAAGGAATTGCATGAAATCGAGGCGAAGCACGCCAAGGGGATGCAGCTCTATGCGCAGGAAGGCTTCAGCTTCCTGTTCGCCATCGACAAGGCGAACGGGGAAATGGTCGGCCACTGCGGCATCAAGCGCGTCGACCATGCGGCCGCGCCCAATATCGGCGATCATGAAGTCGGCTGGCTGATCCGCGAGGACCGCTGGCGGCAGGGCCTCGCCGAGGAAGCGGTGCGCGCCATCCTCGACTGGGCTTTCGGCAGGGTCGATGCTCCCTTCGTCGTCGCGTTGACCAGCCACGCCAATACGGGCAGCTGGAAACTCATGGAGAAGCTCGGCATGGTGCGCCGCGAAGATCTCGATTTCGAGGCTCCGGAATACGGCGAGGAAGATCGCACGGTCATCCAGTACAGCCTCACCAAAACCCAATGGGAGAGTCAGAAGTGACCAACCGCCCCGGCGTCAACATCATCCCGATTCACGGCAAGACCCCGCAAATCCACGAAAGCGCATTCGTCGCGCCGGGCTGCACGCTGGTAGGCGATGTCACCATCGGGGCGGAAAGCTCCATCTGGTACAATTGCGTGCTCCGCGCCGACGTCAGCCGTATCGTCATCGGCGAAAGGACCAATGTCCAGGACGGCAGCGTGCTTCATTGTGATCCGCCGCGCCCGGGCGATCCGGACGGAAGCCCGCTGCTCATCGGCGACGACGTGCTCATCGGCCATATGGCGATGGTCCATGGCTGCGTGATCGAGGACCGCGGTTTCGTCGGTCTCGGTGCGATCGCAATGAACAAGGCGGTCATCGGCAGCGACGCCATGCTGGCCGCCGGCGCCATGCTGACCGAAGGCAAGGTCATGGGCGAGCGAGAATTGTGGGCGGGACGCCCGGCGAAGAAGCTCAAGGACTTGAACGACACCGCGGTCGCGGGAATGCGCATGGGCGTGGCCCATTACGCCGAAAACGCCCGCCACCACAGCGAGGCGGTGGCGGCTTCGCTGGGCGAGTAGGCCTCAGCTCGCCGGTTGGCGGATATAGCGGAACATGTAGCCGACGAAATCGGCCTTGCCGATGTCGAGGCCTTCCTTGCGCAAGATCGCATAGGCCGTCGTTGCATGGAAATAATACTGCGGCACCGCCCAGTCGCGCACATATTCGCCGGCGGTCAGGTCGAAGGTCATGCCGTTGGGAATGACGAGTTCGATCGCCTCATCCTCGCCGATAAAAGTGTGGCCGGACCATTTCTCGACATCGGCCTTGCGCTCCGCAACCATCTTGCGCGCATCGGCGATCGTCTCGGGGCCCTCTTCGACGGATTTGAATTCCAGTCCGATCAGCCGCGTCATCGCCTCGCCGGGCATGTTGCACAGGAAACGGACCTGCGCTGCCAGCGGCAGCATGTCGTCCGCCAGCCGTTCGCGCAGCAGGGCATCGCCCTTTTCATGTGCGGCCGCCTTGGCCAGCAACCCGTCGAGCGTCCCCAGCATCTGGAGGTGGGTGGTGACGAGCAGGTCCTTGTGGGTCATCGATTTCTCCCTCTTTCGCCCTGCACCTAGCGCATGGGGGAGCGCCGTCAATCGGCGATAAGGGCGCGCAGGGCCTGGATTCGGTCCGCCTCGTGCGGCGGCTTGTCCCACCGGATGCGATGGATGCGCGGAAAGCGCATGGCGAGGCCCGATTTGTGGCGCTTGCTTTCGTGCACGCTGTCGAAGGCGACTTCGAAAACGAGGCTCTTGTCCGTTTCGCGCACCGGGCCGAAGCGGTTGATCGTGCTGCTCCGCACATGGCGGTCGAGCTTCTTCAGTTCATCGTCGGTGAAGCCCGAATAGGCCTTGCCGACCGGCAGCAGCTCCGCGCCCTCGTCGGGATCGCCGTCCCAGCAGCCGAAGGTGTAGTCGGAAAAGAAGCTCGAGCGCTTACCGCTCCCGCGCTGGGCATACATCAACACGCAATCGACCAGCAGCGGATCGCGTTTCCATTTGTACCAGTGCCCCACGCGCCGCCCGGCAATATAGGGGCTGTCCTTGCGTTTCAGCATCAACCCTTCGATCGCATCCTCGCGGCTTCCTTCCCGGATCCGTGAAAGATGTTCGAAATCAGTCGCTTCGACGATTGAACTGATATCGAACCGAGACGCGGGCAGGCGTGACGCCAGCGCTTCGAGCCGTCCGCGCCGCTCGGTCCATGGGAGCGCGCGCAGGTCTTCGCCTTCGAGCAGCAATATGTCGTAAAGCCTTATGAAGGCTGGAAATTCCGTGAGCATTTTCTTCGCGACGGTCTTGCGACCGAGGCGTTGCTGCAGCGCATTGAAGCTGGCCGCTCCGCCCGTCTCGCCCCCCTGCGTAGTCCCGCGCACCAGCAGTTCGCCATCGAGCACCGCATTCATCGGCAAGACGTCGAGCATTTCGGGAAAGGTGGGTGAAATATCGTCGCCCGAGCGAGAGAACAGCCGGGTTTCGCCTCCGGCCCGCACCAATTGCACGCGGATGCCGTCCCATTTCCACTCGGCGGCATAATCGCCCAGATCGACCACAGTATCCTCGAGCGGATGGGCCAGCATGAACGGCCGGAATGTCGGCAGATTCTCGATGTCGGGCGGATCGGCGCCATCGGCGGCCCAGGCGAAAAGCTCGGCATAGGGTGGGGAGAGGCCGTGCCAATACTCCTCCACCTCGTCGACCGAAACGTCGAAACCCTGCGCGAATGCCATCTTGGCGAGCCGCGAGGAGACGCCGATCCGCATTCCGCCGGTCGCCAGCTTCAACAGGGCATAGCGTCCGGAAGAATCGAGCCTGTCCAATAGCTTGGGCAGCTCGGTTGTCACCGATTTGCGGTTCATCGCGGACAGCAGTTCGACCGTTTCGCCGACGCTCGGCGGGGAGGGCGGTTTTTCGGGCGCAGGCCAGAGCAGGCTTGCCGTCTCGGCGGTATCGCCGACGAAATCGCGGCTCAGCGTCCAGAGCACCGGATCGATGCGGTCCTTGAGCAGGTTGCGGACGGTCGAGCTCTTTACCGCCGGAAAATCCAGCCCGTCGGACAAGGCCGCCAGTGCCCATCCGCGGTCGGGATCGGGGGAGGCGCGCAGATATTCCGCGATGAGGCGCAGCTTCTCGTTGCGCGAGCGGGTGTAGACCAGCGCATCGATGAGGGCGGCGAAGTCTTCCACGCCTCAATCGTCCTCGTCTTCATAGCCGACCAGGGCCAGCGCCCGCGCCCTGCGCTGGTGGAGCTGGCACCAGCGCAGCAACGCATCCTCGCGGCCGTGGGTGATCCAGTTTTCCTGCGCATCGACTTCCTCGATGGTGCGCGTCAGTTCTCCCCAATCGGCATGGTCCGAAATGATCAGCGGCAGTTCGACATTGCGCTGGCGGGCGCGCTGGCGAATCCGCATCCAGCCGCTGGCCATGGCGGTGATCGGATCGGGCAGGCGGCGGCTCCAGCGGTCGTTGAGCGCGCCGGGCGGGCAGACGACGATATGTCCGCGCATTTCGTCCTTTGCGGCGTCGGCCACGAGCCGCAGTTCACCGAAGCCCACTCCATGTTCTTCGTAGAGGCGGCACATCTTCTCCATCGCGCCGTGGAGGTATATCGGCTGGTGGTGCCCGGCCGCGCGCAGTTCCGCGATGACGCGCTGGGCCTTGCCCAGTGCATAGGCTCCGACCAGGACGCAGCGATCGGGATGCGCAGCAAGCCTCCCGAGCAGTTTGGCCATTTCCTCGGCGATGGGCGGGTGGCGGAAGACCGGCAGGCCGAAGGTCGCTTCGGTGATGAAAATATCGCAGCGAGTGGTTTCGAAGGGTGCGCAAGTGGGGTCGGCGCTGCGTTTGTAATCTCCGGTGACGACCACCCGCTCGCCCGCATGTTCGAGCAGGATCTGCGCACTGCCGAGCACATGGCCTGCCGGGACATAAGTCGCTTCAACTCCGCCCTTCAGCCGGATGGCCTCGCCATATTCCGCGGGAATGGCCTTGTGCGGCACCTGCCCGGCATCGTCCTCGGCCCCGGTGCGATAGCGCAGTTCCATGATCGCCAGCGTTTCCGGCGTCGCCACCGTTTCGCCATGTCCTCCGCGCGCGTGGTCGGCGTGGCCATGCGTTACCAGTGCCCGGTCCACGGCGCGTGACGGGTCGACCCAGCAATCGGCCGGCTCGATATAGATCCCGTGCGGTTCGGGTTTGATCCAGGAAAAGGGTGCGCCCATCGCCGGTTCAACGAGGATGGACGACCATATATCCCTATTCGCTATCCTCGCCCTTACGATATTTGTCGAACCAGGCGATCACGGCGGATGTGCGGGCGGCCTGCTGGCTGGGGCTCTGGCTGAGATTGTTGTGGCTCGACCCGGGCGTGATCACCAGCGCGGTATCGACGCCTGCCAGCTTGAGCGCTCCATAATACTGCTCCGCCTCGCTGCGCGGCGTGCGATAGTCCTCCGCGCCCACCAGTACGAGGGTCGGCGTGGTCACGTTCCCGACGAGGCTGAGCGGCGATCGCTCCCAGTAGTGCGCCTGGTCTTCCCACGGCAGCGCTCCCAACCAGTAGCGCCCGAAGAAGGGCGTACCGTCGGCGATCAGCGCCTGGCTGGTCCAGTTGATAACCGGCTTGTGCGCGGCGGCGGCCTTGAAGCGATCGGTCTTGCCGACCAGCCATGCGGTCAGGACTCCGCCGCCCGAGCCGCCGGTTACGTAGAGATTGTCGGGATCGGCAATGCCTTGGGCGATCGCAGCATCCACCACCGCCATCAGCTCGTCGTAATTGCTGATCGGGTAATTGTCCTCGATCCGATCGGCGAATTGCTCTCCATAGCCGGTCGATCCGCCCGGGTTGGAGAAGACGACCGCGTAGCCGGCCGCACCATAGAGTTGGTAGTCGACCGAGAATTCAGGCCCATAGGCGGCATAGGGACCACCGTGCATCTCGAGCACCATCGGGACGCGGGTTCCCTCGACATAGCCGGGAGGCAACATGATCCAGGCGGGGATGGTGGTGCCGTCGGGCGCGGTCACCTCCAGTTCGCGGGTCTGACCGAGCGCCTTGCCGCCCAGCTTGAGATCGTTGAGCCGCGTGAGCTGGCGCGTCCCGCGCGAGGTGGTGACCCCGATATCGGTCGGCCGGGTTGCGCTGGCGGTGGTGAAGGCGACCACGCCGCGGTCGCTGACCGACCATTCGCCGCCCGTATAGGGCAGCGCGTAATAGGTGCTGCCGACACGCGCGGGCAAACGCTCCACCCTGCCGTCGAGCCCGATCTCGGCTACGCGGTGCTCGCCATCCTCCTCGAAACTGGCGAACAGGCCGGCATCGGTCCATTCGATCCCGTCGATCCCGCGATCGAGCGCTGCAGCGACCTGCCGCGCATTGGAGCCATCGGCATCCATCAGGTAGAGACCGGTCTGGTCGAATGCATTGCCGACATCGTCGAAGCCGAGATAGGCGATGCGCCGGCCGTCGGGCGAATATTGCGGCGCGAAGTCGGGCCCGTTGCGGCTGGTCAGGGCGCGGATCGCCCCGCTCGCAATATCGAGTGCGTAGATCTCGACACCGAAAGGTTCGAGCTCCCAATCCTCCCGGCGGTTGGCCGAGAACAATAAGGTCCGGCCATCGGGGCTCCATTCGACCCCGCCGCCATTGTCATATTCGCCGAAGGTGAGCTGGCGCGGCGCGCCGCCGGTGGCATCGACGACGAACAGCTGAGAAGTGCCCGGCTTGGCATAGCCGCCCCCGTCGAACCGATAGGTCACCCGATCGATGATCTGCAGCGGTTCCTTCCATTCGGCCCCTTCGGGCCTGGTCGGCATCTTGCCGAGCTTGAGCCCTTCGCCGGGAACTCTTGCGCTATAGGCGATACGGTTGCCGTCGGGCGACCAGCTGATCGCGCCGGGGGCTTCCGGCAGGGCGGTGATATTGGCGCTGACGCCGCTCGCCATCCAGCGGACGTGCAGCTCGGGCCCACCGCCGCTTTCGGTCGAGACATAGGCGAGGCGAGTGCCGTCGGGCGACCAGCGCGGGCTCGTGTGAGACCCTTCGCCCGTCACCAGCGGAGTCTGCGTCCCGCTCGCCACGTCCACCAGCCAGATCGAGCTGACGGCGGCATCGGTCATGATGTCGTTGGTTCGCCGGACATAGGCGATACGCTTGCCATCCGGGCTGATCTGGGGGTCGGCTGCGACGGTCAGGCCGAACAGATCGTCGACCGTGAAATCGCGTTCGGGCTCATCCTGTGCGAGCGCAGGCGTGGCGAGACCGAACGAGGCCGCGCCGAGCGAGAGTGCGAAAAGAAGACCGGTACGCATGAAAAACCTCCCCTAAAGGTGCAGGGGAGGTTCAATCACATTTCGCGATGTAATGCCAATCCCTGAAGGGCTTAGCTTTCGTCCTTGTCGCCCTTGCCCTCGCTCGCACCGGCTTCCGGCTTCTTCTTCGGCGCGGCCTTCTTCTTCGCCGCGGGCTTCTTCTTCGGCTTGGGCTTGGCCTTGGGCGGCGCGGGGGTGAGTTCGAAGGCGGGCTTGCCGTCCTTCATCGTCACTGCGACCTCGCCCCCGTCGGCCAGCTTGCCGAACAGCAG
>CAYOWF010000035.1:0-13114 GCA_964407585.1 uncultured Qipengyuania sp.
AGCATCTCGTTTACACCGAGAGGGTCGGCGGTTCGAGCCCGTCAGCGCCCACCACACCAGTGCGGATCACGCCAGCCACATCCTCAGACCGTAGGCCACCGCCCCGAGAATGGCGACGCTGATGAGCCAGATCAGCGCCATCCACGCAAGGCGCTGCCATAACGGCTTGTCCTGCGCTTCGTCCGAGCCGGAGAGCGGATCGAACGCCATCAGTGGTAGCCCTCTGTGCCGACCTTGCCGCGGAAGACCCAATAGGCCCATCCAGTGTAGGCGAGGATCAGCGGCATGGTGATCGCCACGCCAATCAGCATGAAGATCTGGCTCTTTTCCGGTGCCGCGGCCTCCCAGATGGTGACATCGGGCGGGATCGCATTGGGCCAGATCGTCAGTCCCAGCCCCGCCATACCAAGGAAGAACAGGCCGATGGAAAGCCAGAACGGCTTGCTGTTGCGTTCCTTGCGCAGCGCCCCGAGCAGCGAAAGGGCAATGATCCCGGTGATGAGAGGGACCCACGCAGTGACGTAAATCTCCGGCGCAGACAGCCAGCGCCTGGCATATTGCGGATCGAGCGCGAGATTATAGGCGCTCACCGTTCCCATCAGAGCGAATGTGGCCCACGCCGCCTTCTTTGCCAGGCTGCGGGCATGAGCCTGCGCGTCGCCTTCGAGCTTCCAGATAAGCCACGTCGCACCGAGCAGCGCATAGCCCGCCACCGTGCCTATTCCGGTGAGCAATGTGTAAGGCGTAAGCCAGTCCCACCAGCTACCCGCATAGGCGCGATCCTGCACCTCGATCCCTTGCAGAAGCGCACCCAGGATCATGCCCTGCGCCATCGCGGCGATGAAGGACCCTGCAGTGAAACTGATGTCCCAGAACCTCTCATGCGCCTTGTCGCGCCAGCGGAATTCGAATGCCACCCCGCGAAAGACGAGGCCGAGAAGCATGGCGATGATCAGCGGATAGGTCGCCGGGAGGATTACCGCATAGGCAAGCGGAAAGGCGGCAAACAGCCCGCCTCCGCCCAGCACCAGCCATGTCTCGTTGCCGTCCCACACGGGTGCGATGGAGTTCATCGCCTGATCCCGCTCCTGTCCCGGAGAGAAGGTCGGGAAAAGGATGCCGATCCCGAGATCGAAGCCATCCATCACGACGTAAGCGAAGACCGCGAAAGCGATAATGAGAGCCCAGATCGTCGTCAGGTCGAATTCAATCCCCATCGGTCGCCTCCTCCTTGCTGCCGGGCAATACGTCGGGGTCGTGCCCCGGGTTTTGCGTCGGCCCCGGCGTGATACCGGCGGTGCGGACAGGCCCTTTCTCCGTGCGCTTGACGCCTTTTTCCCCAAGATGCGGTGGATGGCTCATCAGGCGCAGGATATACCATGTACCCCAGCCGAAGACGGCGAAATAGACGACGACGAAGGCGATCAGCGACATGGCTACGGCGGGCGCATCCAGCGGGCTGGCACTGTCGGCGGTGCGTAACACGCCGTAGACCGTCCAGGGCTGGCGTCCCACTTCGGTGGTGATCCAGCCCGCGATCACCGCGACGAAGCCCGACGGTCCCATGACCAGCGCGGCCTTATGCAGCCAGCGCCAATCGTAAAGCTTCTTCCGCATCCGTGCGAGCAGGCTCCACGCACCGATGCCGAGCATCAGGAAACCGATCCCGACCATGACGCGAAAGGCCCAGAATACGAGAAAGACCGGCGGCTGGTCCTCGTCCGCAACCGTGTCGAGACCATCGAGCGGCGCATCGAGATCATGCTTCAGGATCAGGCTCGAAAGCTTCGGGATCCCGACCGCATAGTCGAGCCGCTGCTCCTCGTCGTTCGGGATGCCGAACAGGTAGAGTGGCGCACCGTCGGGATGGCTTTCGTAATGGCCTTCCATCGCCATGACCTTGACCGGTTGGTGATCGAGCGTGTTCAGCCCGTGCATGTCGCCCGCGAAGATTTGCACCGGCGCGACCAGTGCGGCCATCCACATCGCCATGGAAAACATCTTGCGCGCGTGCTGGTTGGACCGATCCTTGAGCAGGTGCCACGCCCCGACTCCGCCCACCACCAAAGCGGTCGTCAGATAGGCCGCAATCACGGTGTGGACGAGCCGGTAGGGGAAGCTGGGATTAAAGACGATGTCGAACCAGTCCGCCTCGGGCAGGAATTGCCCATTCGCCGCCTCGCTCCAGCCTACCGGGGTCTGCATCCAGCTGTTCACCGAAAGGATCCAGAAGGCCGAAATGAACGTGCCCAGCGCCACCATGAAGGTCGCGGTGAAATGCAGCCCCTTGCCCACGCGGTTCATTCCGAACAGCATAACACCCAGGAAGCCCGCTTCGAGGAAGAAGGCGGTCAGGACTTCATAGGCCATCAGGGGGCCGAGTATGGGTCCCGTCTTGTCGGAGAATACCGCCCAGTTGGTCCCGAACTGGTAGCTCATCACGATGCCGGACACGACACCCATGGCAAAGGCGATGGCAAAGATCTTGAGCCAGTACTTGAACAGGTCCTGGTAGAGTTGCTTGCCGGTCTTCAGCCAGAGCGCTTCGAGCACAGCCAGATAGCTCGCCAGCCCGATCGAAAAGGCCGGAAAGATGAAATGGAAGCTCACCGTGAAGGCGAACTGTATGCGGGCGAGCATCAGCGCGTCGGCGTTCTCGAACATGGCTCCCCTATACTGCCCGGTGCGATCGGGTGGGATGAAAGCTGCGCACCATTCGGTGCGTTTGGCGCATGCAATCGTTAGCGAACCGCTTCCAGCTTCGCCACCCGCTCGCCCTTCAGTTGCCCAGGGCCGAATCGATCGCGCTTCGGGCTTCCTCGCTCGCCCAGTCGTAATCTCCGCGCACGCGCCAGACTTCCTTGCCGCTCGCATCGTAAAGCACGGTGGTCGGAAGCAGGGTATCTCCCAGCGCAAAGCCGATTTCAGCCTGCGGGTCGAGCCAGGGTTCGAGATGCTCGAAGCCGCCGCGCTCGAAGAAGTCGGCGACCTTCTCGGGATTGCCCATGTCCTGACTGACTGTAACGACACGCAGGCGGTCTTCGTAATCGCCCGCAAGCTCGTCCAGCAAAGGCATTTCCTTGACGCAGGGAGCGCACCAGGTGGCCCAGAGATTGAGCAGCACCGGCTGCCCCTGCAGCGCGCCGAGGTTCAGGTCCCGCCCCGTGCCGTCTTCCACCGCCAGCACCGGCATAAGTGCTCCGGCATTCGAAACATCGATCTCGCTCGTTGCCACTGCCGAAGCACCGCTTTCTTGCACCTGCTCCGGCGCGCTCCTATCGCAGGCGGCGAGAGACAGACCAAGGACACTGACGAGCGTGAGCGAAAAGCGGGACAATCGGGGCTCCAATAGCATGTGGGGCGGCAGGTTCGCCGAAGGGCCTAGCGCCATCATGCGCGAAATCAACGCTTCCATCCCCTTCGACAAGGCGCTGTGGCGTGAAGATATCGCCGGCAGCCGCGCGCATGTCGCCATGCTGGCCAAGCAGGGCATCGTCAGCGAAGCCGATGCCGACGCGATCGACAAGGGGCTGCAACAGGTCGCCGCCGAATACGAGCGCGACGGGGTGCCCGAGGACTGGGATCTCGAGGACATCCATATGACCGTGGAATCCCGCCTGACCGAGATCGTCGGTCCCGCCGCCGGACGCCTCCACACCGGACGCAGCCGCAACGACCAGGTCGCAACCGACTTCCGTATGTGGGTGCGCAGCGCGATGCAGCGCGCAGTTGCGGGCATCGATGCCGTGCTCGGCGCGCTGGTCGAACGGGCGGACGAACATGCCGACAGCATCATGCCCGGCTTCACCCATCTGCAGACTGCGCAACCCGTGACGTTGGGTCATCATCTCCTCGCCTATTTCGAAATGCTGGTGCGTGACCGGTCGCGCTTTTCCGATGCAATGGAGCGGATGGACGAATGCCCGCTCGGCTCCGCGGCTCTTGCCGGGACCGGGTTCGATCTGGACCGCGAGATGACCGCCGGGGCACTCGGCTTTGCGCGCCCCACGCGCAACAGCCTCGATGCGGTGTCCGACCGCGACTTCGCGCTAGATTACCTGATGGCGGCGAGCCAGTGTTCGCTCCACCTCAGCCGCCTGGCGGAAGAGTTCATCATCTGGGCCAGCCAGCCGTTCGGTTTCGTCAAGCTGCCCGATACGCTGTCGACCGGCAGCTCCATCATGCCCCAAAAACGCAACCCGGACGCCGCCGAACTGGTTCGCGGCCATGCCGGACGCGTCATCGGCTGCGCCACCAGCCTGATGGTGACGATGAAGGGCCTACCGCTCGCCTATTCGAAGGATATGCAGGACGACAAGCCGCCGGTGTTCGAAGCTGCCGGCCTGCTCGATCTCAGCCTTGCCGCGATGGCGGGAATGGTGGCCGACAGCGGTTTCGAAACCACGCGCATGCGCAAGGCTGCCGAAGCCGGGCATGCCACAGCGACCGACCTTGCCGACTGGCTAGTCCGCCAGGCCGATATACCCTTTCGCGAGGCGCATCACATCACCGGCGCCGCGGTCAAGTTGGCCGATCAAAAGGGTGTCGCGCTCGATGGCCTCTCGATCGAAGACCTCAAGGCGATCGATGCACGGATCGACGAGGGCGTATTCGATGCGCTCTCGGTCGATGCTTCGGTGGCCGCTCGTGCTTCCTATGGTGGTACCGCGCCGGCTCGTGTTAGGGAACAGGTCCAAGAAGCCCGCAAACGGCTGGAAGGATTTTGACCAACATGCGCAGACTTGCCGCTCTCGCCGTGATCTCCGCACTTGCGGCCTGTGGGCAGAAGGCAGACCTTACACCCGTCGCCGGCCAGGAACTTCCCCCCAGCCCCTATGGTGCGGAAGTCCGGCCCGATTCGCGGGACCTGCTGGCGTTAGACCCGCAGGCAGCGCCCGACCGCTCGGTCGAACTGCGCACCCGTAGCGAGGAACGCGAGGACGATCCCTTCGACTTGCCTCCCGAAGAAGACGACGGATCCGGCAGCAGCTGATCAAGGCGAGATTCGCCCCCGCGAACCTATGCTGTCTCGACTCGCGTCGGTCTCGGCGGCATGGGGTGGCGCATGGACCATTTCCAGCTTCGTGACGGCATCCTGCATGCCGAGGATATTGCGCTCCCGACGATTGCCGAAGACGTCGGCACGCCGGTTTACGTCTATTCGCGCGCCACGCTTGTGCGCCATGCGCGGGTTTTCCGCGAAGCGCTGTCCGGGCTGAAAAATCCGCATATCGCGTTTGCCGTGAAGGCCAATCCCAACCTTGCCGTGCTGCGCGTTCTGGCGAACGAAGGCTATGGCGCGGACGTGGTTTCGGGCGGCGAGCTCACCCGCGCGCTTATGGCCGGAATGAAGCCTGCGGACATCGTCTTTTCGGGTGTCGGCAAGACCCATGCGGAATTGCAACAGGGTCTCGAGGAGAACATCGGCCAGTTCAATATCGAGAGCGAGGAAGAAGGCTACGAACTCGCCGCCATCGCCCGCCGTCTAGGCAAGCGCGCGGCTTGCGCCTTGCGCGTCAATCCCGATGTCGATGCGCGCACGCATGAGAAGATCTCGACCGGCAAGCGGGAGAACAAGTTCGGCGTCCCGCTCGATCGGGCAGCCCAGATCTATACCTCGCTTGCTGGGGAAGAGGGGCTCGATATGCGCGGTATCGCTGTGCATATCGGTAGCCAGCTTGGCGAGCTCGAACCGCTCGAAACGGCGTTCGGCAAGGTCGGTGCGCTGATTGCAGAATTGCGCGCAGCGGGCTGCACCGTAACCCATGCCGACCTTGGAGGTGGGTTGGGCGTGCCCTACAAGGCCGGTGAAGAACTGCCGCAGCCTGCCGAATATGGCGAAATGGTCGCGCGCGTCACCAGGGACTGGGATGTACAGCTCATGTTCGAGCCGGGCCGCGTGATTGCAGGCAATGCCGGCGTGCTGGTGACCAGGGTCATCCGTGTGAAGCGCGGTATCGAACGGCCCTTCGTCGTGGTCGATGCCGCCATGAACGATCTCGCACGACCAGCGATGTACGGTGCCTGGCACGATTTCGAAGCAGTCGAGCCGAGCGGGGAGAAAACCGTCGCTCATATCGTGGGCCCGATTTGCGAGACCGGGGATACCTTTGCGATGGACCGCGAATGCGACGCCTTGGTGGCGGGAGATCTTGCCGTATTTCGAACAGCCGGGGCCTATGGAGCGACCATGGCATCAAGCTACAATTCGCGCGGATTCGTCGCCGAAGTGCTGGTGGACGGGGACAAGTTCGCCGTCGTCGCCGATCGGATCGCGGCGGGATCGATCATGGATGCCGAACGCGTGCCCGACTGGCTGACGGACTGATGCACTCGCTGCCGCTCTTCCACCGCATCGCCGGCCAGCGAGTTGTCGTGGTCGGCGAGGGTGAAATGGCGGAAGCGAAAGCGCGGTTGGTGCGCCGGGCGGGCGGCATCCCCTGCGGCGAAACCGAAGCGCATCACGCGTGGCTCGCTTTCGTGGCACTGGAGGACGGACGCGCTGCCGAAGCGGCGGCTCTGCGGCTCAAGCGGCAAGGCATACTGGTCAATGTCGCCGACCGGCCGGAGCTATGCGATTTCACCCTTCCAAGTGTGCTGGACCGCCAGCCCGTGATGATCGCTGTCAGCACCGGTGGCGCGTCCGCGGGTCTTGCCAAGCACTTGCGGCTCCGATTGGAAGCCTTGGTCCCGCAGGCCATCGGGCGTCTCGCCGACAGCTTGCATGCGGCACGCGAAGCCCTGCAGGCGCGTTATCCCGAAAGCGACAAGCGACGCAAAGCGCTCGACAATGCCCTCTCGCCGGGAGGTCCTCTCGATGTCCTGGAGGAAACGGCGTGCGAGCGCGTCGATGGCTGGTTGGAGGCTGACTGCCCCGAGACGACATTGCAGAGCGTGGAGTTCGTTCTGACAAGCGACGATCCCGAAGACCTGACTCTCAGGCAAGCGCGCTTGCTCGGCATGGCGGACGCAGTTCTCCACGACCCGGACGTTCCCGAGGCGATCCTTGTACGCGCTCGTGCCGACGCGCGGCGCCTCGAATTGCCAACCGAAACACCCTCAGAAGGCCTCAGCGTGATCTTGCGGCGCGGAGCTTAAACCACCGCCACCTCGGTCACCTGCCCAACCCCGATCGCCGCGAAGTAGCATGCCATCGCATCTTCGGTCGCATCGGCGAGTGTGAAATGGGAACAGGGGCGACTTTTAAAACGGCCGACATTGTTTGGAATGGCGCTGGGTCGTAGCAATGCGCCCCGCCGTTTTCCGTGCACCAAGCACCTCGCCATCCGTGCGAAAAGCGATTAGGGGCGCATCCATGCATTTTCTCGACCAGGCCAAGATCTATCTTAAGTCCGGCGCGGGCGGCCCCGGTGCCGTCAGCTTCCGGCGCGAGAAGTATATCGAATATGGCGGCCCCGATGGCGGCAATGGCGGAAAGGGCGGCGACATCGTGTTCCGCGCCGTGCAAGGGCTCAATACGCTGATCGACTTTCGCTATGCGCAGCACTTCAAGGCCAAGCGCGGCAATCACGGCCAGGGCAAGGACAAGACTGGTGCGGGCGCACCCGACCTCGTCATTGAGGTCCCTGTGGGCACGCAGGTCCTCTCGGAAGACAAGGAAGAGGTGCTCGCTGACTTTACCGAGATCGGGCAGGAAGTGGTCTTCCTAGAGGGTGGAATGGGCGGGCGTGGCAATGCCAGCTACAAGAGCTCTACCAACCGCGCCCCGCGCCAACATCAGCCCGGCGAGCCGGGCGAGGAAATGTGGGTCTGGCTGAGGCTCAAGCTGCTTGCTGACGTCGGCCTGTTGGGGCTTCCCAATGCGGGCAAGAGCACCTTCATAAACAAGATCACCAATGCAAGGGCCAAGGTTGGTCACTATGCGTTCACTACGCTGGTTCCCAAGCTGGGCGTCGTACGCCACAAATCGCGCGAATTTGTGCTGGCGGACATTCCCGGCCTCATCGAGGGCGCGGCGGACGGAGCAGGGATTGGCGATCGCTTTCTCGGCCATATCGAGCGCTGCCGCGTGCTCATTCACCTGATCGACATTGCTGGACAGGACCCGGCCGAAGCCTATCGCACGGTCAATGCCGAGCTCGAGGCCTATGGTTCGGGCCTTGCCGAGAAGCCCCAACTGGTCGCGCTCAACAAGCTCGACCTTGCCGACGAGGAACTGGGCGAGGCCTTCGCCGCCGAACTGCTGGCCGCAGGCGCGGACAAGGTCTTCAACATTTCCGGCGCGACGGGCGAAGGGATCGAGGAATTGCTCGATGCGACACTGACCTACCTGCCCGACCGCACAGCGACCGAGACTAAGGCCGCCGAGGTCGAGGATGCGGGAGAGGACGGCGAAAGCGAGTGGTCGCCCATCTGACGCGCATGGCGGTAACGACGCTCTCCGAACTGGCGCAGGCCAAACGCCTCGTGATCAAGGTCGGTTCGGCCCTGCTCGTCGAACGGGGGCGGCCCCGCGCCGAATGGCTCGCCACGCTGGCCGCCGAGGTAGCGAAGCTCAGGAGCAATGGAACCGAAATCATCATCGTCTCTTCCGGCGCAATCGCACTGGGCGCGGCGAAACTGGGCCTTGCCGGCGGCGGACGGGGCAGCCTTGCCGATGCGCAGGCTGCGGCTTCGGTCGGCCAGGTGGAACTGGCACGGCTGTGGTCGGAAACGCTCGGCGCACACGGACTGATCGCCGCGCAGATGCTGGTCACGCTCGACGATCTCGAAGACCGCCGCCGCTATCTCAACGCCTCCGCTACGCTCGAACGACTGGTTGAAACCGGCGCGATACCGGTGGTCAACGAAAACGACAGCGTGGCGACCGAGGAAATCCGCTTCGGCGACAATGACCGGCTTGCCGCCAGGGTCGCACAAGCCGCGCAGGCGCAGGGCGTACTGCTGCTATCCGATGTCGACGGCCTGTTCGACCGGCATCCTTCGGAAGAGGGCGCCCACCTGATCGAGACTGTCAAAGGCGTGACGCCCGATATCATCGCCATGGCGACGGAGGACTCCACTTCCGGGCTCGGTTCGGGCGGTATGCTCTCCAAACTACAGGCTGCACGGATCGCGGAACGCGCCGGTATCGCACTCGCGATCATCAACGGCAAGCATAACGCACCGATTGCGCGCGCGCTCGACCAAGGAAGTGGCACGCTATTCCTACCGCAGGGCGACGAGAATGCGCGCAAGGCTTGGCTGTCGGGCCGGCTGGCCCCTGCGGGAGTGCTCACCGTCGATGCGGGGTGCACCGAGGCGCTGGCGAAGGGGGCAAGCCTGCTCGCGGCGGGCCTGACCGACATTGAGGGCGATTTTCGCCGCGGCGACCTGGTCGCCATTTTCGGGGCGAAGGGCGAAAGATTGGGTCAGGGGCTGGTCGAATATACCGCCGAAGAATGCCGCTCTATCCTCGGCCTGCGCGAAGAAGAGCAGGCGGCAAGGCTCGGCTATGCACCGCGCGCCGCCGTGGTCCATCGCGACCATATGGTGCGCGCATGATCGTTGCCCTAACCGGTGCGACGGGCTTCGTCGGACAGACCGTCCTAGACGCGGCGGCGAAGCAGGGCATCCAGCTGCGCGCTCTTACCCGGCGCGCCCAGGCAAAGCGAGACGGGATAGACTGGGTGGAGGGTAGCCTGGCGGAGACGGATTCGCTGATTGAACTGTGCGAAGGTGCGCACAGCGTGCTCCATGTCGCTGGGCTGACAAATGCGCCAGACCCTGCCGATTTTGATGAGGCCAATGTCACCGGGACGCGCAGACTGCTCCACGCCGCTCGGCGGGCGAATGTGGAGCGCTTCGTCTTTACCTCTTCGCTTTCGGCACGCGAGCCTTCGCTGTCACGCTATGGGGCTTCGAAAGCCAATGCCGAAGCGCATGTCGAAGCCAGCGATTTCGACTGGATCATTGTAAGACCTCCCGCCGTCTACGGACCGCGCGACAGCGACATGTTCGAACTGTTCCGAGCCGCAAAATACGGGATCGTTCCGCTTCCACCCGAGGGCCGCACCTCGATCATCCATGTCGAAGACCTTGCCGAATGCCTCCTCGCCCTCGCCCAGCCGGGGAAGGCGAGCGGCGCCGTTCTGGAGCCTGACGACGGGCGCGCGGGCGGCTACGAGCATGGCGAGATGGCCCGACTAATCGGCAAGGCGGTCGGCAGGAAAGTCTTCGCTCCGCACCTGCCCAAATCGATCCTGGCTCTCGCCGCGCGCGTTGACCGCCTTCTGCGCGGGGACAAGGCGAAGCTGACGCCCGATCGCGTGGGCTACATGATCCATCCCGATTGGGTCTGCCGCCCCAAACGAGCAGTGCCGGAAGACATCTGGCAGCCTCGTATCGCCGCACCCGAAGGCTTTGCCGCAACGGCCCGCTGGTATGAGAACGAGGGCTGGCTTTGAGTTCGATTGCAGCTGCCACCACGGCACATCGCAGCTTCGCAGTAACCAGTAATCTGAATGCCGAGGAATACGAGGGCGGAGACCTGCGCTTCCCCGAATTCGGCGATCGCACCTATCGCGCTCCGACCGGCGGGGCAGTGGTCTTTTCCTGCTCGCTCCTGCACGAAGCGACACCGGTAACGAAGGGCAAGCGCTATGCCTTCCTGCCGTTCCTCTATGACGAGGAAGCCAAGGTCATCCGCGAAGCCAATCTCGACAAGCTGGCGGCGCAGGAAGAAACGAAACCGCAGCCCAACGCCATCTAGCCGTTAGAGGAAGGGTTCCTCGCCCGGCTTGTGGATGCCGCATTCGACCTTGTCCCAGCCCGACCAGCGGCCCGCCCGCGGGTCTTCGCCGGGAGCGACGGCGCGCGTGCAGGGCGAGCAGCCGATCGAGGCGAAACCGCGCTCCACCAGCGGGTGGCGCGGCAGGTTATGCCGTTCGAAATAGTCGGCGATGCGGTCTGCATCCCAATCGATCAGGGGATTTATCTTGAGCCGCCCCTGCGCATCGGACGCGTCCATTTCGAAACGCGGCAGGTTGGCGCGGGTATTTGACTGGAAGGCCTTGCGTCCGGTCAGGCTCGCATCGAAGGAGGCCAGCGCCTTTTCCAGCGGGCGGACCTTGCGCAGTTCGCAGCACCCGTCCGGATCGTAGGACCAGCGCAGGCCCGATTCATCGCGCGCTTCCAGGTCCGCGATGTCGGGATAGACATTGACGAGGTTGAGCCCGAACTGCTCGGCAAGCAAGTCGCGATAGGCGAGCGTTTCAGGGAAATGCTTGCCCGTTTCGAGGAAGAGCACAGGCACGCTCGCGTCGATCTGCGACACGAGATGCAGCAGGGCGGCGCTCTCCGCCCCGAAGCTGGAGACGATGGCCAAGTCTCCGGCAAGGTTGCCTTCGAATACCGCACCAAGCCATTCTTCCGTGTCGCTGCCACGGAACATCCGGTTCAGCCGGATGGCATCGTGCTCGGTAAAGCGCGGCCCCGTGTCGAGCCGATCGATTGCGCGCATCTCGGTCACGCGTGCCTCTTGCTCCAGATCGGCGTGCGGTCATCGGCTGCCGGTTGATAGACTTCGGGCCAGCGCGAAAAGGCGGTTTCGAGATCGCCTTCGTCGAGCGGCGCATCGGGATCGAAGGCATCGAAACCGCAGCGACGCATATAGGCCACCTGGTCGACCAGCACCTCGCCCACGGCGCGCAATTCCCCTCCGTATCCTGCCTCGCGTAGCAGGCGTGCGGAGGAATAGCCGCGACCGTCGCCGAAGGCGGGGAAGTTCACTTCCACCAGCTCCAGCCGCTCGAGATGCGGGATAAGCTCGCGCGCATCGTCGCCCGGTTCGACCCGCACCGCACTGGCGGAGGACTGGTCGAGGAAGGAATCCACCGTCACCGCTCCATGGTCGACGGGCTCGTCGTCGCGGAAGCGGATGAGGCGGTCGTTTTCGGATGAGAGATTATCCATAGAGCGCCTCCTTGAACGGGCTCATGCCGATGCGGCGATAGGTGTCGAGGAAGCGTTCGCCGTTGGTGCGTTCGCGCAGGTAGACATCGGCGGCGGTTTCGACCGCATCGACGATGCCCGCCTCGTCGAAGCCGGGTCCGGTGATCTTGGCGAGGCTGACGTCTTCCGCCTCGCTTCCGCCGAGGAGGAGCTGGTAGTTCTCCACCCCCTTACGGTCGACGCCGAGGATGCCGATATGACCCGCGTGGTGATGACCGCAGGCGTTGATGCAACCCGAAATCTTGAGCTTGAGCTGACCCAGCGCTTCGGTCTTGGCGTTCTGGGCGAACCGTTCCGAAATCTTCTGCGCCACGGGGATGGATCGGGCATTGGCAAGGCTGCAATAGTCGAGCCCCGGGCAGGCGATGATGTCCTCGATCGTATCGAGATTGGGGCTTCCCAGCCCGGCTTCGTCGAGCGCGGTCCACAGCGCATGGAGATCGGCCTTGCGGACATGCGGCAGGACGATGTTCTGCGTGTGCATGACGCGCAATTCGTCGAAGCTGTACTCCTTGGCCAGGTCGGCCATCAGTCGCATCTGTTCGGACGACGCATCGCCCGGAATCCCGCCCACCGGCTTGAGGCTGATGACGGCGGAGGCATAGCCCGGCGCCTTGTGGGCGACGGTGTTGCGATCCACCCAGAGCGCGAAATCGGGATCCGAGCGGTCGATGTCCTCGCTCGCTCCCGCCTCGAACGCAGGGTCTTCGAAAAAGGTGCGGATACGCTCGAGCTCGGCGAAGGGCGGTTCGATGCCTTCGTCCAGCATGCGGGCAAATTCCGCGTCTACGGCCTTGGTGAATTCATCCTCGCCCATCTCGTGGACGAGAATCTTGATGCGCGCCTTGTACTTATTGTCGCGCCGTCCGTAGCGATTGTAGACCCGCAGAATGGCTTCGGAATAGGTGACCAGTTGGTCCAGCGGCACGAAGTCGCGGATGCAGGGCGCGATCATGGGCGTCCGGCCCATCCCGCCCCCGACGTAGAAGGCCGCGCCGATCTCGCCGTCCCGCTCGACGATCTGGATGCCGATATCGTGCAGCCGCATGGCCGCACGGTCGGTCTGGCTGGCGATCACGGCGATCTTGAATTTGCGGGGCAAGTAGCTGAATTCCGGGTGGAAGCTCGACCACTGGCGCAGCAATTCGGCATAGGGCCGCGG
>CAYOWF010000036.1:0-12981 GCA_964407585.1 uncultured Qipengyuania sp.
TGGCCATGGGCGAAAAGGAGCGCGCACGTATTGCGTTCCGGTCGGCCAGCCTCGTCAATGAAGGCGAGTACAATTGGCTCGAGGCGAATTGCGGTCTCGTGCGGGATCCGGACAACGGGGAACCCGTCGAAATCATCGCCTCGCTGCGGAATGTGAACCAGACCAAACGACTGGAACAGGACCTCGTGGAAGCGAAGGAAGCGGCCGAAGGCGCCGCCGCCGCGAAGTCGGCATTCCTCGCCAATATGAGCCACGAGATCCGCACGCCGATGAACGGTGTGATCGGCTTCACCGAACTGGCGCTCGCGGGCGATCTGGCGGAAGACCAGCGGCATAATCTCGAAATGATCGCGGACTCGGGACGCGCAATGATGCGCCTCCTCAACGACCTGCTCGATTTCGCCAAGATCGAGGCCGGACAGATGCAGGTGGCTGCCGAGCCCACCAACCTGCGGCACAAGCTGAAAGGGACCGTCAGGCTCCTCGCACCCGAAGCGGTCAAGAAGGGCATCTCGCTCGATCTCGAGGTGGACGACGAACTTCCGCAATGGCTCGTGTGCGACCGGTTGCGGCTCCGTCAGATCGTGCTCAATCTCCTCGGCAATGCGCTCAAGTTCACCGACGAAGGCCATGTTCGCGTCGTCGCCCGGGCGCATGAGGATCGGGGACAGTTCACGATTGCCGTCGAGGATACCGGCATCGGCATTCCCGAAGACCAGCTCGATTACGTCTTCCAGACCTTCACCCAGGCCGATGCCTCGATCGTGCGGCGTTACGGTGGAACGGGGCTCGGCTTGCCGATCTGCGCACAACTGGCCGACATGCTGGGGGGAACGCTCGGTGTCGAAAGCACAGTGGGTGTGGGTTCGACATTCACGCTGACCCTGCCTCTCGAAGCGTGCGACGCTCCCGACGACGTTGCGACTGATACCGTGTCTGAAACCGCCGATCCCCGTCAGCAGTCCATTCGTGTGCTGGTGGCAGAGGACAACGTCATCAACCAGCACCTGACCAGGAAGATGCTGGAGAAGGCGGGCTATTCGACCAACCTGGCCGAAGATGGCAATGTGGCGGTCGACCGCGTCCTGGCTGCGCGCGATGCCGGGGAAATGTACGATGCCGTCCTGATGGATGTGCAGATGCCCAACCTCGACGGTATCGAGGCGACGCGCAAGATCCGCGCGGCCGGGATCGATCCCGAAGACCTGCCGATCATCGCGCTCACGGCGAATGCCTATCCCGAAGATATCGCGGCGTGCCACGAGGCCGGCATGCAGGGGCATATCTCCAAGCCCCTGCGCATGCGGGACCTTACCGCGGTCTTGGAAGAGCATGTGCGTAGCGATGGCGAAGGCGAAGCGGAGGAACACGAACGGGAAACCAATCCCGAGCTCGTGCAGATGTTCGAAGCGCGCAAGAAGGCGACGTTCGATCTCATCGACCAGGCAATCCGCGAAGGTCGGCTCGATGAGGATGCCCGCAGCGAACTGATGACGCAGCTGCACCAGATATCGGGCATCGCGGCCTTCTTCGGCGAACAGGGGCTCGGCGAGCTAAGCTACGAAATCGAGAACAATCTGCGCGATGCCGACGGCGGAGACGCGTTGCCCGAGCTGGGCGAGATCCACCGGATGCTCGCGGCCTGATCTGTCGAACTCATCTTTAGAAAAGATCGTGACCGAAAAGCCGAGACCTGCCCGAGGAATTCCCGGATCGCTGGCGCGTCAGCCTAGCTCGGTGTGCTGAAGCCGACTCTCGGGACTGCTTCCCACTTGGTTTCCTTGTTGAGGAACTTGCGCATGCCTCGCAGGCGATACGCCAGGTTGATCTGACGGAAACCGAAATTCTCGACGAAGGCCGCCGCGCCGATGCGCGCCAGGTCGCGGGCGCTCGGGGCCCGGCGCAGCTGCGCCTCTTCGAGGGACAGCGTACCGAAGCTCAGCGCCGTGCCGAACAGGACCGTAAGGGCAAGGTAGGCGAGTGCGACCAGCGGATCGAGGACGCCCAGCAAAGCGGCTGCAGGGACGACGAAATAGCCGAGCAGTTCGGCCGGGGGGCCGATGACGTCTTCCAGCACCAGTTGCGGCATCCCGATCATGCCGATCCGGCCGTAGCGCGGATTGAAGATCATGCGCCGGTGGGCGCTCAACGTTTCGAGCGCACCCTGCTGCCAGCGCGACCTTTGGTTCCTGAGCCCGGTCAAATCGGTGGGCGCTTCGGTCCAGCAGACGATGTCCGGCACGAACTTGATCGCATAGGGCTGGCCCTTTTCGCGCATATGGCGATGGATCCGCACCACGACTTCGAGGTCTTCGCCTACCGTATCGTGGCGATAGCCGCCGATCTCCAGCAGTGCCGAGCGCCGGAAGATGCCGAAGGCTCCGGATATCAGCAGCAGCGTGTCGCAGCTTGCGTTGGCGACGCGCGCAGTGAGGAAGGCGCGCAGGTATTCGACGATCTGGAAGCGCGGAATCCATTCCCTGGACACGCCGATCTTGCGCAGCGCGCCGCCTTCGATTTCGCATCCGTTGGCGATCCGGATCGCACCGCCGACGGCCATCAGCCTGCCGTCGTCGTGCATGAACGGTTCCGATGCGCGCAGCAGTCCGTCCGGCTCGATAATGGAATCGGCATCGATCACGCAGACCAGCGGTGTCCGCGCGAAACCTATGCCCGCATTGACGGCATCCGCCTTGCGCCCGTTTTCCTTGTCGACGACGAAGAGGTTGGGATAGCGCCGCGAGCGATAGGTCTTGATGACCTTGGTGTGTTGCAGTTCGGCAATCTGCCTGCGCTGGCTTTCCTCGAGATCGAAACCCCGGATCAGTGCACCGAGCGTATCGTCCTTCGAACCGTCGTTGACGACGATCACTTCGTGATGCGGATATTCGAGCGACAGCAGCGCCCGCACGCTCTGCACGATCGAGAGTTCTTCATTGTAGGCGGGCGCGATGACGCTGACCGGCGGTGCCAGATCGCTGTAGCGCTGCCACAGTTCGACCGAGCCCGAACCGGGCCTGATACGCGTCTTGAAATGCCAGGTCGCTGCAAGGAGCTGGAACACGCTGACCGCATTGCGCGCGAATACGATGACCAGGCAGGCCATCGCGATCCACAGCACGCCCTGTGCAGCACCGTATTGAATTTGCTCTATATTCATGCCGCCGTCCCGAAAAGTTCGTCGCTCGGCCAGTGGGACACCAGCACTTCGAGCGCATGTTCGGCCCTCAGCCGGGCCCAGAGGTGTTCGTCTTCGAGCATGCTGCGGAGACGGGGCACCGCCGCGCCAAGCGCAAGCGATGCGCAGCAGTTCGCAGCCTGCACGCGGACGAAAGGCTCGGGGTCGTCGAGCAATCGCAGGACCCATTCCTCGACGCTGGGATGGCCGAGACGCGCTGCGGCGCGCAGGGCTGCGCTGCGCTGCTCGGGATGGTCCGAAGCTGCGGCCTCTTCGAGAACCGGCAGGACCGCCGGGTCTTCCGCCCAACCCAGCGCATCGATGATCAGCGCGCGCTGAGAATTGGGTATGTCGTCATCCAGCACCATGCGCATGTGCTCGTGATATTGGGGCGCGCTTGCGCGCAGCAGCGCGGTGTCCAGGCGGCTGGGCTTGCGGTCGAACATGCCCAGGATGCGGATCAATTCGCGTGGCGGCGGCAGCGCCTTGATCGAAGCGAGTGCGAATGCCGCTTCGGTACGCACCCTGCTGCAGCGATCGCGCGTGAGCAGTTGCCGGAGCCTTGCGACGCAGGCTTCGCTGCCGAATTGCTGCAACAGCCGAATGGCGTCGATGCGCTTCGCCCGGCGGATACTGCGCGAATTTTCGATCGTCCGGTCCAGCAGCCCGTCGAGCTCGGCCATCTGCATGAGATGGTCGCGCTCGCCGCCGCGAAGGAGCAGGTGGATATGGCTCACAGCCCTGAGCTTCAGGTAATCGGGCCAGTTCTTCGGCTTCTCCACGATCCGCTGGCCGGCAACGCGCTGGAGATAGTTGCGCGTGATTTCGGCAAGCATTTCCCGCTCGCGCTCGGTCTTCACCTCGAGCCGCCAGCGGCGCACGATCAGCACGCCGAAGAAGGCACTCATGGCGACGGCGCAAATGGCCGAGATTTCGATGATGAGCGTTGCGGAATTCATAGCGGACCGAAGCTCCAGCCGAGGCCAAGCATGACGGCGGTCCGGTCATAGCTTTCCTTACGGGATTCATATTCGCCGGCGATACGCGCCGTCAGTCGATCGGTAATCGGGAAGAACGATCCCACGGCGACCGAACGCAGCTGGCGCGTCCCGTCGGCCTCGGTATCGGGGTAACTTGCAAGGCTCGCATAAAGGCCTCCTCCGCCCTTCAGGCCGAGGTCGCCGCGCAGGGCGGCCCCGATGCGGTAATCCTCGCCGCCGCCCAAAAGGTTGATCGTATGTGCCGTCACCGTGACCCGGTCGCCGAAATGGTGGCGCAGGCCCGGACGCAGGACGAATATCTCGCTGTCTCGATAGTCGGCGAAACGCGCATCCACCAGCAGTTCGGTGCGCGAACCGACCGCGAAATCGCCACCCGCCGCCAGGCTCCAGCGTTCGCGGAAGTCGGCGTTCGGCGTAACGCTGCCGGACAGGAAGAAGCGCTGGCCGTCGTCCCCGAAATCGAGGCGCAAAGTGGCACGCGTGTCGACTGCAAGCCGTTCCTCTCTCTCGATGCCGATATTCGCCCGCAGGTCGTCGACCTTGCCGAAGGTCGCGTAGGCGCTCTGGCTCGACCAGCTTTGCGAAGCCCCGGATTGCAACTCCGTCTCGGAGAAGGATTGCCCTATTCCCACAGCCAGCAACCGGAACTGCCGCGCTTGCCGCGACCGTTCTGCAGCACGATCGAATTCGGCGAGGCCCGGATAGCCGGGGCGGGCGGCGCGCACCGCATCGGCCTGTCGTTCCGCCTGCGCGAGCTTGCCGCGCCACAGCAGAATGTTCGCACGGGCCAGCTGGATATCGGCGTCTTCCGGAGCCAGCTCGAGCGCCCGATCGATCGTGCTCTGCGCCTTATCGAGCTCGCCTTCTCCCGCCTCGATCATCGCGAGCCTGCGGATCAGGTCCGGATCTTGCGGGCTTGCGATCAGCAGGGCCTCGACGATTGCGCGCGCCTGCGAAAGCTCGCCCGCAACGTAGGCGGCCTGTGCGTCGTCGCGCGTTGCCGCCTCCTGTGCCGCCAGCGGCGGGACAGGGGCGAGGGCGAGCGCGCAGATCGAGAGGACCGTGCGGTTCACTCGGCTGTCGTCAGCAATTTGTTGATGCGGAACATGAGTTCCTTGGGGATGAAGGGCTTGGTGAGATATTCGTCGGCACCGGCCTCGAGCGCGGAGATGATATCGCTTTCGCCCTTGCGCGAAGTCAGCATCACCACGGGGATTGTCTTGGTTTCCGGATCCGATTTCAATCGCGCCAGGACTTCGGGTCCGGCGATGACGGGCATCATGGAATCGAGCAGGACGAGATCGACGTCCTCGCTGCGAATTTTTTCGAGCGCGGCCATGCCATCGGTCGCGATGGTTACCGTATGCCTTTCGGCCTCGAGCCTGAACCGAAGCATTTCGGTCAGAATCACGTCGTCGTCTGCAATCAGTATATTAGCCAAGTGTCGCCTCCGAGCTGTGGTTAGGGCATGCCAGATGATGGTTAATTAGGTTTTAAGCCTGTTGCGATTTCACCGGTTCCCGGATCTCGCCGGGACGTCTTCCGAGCGCGAGGTGCAGCAGGGAAATGCCCGGGAAGAGCCACGCCGCGGAGACAGGTGTCCGGAATGCGATTGCGCCGTTTACCCTATTTTAGAGGCAGCAATGTTACTGGTGTCCGAGGGCAAGGCGGTGTCTCGGCGCCCCGATTGCGGTCCAACCGAGTATGCCACATCCGTTTATGACCATGAATTCAGATACTTCTCTCGACGCGCAAGCAGTCTCGGTTCTGGGGTCGGTCGGCCTCGGCGGGGATGACTTTGCCGTTGCGCTGCTCGAGCAGTCGAACGACTGCGTCAAGATCCTGAGCATGGATGGCCGGCTGGAGTTCATGAACTGCAACGGCATGGCGGCGATGGAAATCGACGCGCCGGAGCTCGTGATCGGCAAGCTGTGGTGGGATCTTTGGCCCGCATCGTCCCGGGAATTCGTGAAACAAAACTTTCTCGAAGCGGTGCAAGGACGCGAAACGGGCTTCGAAGCGGAATGTCCGACCGCAAAGGGTTCGCATCGTCGATGGATCGTAAGCTTGCGGCCCCTGTCTGCGCCCGACGGACAGGTCGTATCGGTATTGTCGACCTCGCGCGATGTAACCGGCGCCAATTGAGCCAGGCAGAAGGCTTTCGGACTTAACGTAAATTGCGAAGAGCAACCGCACTGCGATCGGGATAACGATCGGAGCTGCGGTCACTCTTCGTTCGATGACACGGCGATTGATCGATTGGGAAAATCGATCACGCCACGTTGGCCTGCGTTACCACCATGGCCACTGCGCTGCAGATGGTGGCGACCGAACACATGGTTGCGGCGAACGCCATCTTCATCTTCAGCTGGATCGGGTTTTCGGTCTTAACGTACATTGTCATTCTCCTTGTCATTGGTGTTGCCGTTTCGTCGGCTACAAGGAGCATATGGACCGGTGCTGTAACGGCCCGATTTCGTGCAAACCGCTTTTTCGTTTCCATTGTTTCAACCGGTTAGGCCGCCGCGCGCGCGATTTCCTCCCAGGCCCGCGCGATCTCCTCGGCAAGCGGACCGATATGCTCGGGGCCTGTCTCGCCATTGGTGATCGAGAAGCGCAGCAGCTTGCGTCCGCGCCAATCGGCAGTTCTAACGGAATAGCGCCCGCCTGCGTTCAGAGCCTGCGCCACGGCTTCGGCACCGTCGCAAAACGGGCTCTCGAAGGCCACGGCGAGCTGGTTGAGGCATTGGCGGTTGACCACCTCCACCCCGTCCAGCCGCTTCAACGACTGGGCGAGCAGGTGCGCCGCATGGCAATGGCTTTCGACCATGTCCTCGATGCCCTTGCGTCCGAGCGACTGCATCACCGCCCATACTGCGAAGCCGCGGGCGCGGCGCGAGAGTTCGGGGACGTAGTCGGAATTGTTGCGCAGCGGTTCGTCGTCGGGGAGATAGCCCGCCTGCATCGACATCGCGCGGCGGTGATATTCCTCGTGCTTCACGATGGCGAAGCCGCAGTCATAGGGGATCTGCAGCCATTTGTGCCCGTCGACCGACCAGGAATCGGCAAGCTCTACGGCTTCGGCGAAATGCCGCAGTCGGCGACTGGCGCGGACCCACAGGCCGAAGGCGCCGTCGACGTGGAGCCAGGCTCCATGGCGCTTGCACAGCGCGGCGAGGCGGGAAAAATCGTCGAAAGCGCCCGACATGATATGACCCGCCTGGGCCAGCACGATGCGCGCCGGTGCGCGGTCCTCGGCCATAGCGCTTTCCAGCGCGTCGCAATCGAAAGTGCCGTCGTCGAGCGAGGGGATGCGGCGGATCTGGTCGCTGCCGAAACCGAGGTAGCGCAGCGCGGAATAGTTCGTCACATGGGCATCGTCGGCGATGTAGATCGCTACTTCGGGACAGCCGTAAAGACCCTTGCGTTCGAAATCGTGGCCCGCGCGTTCGAGCACGCAGAGCCGCGCTGCCGCGAGCGAGGTGAAAGCCGCCATGGTGGCGCCGGTTGCGAAGCCGACCGAGCTTTCGCGCGGCAGGTCGAGCAGGTCGAGCAGGTAGGTGGCGGAGGCGGCTTCGGCCTGGGCGGCTGCAGGCGATGCGTCGTATAGGCAGGCATTCTGGCCCCAGGCGGCCGCCATCCAGTCCGCGGCGACCCCGGCGGGATGCGAGCCGCCGATGACCCAGCTCATGTAGCCGGGCTGCGTCATGCCGCCAAGGCCGGGGCGTGCGGCGCGATCGAGTGCTTCTATCACCTCATGCGGATCGCGACCCCGGCGCGGCAGCGCAATGTCGAACCGCTCGCCCGATTCGACCGGGCCGTTGTGGGGATCGAGCGCGCGATCGTCGTACCGACCGAGCGTAGCCAGGCGAGCCGCCCGTTCGAGCAGCTCGTTGGCACTTTCACGGTCGGGAAAGCAGCTCATCTCTTCTGCAGCCACTTCGGGAGGAGCGAATAGGCATTCTCGAGATCGGGTTGCCGGTGGGCGATGCCCGCCTGTTCGAGAATGCCGGACAAGCGGCCCTCGTTGAAGGCGTCGAACAGATCGGTCGCACCGCCGAGATGGGTGCCGGCGACGAAGATCTGCGGGATGGTGGGCACACCGCTGCTGCGCTGCGCCAGGGCGGTTCGGACTTCGCTGCCCCACGCCGGATCGGCATAGTCGGGTCCGTCGAGATGTACGGCGCGATAGTCGACGCCCATCAGGTCGAGCAGCTTCTGGGCCGACCAGCAGAATTCGCACCATTCGAGCGCAAAGAAGGTCAGCGGACGGTCCTTGTCGGCGATGATCGCATCGACATGGGCGAGCGCCTTCGCATCGCTTTCTACCGGGACGGATGCAGGGGCGGCAGCTGGCGCCGCATCGAAGCGCACGCCCGGCGTCGAGCGCGAGATTTCCATCTCCGCTTCGTCCATGTCTTCGGCGATGTCGCCGAACAGCGGGGTCGTCATGTAGCGTTCGCCCGTATCGGGGATCATGGCGAGTACGCGCGAACCTTCGGGCATGTCGCTGGCGAGTTTGTGCGCGGCGGCGAAAGTGGCGCCCGAGGTAATGCCGCAGAAGACGCCTTCCTCGCGGGCGAGACGGCGGGACCAGGCGAGCGCGTCTTCGCCCGACACGGGGCGAATTTCGTCGATCACGCCGTCGGCGATCGCACGGCTTGCCACTGCGGGAATGAAATCGGGGGCCCAGCCCTGCATCGGGTGGGGGCGAAAGCGCGGATGGCTGGCAGTGGGCGAGCCGTCTGCGGCGTATTCCTGCGCGACGCCCGATGCGAGCACCGGCGAATTGTCGGGTTCGCAGGCGACGATGCGGGCCGAAGGCATATGCGCCTTGAGCGCGCGGCCCACACCCGCGATCGTGCCGCCGGTGCCGAGCCCGCTGACGAAAGCGTGGAGCGGAGCGTCTTCGAAAGCTTCGACGATTTCCATGCCGGTGGTGGCTTCGTGGATCTTCTCGTTGTTCTCGTTTTCGAACTGGCGCGGGAGGAACCAGCCGTGTTCGTCTGCCAGTTCGCGCGCCTTGTCGAGCATGCCGGTTCCCTTGGCCGAAGCCGGGGTGAGCACGACCTTGGCGCCTAGGAAGCGCAGGATCTTGCGGCGCTCCACGCTGAAGCTCTCGGCCATGACGATCACCAGCGGATAGCCCTTGCGGGCGCAGACGAGGGCGAGACCGATGCCGGTATTGCCGCTAGTCGCTTCGACGACGGTCTGCCCGGGCTTCAACGAGCCGTCGCGTTCGGCGGCTTCGATCAGGCCCAGCGCGAGCCGGTCCTTGACCGAACCCATCGGATTGGCGCTTTCGAGCTTGAGCCAGACTTCGCGACCCGGAGGGGAGAGTTTTTCGGCCAGCACCACGGGGGTGTCGCCGACGAGTTCGAGGACGGACCCGCGCCTTGTGCTTCCTTGGGGACGAGAGAGGGGACGGGGGAAGGGAGCGTTCATGGCGCGGGTCCTGAGCTGTGTTTCGATGCCCATGACTATCGCTGCGCCGCGTTTCAGCCCGATATCGCGCCGGCCGTTTTTATGTTTCAATCGTTTCAGAAGGCGACGCGCACGCCTATTCCGGGTCGTAGATGTACCCGAGTCCGCGGACCGTGCGGATCACCGCAGGCTTGGAGGGATTGTGCTCGATCTTCTTGCGGATGCGCGAAATGCGGATGTCGATGCTGCGGTCGAACGGGTCCCATTCGCGATCGTGAGCGCCTTCGAGGATCTGATCGCGGTTGAGCACGCGCCCGCGGTTCTTCGCGAACAGCTTGAGCAGGTTGAATTCCATTGCGGTCAGCGGGACCGGCTTGCCATCCTCGTCGAAGAGCTTGGCCGCTTCGAGATCTAGCCAGGCCTTGCCGAAGGGCAGCCTGCCCTGCGCGGCCTGCGGGTCTTCCACTTCCTTGCGGGTCGCGCGGCGCAAGACCGCCCGGACACGCGCTACCAGTTCGCGCAGGTCTACCGGTTTCGCCAGATAGTCGTCCGCCCCCATTTCGAGGCCGACGATCCGGTCCACCGTTTCGCCCGCGGCGGTCAGCATGATCACGCGCGGAGCATGTTCGTCTCCCTGCAGCGAACGCAGAATCGACAGGCCGTCTTCGCCCGGCATGTTGATATCGAGCAGGAGGACGTCCGGATTCTCGCTTTCCAGCGCTTCGCGAAGGCTGCCTGCGTCCTGCGCCTGGATGGTCCGGAATCCGTTCTTTTCCAAATATTCCGCCAGCATCGCGCGCAAGGGCTCTTCATCGTCGCAAATGCAGATAAGGGACTGCTCATCCATCCGGGCGGCTCCGTTTCACGATCTGTGCCGCAAGCGCGCGCACATCCTTGGGGGCGACCGGTTTTTCGAGGAAACGGCAGCCGCTGTTGTCGAGGAAGCCGCGGGTTTCCGGGCTCATCGTGCTGCCGGTGACGAAGGCGATGCGCTCGACCAGTTCGGGGCGTTCATCGCGAATGCGTTCGAGAAATCCCTGCCCTCCGATGCCGGGCATCTTGATGTCGACGAGGATGGCGTCGAACTCGCCGCGGGCACACGCTTCCAGGCCGTCTTCGCCCGAATGGACCATGTCGACCTCATAGCCGTCTCGGCGCAGGATTTCGGAGATCAGCGCGGCAACGTCGGGCTCGTCGTCTATCACCAGGACGCGGCCCTGGTGCGAACCGTTCCGGGTCGACTCGGGTGCGGCATCCACTTCGTCGCGCGTATCGCCGATCGGAAGATGGAGCCGGAAGTGGGCGCCGGAATCTGAGGGGATGAGTTCGATCGAGCCGCCATGTGCGGTCAGTACGCGATGGCAGAAGGCCAGTCCGATGCCAGTGCCCTGCCCCACTTCCTTGGTGGTGAATAGCGGCTCGAACACGCGCTTGCCGACATGCGGCGGGATACCCGGACCGTCGTCGCAAATGTCGATCACCATCAGCTTGCGGTTGTCGTCCGCCCGCGCGACGATGTCGATCCGGCCGCCGGTGCCCGCTTTTTCGATCGCCTGCTGGGCGTTGAGCAGCAGGTTCGTGAAGACCTGTTCCAGCTGCGAGGGATCGCCCGACAGCGGCGGCAGGCTATCGGGCAGGTTGCATGCCACTTCGACCGTGAATTCGCGTTCGCCCTCGCGCAGGCTGCGAACGGCATCGTCGAGCAAGTCGGCCAGGACGAGCAATTCCTTGTCGACCTGCTGTTCGCGGGCCATGGCAAGGAAGCTCTTGACGATCTTGGCGCAGCGCTCGGCGGCGTTCTCGATCTGCTCGACCCGCCTCATGATTTCCGGATCGTCGGTTTCCTCGCGCAGCATGAGCGCATGGCCGACGACGACCGACAGCGGGTTGTTGAGCTCGTGGGCGACTCCGGCGAGCAGTTCGCCCAGCGCCGAGAGTTTCTCGGTTTCGAAGATGCGCTCGCGCTGGGCGGCGAGCATCTTGCGCATCTCGATTTCCTTGGTGATGTCGACCAGCGAGGACACGGCCACATCCTCGCCGCGATATTCGATCAGCCGCGAGGACACGAGTGCGGGGAAGGTCGCGCCATCGGTATTCTTGAGCAGGATCGACACGTCGTCGAGCCGTCCCTGCGGGAGGATCTCGGTCACGAAATCGGCGAGGTCGGAACGCTTGGCGAAATGCTCGAACACCTTCTTGCCCGGGCCCAGAACCTCGCGTGCGGCTGGAGAGCGGTAGATGATCTGACCGTCGTCCATCCGCGACATGACGAGGTTGGCGGGGCAGGCTTCCATGACCTGGCGCAGGATGGCATCGGCTTCCTGGTCCTGGTCGTTGGCCATTTCCCGGCGCGTCACGTCGCGCTGGGACAGCGCGAATCCCCCGTTCGAAGTCGCGACCAGCAGGATTTCGTGAAGGCCGATCCCGCGCATTTCTATGACCGCCTTCTCGCTGGCGAGATTGCGATCGGTCAGCATTCGCTCGAACTGGCGCAGGCGGTTCTGCGCGGCCCGGTCGATAACGCCGCGTGCGACCCATTCGATGAGGAGCCGGTCCCATTCGAGTCCGGGCACGAACAGATCGTCCAGCGCAGGATTGAGCTGGGCGATCGCATGGTTGCTGTAGAACATCCGCGCGTCTTCATCGAACAGCGCAACGCCGAGCCAGAAGGAATCGAGCAATTCGCGGAATACCTCCGCCTGGCCCTGCCGGTCGGCAGCGGGCGGAGATGCGGCAGGCGCGCTCATGTCAGTGGCTCATGCTGCCATTGTCCGGCAACAGCTTGACCAGCTCGACCGGGCTGCCGTCGGACAGCGCCCCGGTCCCGGCGTCCACCGTTTCGTGCGCCTCGCCGAATTTCTCCGCAAAGCCGGCGCTGGCGACGATTTCCATCGCCCCCGCCGCTTCGCGCAGGCGCATGGCATCGGCCACAGCCGGTCCGAAGACGTCGTAGATGTATTTCTGTACCCCCACGACCGATCCGATCACCGAACCCGATGCCAGGCCTATCCGGCAATTCCAGTCGATCGGGTGACTGCGGTTGCGATTTTCGAGGTAGCGGACGAAGCGCACGGCGGCATCGGATACCGATTGAACCGAACGCTCCGAAGGATCGGGCATCCCGGCCACGGTGATGTAGACATCGCCCACGGTCTTGATGCGTTCGCAGCCGAACTGGTCGCCGATCCGGTCGAATGATGTGTAGATGTCGTTCAACTCGCTGACGATGACGCCCGGGTCCTGCGCCTCGACCGTGCGGGAGAAATCGGAAAAGTCGAGGCACAGCACCGCGACGTCCTCATAGGTGCGCGGAGTGACCACGCCGAAGGTCTTGTATTCCTCGTAGACCGAGCGCGGCATCATGTTGAGCAGCAGCTT
>CAYOWF010000037.1:0-12748 GCA_964407585.1 uncultured Qipengyuania sp.
CGCATGGGTCGGCGCGCGGCTGGTGCTGGCGATGTAAGGAAAATGGCTCCCCGAGTTGGATTCGAACCAACGACCAAGTGATTAACAGTCACCTACTCTACCGCTGAGCTATCGGGGAGCAACCCGAAGGCAGGCCGCGCGTATATGGACGTGATTCGGGTTTTGCAAGCCGGGTTTTGGAAAAATTTGGGTGGTCGTCGCAACACCGTTGCAATCACACCACGAACTGTTCCGAAACGATGCGTTCGTCGAGCGCGTGACCGGGATCGAACAGCAGGGTCAGCTCGTTCTCCGGCGCAATCTCAAGCTGCACTTCGGCGATATTGCGGATCTCGCGCTGGTCTGCGACGGCCAGGACGGGGCGCTTCTCCGGCTCCATCACGCGAAAGCTCACACGGCTGCGATCGGGCAGGATTGCTCCCTTCCAGCGGCGCGGGCGGAAGGCCGAGATGGGCGTAAGCGCGAGCAGCTGGGAATCGAGCGGCAGAATAGGGCCGTCTGCCGAGAGGTTGTAGGCGGTCGATCCGGCCGGCGTGGACAGCAGCACGCCATCGCACACGAGCTCCTTGATACGGACCTTGTCGTCCACCGCGACTTCGATCTTCGCGGTCTGGCGCGTTTCACGCAGCAGCGAGACTTCGTTGATGGCGCAGAAACGATGCCGCTCGCCCTCGATGGTGACGGCTTCCATCGACAGCGGCGTGATCGTATGCGGCTTGGCCCGCGCGATCCGGCCGAGCAATTTGTCGGGCAGGCGGTTCTTGTTCATCAGGAAGCCGACCGTGCCGAGATTGACCCCATAGGCGGGCAGGATATGGCCGTCGTCGAGCATCGTATGCAGGCTCTGGAGCATGAAACCGTCGCCACCGATGACGACCACGGCATCGGCATCCTCGACGGCCACCCAATCGGCGAGCGGCCTGAATATTTTTTCCGCAGCCTGCTGCGCCCGTTCGGAATCGGAGACGAGTAGTGCAAGTCGCTCGAATTCCGCCATTTTGCATCCCTGAAGCCAGGCACCCCGAAATCGGTGCCGCTGACCGCATTCCTATGGATTGGCGTCCCATTTGGCAACAATGTCGATTTTATACCTAATAAACTGTAAAGCAATGTTAGGGTGCACAAATGGCAACGGTGCCCATGGATATGATTCGCACTTCACAGGACGCACTAACGGGATTGGGGGACCTGCCTCAATTGCGTGCGACCGTGTCGTCGTGGTCGGAAAATTGGCCCGAATCTGCGGGTACTTGCCCGATCCATGCCATGATGATCACGCTTGGCAGGATCGATACGGTCAACGTTGCATTTGGTGAAACGGCCGGCGATGGCGCTCTGGTCGAAGTTGCTCACCGGATCCGCCATTTCGCCAATGACGAGTTGGAGAGCCACCCCTGGCTTGCCGCCCGCATTTCCGGCGGGACGTTCATGCTGGTTTCGCGTGCCGAGAGCTCGAGCGAGCGCTGGCAGTGGCTGGCCGAAGCGCTTGCCGACGCGCTTGCCGCCCCGATCGCCGATCCGGTCGGCGGCATCAACCTGCGGCTGTCCCCTCGCATCGCCCTGATGAGCGCGGGCGAGCACGACGATATCGACACGATGCTCGATCGCCTTTCCGAGGTGACTTTCCGGATGCGGCAATTGCCGAGCCGGCGGATCGACTGGTCGAGCGGGGAAGTCGACAAGTCGCCCCGGTCGAACATCCAGCTGGAAAGCGATTTGCTTGCCGCAATCGACCGGCAGGAAATCGAGATCCTGTTCCAGCCGCAATATTCGCTGGTCGACGATCGGCTGATCGGGGCCGAAGCGCTGGCGCGCTGGCACCATCCCATCGTCGGGTCGATCGGCGCCGGATCGCTATTCCAGATTGCCGAACGCGCCGACCACACCGCCCATCTTTCGCGGCATATCGCCATGCGCGCCATGGAAGAGGCCCGGCGCTGGCCCGACCATCTGCGCCTGTCGATCAACATCACGCCCGCAGACCTCGCAGTGGAGAACTTCGCGATCGAGTTCGCGCGGCTGGCCGATCGCGTCGGCTTCCCGCTGTCTCGCACGACGCTCGAAATCACCGAGCAGGTCCTGCTTGCGGACCTGGATCGGGTCGGCAGCGTGCTGCAGCAGCTGAAGGTGCTCGACGCGCAGGTCGCGCTCGACGATTTCGGCGCAGGCTTCTGCAATTTCCGCTATCTCAAGGTTCTGCCGATCGATTGCATCAAGCTCGACCGCTCGATGGTCGAAGGCGTACTCGAGGACGAGCGCGACCGGGCGGTGTTCCGCGCTATCATGGGGATGGCGATGGCGCTCGAACTTCGCGTCATCGTCGAGGGGATCGAGACCGAAGCGCAGCGCGATTTCGTGGCCGCTGAGGACTGCGAATACTACCAGGGGTTCCTGCGCGCCGAACCGATGGCGCCGCACGCCTTTCTCAACGTGGCGATGCGCTAGGCGTCGGCCTTTTCGCGCTTCTTCGCTTTCCGCACGATACCCGAAAGACCTTTCGTTAGCTGGAAGAGCCCATTGAGGCGACTTTCGGGCGAGCTCCATGCGCGGCTGATGACGAGCTTCATGTCGGGGCGCAGCTTGGCCGTGCCCTGCAACCGGTCGACATAGGCGACGAGGCCGGGGCCGTCGGGAAAGTCGTCCCGATGGAAGGTGACCAGCGTGCCCGCCGCGCCGACGTCGATCTTGGCAATATTCGCCTCGATCGCCTGCAGCTTGATCTGGATAAGGCGTACCAGGTTTTCGGTGGCGGACGGCAGCGGTCCGAAGCGGTCGATCATTTCCGCCGCAAGCGCTTCGATTTCGCCCATGTTTTCCGCATCGTTGAGACGGCGATAGAGCGCCATGCGCACGGCGAGATCGGGGACGTAGTCTTCGGGGATCATGATCGGCGCATCGACGGTGATCTGCGGGCTTACCGTCTCGCGCTTCGCCTCGAGGCCCAACTCGCCGGCCTTGGCGGCCAGGATCGCATCTTCGAGCATCGACTGGTAGAGTTCGAAGCCGACTTCGCGGATATGCCCCGATTGCTCGTCGCCCAGCAGATTGCCGGCGCCGCGGATGTCGAGATCGTGGCTGGCCAGCTGGAAGCCCGCGCCGAGACTGTCGAGATCGCCCAGCACCTTGAGCCGCTTTTCGGCCACTTCGGACAGGGCAACGTCCTTCTCGTAGGTGAGATAGGCATAGGCGCGCAGCTTGGAGCGACCGACCCGCCCGCGCAGCTGATAAAGCTGGGCGAGGCCGAAGATATCCGCGCGGTGGATGATGATCGTGTTGGCGCTCGGCAGGTCGAGCCCGCTCTCGACGATGGTGGTCGCCAGCAGAACGTCGTACTTGCCTTCGTAGAAGGCGCTCATGCGCTCTTCGATTTCGCCCGCGCTCATCTGGCCGTGGGCGGGCACGAACTTCACTTCTGGCACATTCTCGTGCAGCCAGTCGGAAATCGCTTCCATGTCCGAAATGCGCGGCACGACGATGAAGCTCTGCCCACCGCGATGGTGTTCGCGCAGCAGCGCTTCGCGCATCACCATATCGTCCCATTCCATGACGTAGGTGCGCACGGCGAGGCGATCGACCGGCGGGGTCTGGATCGTCGTCAATTCGCGCAGTCCCGTCATCGCCATCTGCAGCGTGCGCGGGATGGGCGTGGCGGTGAGGGTCAGCATGTGCACGTCGGCCCGAAGCTGCTTGAGCTTCTCCTTGTGGGTCACGCCGAAACGCTGTTCCTCGTCGACGATCACGAGGCCGAGGTTCTTGAACTCGGTCTGCTTCGACAGGATCGCATGGGTGCCGACCACGATATCGACGTCGCCCCTGGTCAGCCCTGCGCGCGTCTCCTTCATTTCCTTCGACCCGACGAGGCGGGAGAGGCGACCGATCTTCAGCGGGAATCCCGCAAAGCGCGCGGAGAAGTTTTCGAAATGCTGGCGCGCGAGCAGGGTGGTGGGGGCGACCACGGCGACCTGTTCGCCGTTCATTGCCGCGACGAAGGCTGCGCGCAGGGCGACTTCGGTCTTGCCGAAGCCGACATCGCCGCACACCAGCCGATCCATCGGCTTGCCGCTTTCGAGGTCGCGCAGGACGTCCTCGATCGCGCGTTCCTGGTCGTCGGTTTCCTCGTACTGGAAACGGTCGAGGAACTGGTTGTAGGTCGGCTCGTCCACTTCGAGCACGGGTGCCTTCTTGAGTGCGCGCTGGGCGGCGACCTGCATGAGTTCGCCCGCGATTTCGCGAATGCGTTCCTTCAATCGTGCGCGGCGCTTTTGCCAGGCTTCGCCGCCGAGGCGATCGAGCATGACCGCCTCTTCGGAAGACCCGTAGCGGCTGAGCACGTCGATATTCTCGACCGGGATGAACAGCTTGTCGCCGCCCTTGTATTCGAGCTGGACGCAGTCGTGCTTCGACTTGCCCACCGTGACCGGTTCGAGCCCGAGATACTTCCCGATGCCGTGCTCGGTATGGACGATGAGATCGCCCACGCTGAGCGCCTGCAGTTCGGCAAGGAAGGCGTCGGCATCCTTGCGCTTCTTCTTGCGGCGCACGAGCCGGTCGCCGAGGATGTCCTGCTCGGTCAGCAGTTCCATCTCTTCGTTCGCGAAGCTCGCTTCGAGCGGCAGGACCATGGCTGCAGGTTTGCCCTTGGCCGAGAGGCCCAGAGCTTCCTGCCAGCTGTCGGCCAGTTGCACGGGCGTGCCCGCTTCGGACAGGATCGAGGCGATGCGCGAGCGGCTGCCGGTCGAATAGGCGGCGAGCATCGGTCGTTTGCCCGCCCTGCCAAGCGCTTTCAGATGCTCGGCCAGCACCGGATAGACATTGTCGCCGCGAGCACGTTCGGGGGCGAAGTCGCGACCCGATCTGAAGCCGAAGTCGATCACGTTGTCGCTTTCCGGCTCGTCGAACGCCGTCGCGCGATGCGCGGGGCAATCGTCCAGCGCCGCCTTGAATTCGCCTTCGGTCAGGTAAAGCGCGTCGGGTTCGAGCGGGCGATAACTGCCCTTGGCCTGCCCGCTGGCCGCCGTGCGCTGTTCGAAATAGTCGGCGACGTCCCTGATCCGTTCGTCCGCCGCCGCGAGGCTGGCGTTGTCGATAACGACGGTATCGGAATCGTCGAGATGGTCGAACAGCGTCACCAGCCGTTCCTCGAACAGCGGCAGCCAGTGCTCCATCCCTGCCAGCCGGCGTCCTTCGCTCACCGCTTCGTAAAGCGGGTCCTGGGTGGCATTGGCCCCGAACATTTCGCGGTACCGGCTGCGGAAGCGCTTGATGCTGTCTTCGTCGAGCAGGGCTTCGCTGGCGGGCAACAGCAAGTGGTTGGCGAGCCGCCCGGTGCTCATCTGCGTATTCGGATCGAAGCTGCGCAGGCTTTCGAGCTCGTCGCCGAAGAAATCGAGCCTCAGGGCCTCGTCGAGACCCGAGGGGAAGACATCGACGATCGAGCCGCGGATGGCGTATTCGCCCTTGTCGATGACCGTATCGGTGCGGCTGTAGCCCTGCTTCTGCAGCAAGAGCGAAAGGCTTTCGCGGCCGATCTCGGTGCCCGGTTTGAACTCGCGCACGCTCTCGCGGATGCGGAAGGGGGTGAGCACGCGCTGAAGTACGGCATTGGCGGTGGTGACCACCAGCTGCGCGCCGGCCTTGCCGGTCTGCAGGCGATGCAGCGCGGCAAGACGTCTGGCGCTGACCGTAAGTGCCGGGCTGGCGCGGTCGTAGGGCAGCGAATCCCATGCGGGGAATTCGATGACTTCCAGTTCGGGCGCAAAGAACTGTGCCGCCTCCGCAACGCCGCGCATGGCAGCATCGTCTGGTGCGATGAAGACGGCGCGCCCCTTACCGGCGCGAGCAAGGTCCGCCATGACCAGCGGCTGTGCGCCGCGCGCGACCTGCGCCAGCGTCAGTTGGCGGTCGGCTTTCAGGATGCGGGAAAGGTCGGGCATTATGGGGTCAGCGCCGTAGCGTCCCCCGTGTTCCCGTCAACGGGGGATGTCGACGTAATCGAGGTTTTGCATCTTCTCGATCAGCGCGCCCTGGAAGCGCGGGGGAGTGGGCTGCGTTTTCAGCGCCCAGGCCATGATATCGACATCGTCCTCTTCCAGCAGCGCTTCGAACCAGGCGAGTTCTTCCTCGCCCCAGTCCTTGTGGTAACGATCGAAGAATCCGCCGATCATGTAATCGGCTTCGCGCGTGCCGCGATGCCAGCTGCGGAACTTGCAGCGGGCGAAACGTCCTTCGGTGGTCAGCATTTCGGGCAAGGAATGGGCGCCTTCTGATGGTCGGAAGGCGCCCATGTGTCCTATCATGCCCCTTCATTCAAGGGGCTGGCGATCACGGATGGGTGTGGCTGTAGGTCACCAGCGTCCCCGTGATCATGCCGTCGATTTCCTTGCGCATGGCGGTGGCTTTTTCCTCCGAACCGATCCGCGCCATGATATTCTCGTTCAAGGCATCGAAGCGATTGCCGACGTGCCGGTCCAGCATGGCGAGACCGCCGGGCATTTCCTGGATGATCATGATTTCCCATTCCCCGGCCATCAGCCAGTGGACTTCCTGCTCGGGAAAGCCGAGTTCCGCGCGCGCCGGATTCACATATTCGGTCATCGCCTCGTTCCACTTTTCGGCGCCGCCGGGGGCGAACTTGATATATTCGATGCGATAGGTGGTCCGGGCTTCTTCCTCCTCCTGCGCGATGGCAGGTGGCGCGAAGGCAAGCGAAGCTGCAGCGAAGCCGATGGCGAATTTCTTGAGCATGGTAATCTCCCCCAGAGGTCAGGTGCACGACCCAAGCGTCCCGAAGAGATTGGCTGTGTGGTCTCCCAACAAGGGAGCCCCCGCCTTGAGCCGCAATAGAGGCCAATTTTTCGGGGATGGCAAGCCTTGGTGAAGCTTCGCATTTTCGCGGCTTCGCGTTAGGAGGATCGCAGCCATGCGTCCCGATGTCCTCAACCCCCTGTTTGCCGAAACCGAGACGCTCGACGGGGTGGGCCCGAAGCTGAAGAAGCCGCTCGACCGGCTCGGGCTGACGCGCATCAGGGATATCGCCTACCACCTGCCCGAACGTTTCGTGACGCGCCGTGCGGTGGACAATGTCGACGAAGCGGGCGAGGGCGAGAACATCGTCCTGAAGCTCACCGTGACCGAGCATCGCGGCGGCCGTTCGGCCCGCGCGCCCTATCGCGTGCTGGCGCAGGATGCCGTGGGCAACGTCATTGCGCTGACCTATTTCGGGCGAGCTTCCTATACGGCGAAGAAGCAGTTGCCCGTCGGCGAGACGCGCTGGGTGGCGGGCAAGCTCGAACGCTATGGCGACATGCTGCAGATCGTCCATCCCGACCATGTGGTGGAAGAAGGCGGCGATACGCTGCAGCGGCTGTGCGAGCCTGTCTATCGCCTGTCCGAAGGGCTGACCCAGCCGCGCGTGGCTGGCCTGGTGGAGCAGGCGCTGGCGAAGCTCCCGCACCTTCCCGAATGGATCGAGCCCAGGCAGTTCGAGAAGACCGGCTGGCCCGATTGGCTCGACGCGCTGCATCTGGCGCACAAAGGCGAACACAAATCCGCGCGCGACCGGCTCGCCTATGACGAACTGCTGGCCAATTCGCTGGCGCTGATGCTGGTGCGGGCGGACAACCGCAAGCGCAAGGGCCAGCCCCTCAAGGGCGATGGCAGCTATCGCGGCAAGCTCGACCTGCCGTTCCCGCTGACCGGCGCGCAGAAGCGCTCGATTGCCGAAATCGAAGGCGACATGGCGCAGGAATCCCCCATGCTCCGCCTGCTCCAGGGCGATGTGGGCGCGGGCAAGACCGTGGTTGCGCTCGAAGCGATGCTGATTGCAGTCGAGGCAGGGGCGCAGGCCGCGTTGCTCGCTCCGACCGAAATCCTCGCCCGGCAGCATTACGAAAGCCTGCGCCGCATGGCCGAACCGACCGGGGCCGAGGTCGTGCTGCTGACCGGCCGCGACAAGGGCAAGGCCAGGGAGGCGACCCTGATGGGACTGCTCGACGGCAGCATCGACATCGTCGTCGGCACGCATGCGATCTTCCAGGACAAGGTCGCTTACCGGAATCTCGCCATGGTCGTGATCGACGAACAGCACCGCTTCGGTGTCGGCCAAAGGCTGATGCTGGCGAGCAAGGGCAAGCGCGCGCCGCATGTCCTTGCCATGACCGCCACGCCCATTCCGCGCACGCTGACCCTCGCGCAATATGGCGAGCTCGACGTAAGCAAACTCGACGAATTGCCGCCCGGGCGGCAAGCGATCGATACGGTTGTAATGGGGCAGGACCGGATCCCGGCCCTGGTAGAACGGCTCGCCGCGCAATTCGCCGAAGGGCGGCAGGCCTTCTGGGTGTGCCCGATGGTGCGCGAAATGGACGGGCCCGAGGAAATCGCCGCCGCGGAGGCCCGTTACGCGGCGCTGAAGGAGCGGTTCGGCGACGATGTGGTGATGGTCCACGGCCAGCTTGCGCCCGAGATGAAGGACGCCGCGATGGACCGGTTCGTGCGCGGCGAAGCGCGATTGCTGGTGGCGACCACCGTGATCGAAGTCGGCGTCGACGTGCCCAATGCCACGCTGATGGTCATCGAACAGGCCGAGCGGTTCGGTCTTGCGCAGCTCCACCAGCTGCGGGGCAGGGTGGGGCGCGGCTCGGAAAAGAGCTTCTGCGTCCTGCTTCATGGCGAAACCTTGTCCGAAACCGCGCAGAAGCGCCTCGCCCTGATGCGCGAGAGCCAGGACGGGTTCCTGCTTGCCGAGGAAGACCTCAAGCTTCGCGGCGGGGGCGAGCTGCTCGGCACTCGGCAATCGGGAGATACGCCCTTCAGCGTCGCCAGCTTCGAACAGATCACCGAACTGCTGCCCAAGGCACATGACGATGCACGCCTGCTGATGGAGCGCGACGGCGGCCTCGAAGGCGATCGCGGCGAAGCGGCGCGCATCCTGCTGTACCTCTTCGAACGCGATTTCGGGGTGAAGACGCTGCGCGGGGGCTAGAAACTCAGCGCGGCGAGATCGCGGTCCACCGCAGATGCATAGCCGCTGCCGAACAGGCGGACGTGCACCAGCCACATCCACAAGCGATAGGCCGGTTGGCGACCTTGCCATCCCGCCTCGAAATCGAGCGCGTCGAAGAAACTCCGCGGCGGGGCGTCGAACACCGTCAGCGTGGCCGCATCCACTTCGCGGTCGCCATAAAAGGCGCAGGGGTCGATGAGCCCGCTCACCTTGCCCCCGTCGACCAGGATATTGCCGCCCCATAGATCGCCATGGAGGAGCGAGGGCCGGGGGCTGTCGGGGAGGATCTCGCCCAACCTGCCGGCGAGCGTCTCCACGCGGCGGGCGAGGTCAGGAGGAAGGTGGGGGACGTGGCAGAGCAGGCGGTTTTCCGCCCAGAACGCCACCCAGCCGTCCTTCCGCGCGTTCTCGACACGCACCTGGCGAAGCGCGTAGTCCTCGTCCCAGCCATAAGTATCCGATGGTTCGGCGTGGAGCGCATCGAGCGCTTCGGCAAGGCTGCTCCAGGTCGAACCCGACCAGCCGCCGTCATCGGGCAGATGTTCGATGACGAGGACGTCGCCTTTACAGCCGAGCACGCGCGGAACCGGTGCGGCGCTGCGGCCCATCGCCTCCAGCATCCGCCCTTCGGCATCGACCACCGGCCCCTGCTTGGCGACGACCGTCCGCCCGTCGGCCAGCGTCACTTCGCTGGCTCCCGAAATATCGCCGCCGGGGAAGCGCCGCTGGCGCACGACTGGCGCCCCTGCCAGCCGTTCGATCGTCGCTTCAGCTATGCTCATCGATCAGGACGGCGACCAGCGCGCCGGCACCCGCCGAAACCTCGTCCCAGGTAATCGAGAAGCCCTCGGGTCCGCCGTACCACGGATCGGCCACTTCGCGCCCTTCCTGTCCGGGGACGAGATCGAGGAGCATGGCGACCTTCGCCTTCGTGCCGCCTGGATCGACCCGCGCGATATTGGCCATGTTCGATGCATCCATTCCCAGGATGTAGTCGAATTCGTGGAAGTCGCGTGCGCCCAGCTGCCGCCCGCGATAATGCGTGATGTCGATGCCGTGCTTGCGCGCTTCGTCCACGCTGCGCGGGTCGGGTCTTTCACCCACGTGGTAATCCGCCGTGCCTGCGCTATCGACTTCGACGTCGAGGCCCGCCTGCTCCGCCGCATGACGAAACGCCGCTTCGGCAAGGGGTGAACGGCAGATATTGCCGAGGCAGACGAACAGGATTTTCGGTCGATTCATGCGCTGCGCCTATCAGGGGGTGGCGGCGATTGTCGAGCTGTCGGCACCGCTTTGTTAATCATGCGCCGCTAGTCTGATCGGACGGTCGGGGATGAACCGCGCCGGCCTATTCCGCCGTTACCAAGGTTCGATTACCCATAGCTTCAGGTACCCCGAAGACCCACCCGATTGTTCCATGGAATCTCCAGACACCCGCCTTGAACACACTTCGCCTTTGTCGCGAAGTTTCTACGCCCTTCCGGTGATACTCGGCCTTCTTGGCGCGGCATTCTACAGCCGTTTCTGGTTGAGTCACGACGACAGCTGGTACCTCATTGCGACGCGCAAGTTCCTCGAGGGACAACGGCTCTACGTCGACATCATGGAGGTCAATCCTCCGCTGAATTTCTACCTCACAGCGCCTGCGCTTCTCTTCGCCGACGCGACGGGCCTTGGCGATACGGTTGCCTATGTCTTGCAGGTAAGTGCGCTGTGCGCACTGTCGGGCTTGTGGCTGGTTCGGCTGCTCCGCCAATCGAACCTCGACAAGGGCGCTGCGCTTGCAATCTTGCTGCCCGCACTTGCGGGACTGTTTGTGCTGCCTATCGGCGAATTCGCCCAGCGCGAGCACCTGCTGTTCGTCTTCGCGCTGCCGTATTTCTGCTATGTGATCCTGGGTGGCGAGCGGGTCGGTATCGGCAGGACGGAGCGGTTCCTGCTCGGTCTCATCGCCACGCTCGGTCTGGCACTCAAGCCCTATTTCTTGCTGATTCCTGCGGCGCTGGTTCTTGTCGGACCGGTGCGCTTGCTGCTCGTCCGAGCGTTTTCTGCCGAGAATGTCGGGCTCGCCCTCGGCCTGCTCGGCTATGCGGCATTCACCGTGATGGTGCATCCGGAGTTTTTCTCCGACATCCTGACCGTGGCGCAGCGGGTTTACTGGGCATTCGGTTTTTCGGCTTCCGGCGTTCTCTTGCGCGGCGAGATCTTCGCTGTCGTCATATTCCTGTATATTTTTACGCTCGGCGGGATCCCCGAAGATCGGGCCAGTCGCCGGTTTGCAGCTGCGGTCTTGGCATCTCTCGCCAGCTATCTGATCCAGTTCAAGGGATGGAACTACCAGCTGATCCCGATGCTCTACTTCCTCCTTGCGGGCAGCGTCTGGGTGGCCCGTGAAAAGCGCTTGTTCGAAGGACGCAAACCGGTTCCGCAGGCGGCAGTTGTCGCCATGGTATTGATCACGCTTGGCGCCCAACTGATCGCCGGGCCCTACCGGTCGCGGACGCTCGATGCCTTCGCCCCGCATGTAGAGGGTCCGGGAGAAACGATCATGGTCTATTCGACCAACGTCTCGGCCGCCTTCCCCTTCGTCAATGCGGTGCAGGGCCAATGGGCCGGGCGTTATCCCGCGCAATGGACGATCCCGGGCGCGTGGATCGATCTGCACGGAAGCGAATGCCCGATGGACGAGGACTATTGTGGCGAGCTGGTCGAAATCCTCGACGATATCCGCACTGCGAATACCGAAGATCTGCTGTCCTATCGTCCCGATGTGGTCTTCGTCGATGAACGTGAGGACAAGAGCTATTTCCACGGTGAGCCCTTCGACTATATCGCCTTCCAGAAGGAAGACGCGCGGTTCGCCGATGCCTGGGCGGATTACGAGCAGGTGGGGCTGGTGGGCGAGGGTTATGCGGTTTGGCGCCGCAAGCCAGCGTCCGGAGAGTGAGTCCTTGTGTCCCGGCATTGGAAACCCATGCTGCCCGCGACCTTCAATGCAAGGCGCAGATTTTGCCAGACATGGTAAAGACTAAATTAACGGTTTGAGCCGATAGACTGGTACCCGGCGGACGAACAGAAGTTCAGGGGTAATGCACATCGTGCTGGAAAATCAGGCCTTTCAACAGGATGCGGGCAATCTGGGGCATGTGCTCCTGTCGCTGGTCGTGCCCGTTTTCAACGAGGCGGACGGCATTCGCGCATTCATCCTTGCGGTGGACGAGGCAATGGCCGCCGCCTGGCCCGGGCAGCAGACCCCGCCGCGCCTCGAAATCATTTTCGTCGACGATGGCAGCACCGACGGCACTTCCACCGTCGTGCGCACGCTTCGCAAGGGCGATGCGCGCGTCAAACTGATCACGCTGTCGCGCAATTTCGGCAAGGAAGCCGCGCTCAGCGCCGGTCTCGATGCGGCATCGGGGGATGCCGCCATCCCGATGGACGTGGACTTGCAGGACCCTCCCGAAGTCATCCGCCCGATGGTCGAGAAATGGCTCGGCGGCGCGAAGGTCGTCAACGCCCGCCGCTGCGACCGGAGCGCCGATACCTTCTTCAAGCGCAGCACCTCGCGCCTGTTCTATCGCACGATCAACATGGTGGCGGACCACGCCATAGCCGACGACGTGGGCGATTTCCGCCTTCTCGACCGCGATGCGATCGAAGTGCTCAAACAGATGACCGAGCACACCCGTTTCAACAAGGGCCTGTTCTCGTGGATCGGTTTCACTACCGAGACGGTGGAATACG
>CAYOWF010000038.1:0-12693 GCA_964407585.1 uncultured Qipengyuania sp.
GTCGTCGGTGAGGGCAGTACGCGAGTGAGGTTGGTTCTATGATCGGCAAGCTTTCAAAATTTGCAAAGATCCGGCGCAACGAAGAGGGTTCGGTCGTCGTCGAAACGGCGATCGTGCTTCCTGTACTCGTGTTGATGGCCCTAGGCGGCTTTGAAGCGAGCCAGATCATCGCCCGCGAAAACGAACTGCAAAGTGCCGTGGCGGAAGCTGCAGCAATCGTGCTCGCTTCGCTACCCGAGGACCAGGACGATCTCGACGAACTCGAATTGATCATTGAGGCATCGACCGGTCTTGCGGCCGACAAGGTACGATTGCAGAAACGCTATCGCTGCAATGCCGACGCATCGTTGACGCTCGATGTCACGGATTGCCCGACTGGCGCAGTTATCTCGGAATTCGTTCATCTGAACGTATTGGATGGATATAGGCCGATTTGGACCGAGTTCGGTATCGGCGGGACCGTCTCTTACGACATCATCCGGCGGATTCAGATCTCATGAAGAAACTCGGCATCCGACATTTGCGCGAGGATGAAAGCGGATCGACCATCGTCGAATTCGCCCTACTCGCCCCGATCGTTTTCGGCATGTTCTTCGGCCTGATCCAGATTGGGATCAGCATGCAGGCCTATAACTCGCTGCGCGGCGTTGCCTCGGATACCGCTCGGTGGGCGGTGGTCGAGTATATGAAGCAGAACGAGGTGACCGATACCCAAATCCAGACCAAGGCTCTCTCTATCGCCCAGAGTTCTCCATACCTGCTCAACGACAGCATTGGTGTGACCATCACGCCGGTGGCCTCGGCGCGGATTCACGGGACGCACGAAAAGACGATCAATCTAACGTACACTCCGCCAGATGTCCTGCCGTTCTTCGACTTCGTCAGCAAGCAGCAGGAGTTTTCTCGCCCGATTTTCGTGATCGACGAGTAAAGTGCTAGCATCCGGAAAGAAATTGCGGGGCTCGCGGTCGTACTGCGGGCCCCATTTCGATTCAGTCGCGGTAACAGACCTTTTTCGCTGCCTTGACGATCCGCGGCATGTCGATGAGCGCCAGTTTTTCGAGGTTCGCAGCATAGGGCAAAGGCACATCCTCGTCGCACACACGGGTAACCGGTGCATCGAGGTGATCGAATCCCTCTTCCATGCAGATGGCCACGATTTCCGATGCTATCGAACAGGTCGGCCACCCCTCTTCGGCAATGACGAGGCGATTGGTCTTCTTGAGGCTTTCGAGTACCGTCTCCTTGTCGAGCGGACGCAAAGTGCGCAGGTCGATGACTTCCGCATCGATGCCTTCACCCGCCAGTTCCTCTGCAGCCTCCAGCGCCAGGCCTACGGCGATGGAATAGGCGACGATCGTTACGTCGGAACCTTCGCGCACAATGCGTGCCTTGCCGATGGGCAATACGTGGTCATCGAGTTCGGGCAGTTCGAAGCTGCGACCGTAGACGAGTTCGTTCTCGAGGAAGACAACTGGGTCCTCACAACGGATTGCGGCTTTCATCAGGCCCTTCGCATCCGAGGAATCGTAGGGCGCAATCACGATCAGGCCGGGCACGCTGGCGTACCACGGGCCATAGTTCTGGCTATGTTGTGCGCCGACGCGGCTCGCTGCGGCGTTGGGGCCTCGGAAGACCACGGGGCAGCGCATCTGGCCGCCCGACATGTAATTGGTCTTGGCGGCCGAATTGATGATATGGTCGATCGCCTGCATGGCGAAGTTGAATGTCATGAATTCGACGATCGGACGAAGACCGCCCATCGCCGCGCCCGTCCCGATGCCGGCAAAGCCATATTCGGTGATCGGCGTATCGATGACGCGCTTCGGCCCGAACTCGTCCAGTAGCCCCTGAGTGACCTTGTAGGCGCCCTGATACTGGGCGACTTCCTCGCCCATTACGAAGACGCGCTCGTCCCGGCGCATTTCCTCGGCCATTGCGTCGCGCAAGGCCTCGCGAACCGAAACGGTCGCCATATTGGTACCGTGGGGGACTTCCGGGTCCTTGACGCCCGACTTCTTGGCCGGCTTGGCGATTTCCGCTTCGCTGCCCTCGCCCGAGCTTTCGGGGCGGCCGACATCCTTGCCTTCGCCGGGAACGTCATCTGCGGGTGCGGCTGCCGCAGCATCGGATACGTCCTCGCCCTCACCTGCCAGCATGGCGATGACGGTACCGACTGCGACATTCTCGGTACCTTCGGCAACGAGGATCTTGCCGAGCGTGCCTTCATCGACGGCTTCGAATTCCATCGTCGCCTTGTCGGTCTCGATCTCGGCGATGATGTCTCCGATCTCGATGGCATCGCCCTCCTGCTTCAGCCATTTCGCGAGCGTGCCCTCCTCCATGGTGGGCGAAAGGGCGGGCATCTTGAGTTCGATAGCCATGGCTCAATACTCCTCCACCAGGACATCGGTGAAGAGTTCGGATGCCTCCGGCTCGGGCGAGTTTTCGGCGAAATCTGCCGCCTCGCTCACCAGCTTGCGGATATCCTTGTCGATGGCTTTCAAGTCGTCCTCGCTCTCGCCCTGTTCGATCAGGATCTTCTTCAGGCCCTCGATGGGGTCCTTGTGTTCCTTGACGTCCTGCACCTCTTCGCGCGAACGATACTTCGCCGGATCGGACATGGAGTGGCCGCGATAGCGATAGGTCTCGCATTCCATCAGGACGGGGCCCCTGCCCTCGCGGACGTGCCGGAATGCGATTTCAGCGGCCTGGCGTACTTCGAGTACATCCATGCCGTTCACCTTCATGCCGGGGATGCGGAAGGCGGTGCCGCGACGATAGAATTCGGTCTCGGCCGACGACCGACCGACGGCCGTCCCCATCGCGTACTGGTTGTTCTCGACCACGAAGACGATCGGAAGCTTCCACAGTGAAGCCATGTTGAACGTCTCGTAGACCTGCCCCTGGTTGGCCGCGCCATCACCGAAATAGGCGAGGCACAGGCCGCCGTCTTCATTATACTGATGCGCGAGTGCTAGCCCGCCGCCAAGCGCGACCTGCGCACCGACGATGCCGTGGCCGCCGTAGAACTTGTGCTCGGTCGAGAACATGTGCATCGACCCGCCCTTGCCCTTGGAAATGCCCGCTTCGCGACCGGTCAACTCCGCCATGATCACCTTGGGATCGATCCCGTAGGCAAGCATGTGTCCATGGTCGCGATAGCCGGTGATCACGCTGTCGAGCTTTTCGGTCAGCGCCGATTGCAGGCCCACCGCAACCGCTTCCTGTCCGATATAGAGATGGCAGAAGCCACCGATGAGGCCGAGGCCGTAGAGCTGGCCCGCCCGTTCCTCGAAACGCCTGATAAGCAGCATCTGCTCGTAGAAACTGCGCAGCTGTTCGGACGAAGCGTCGTAACGCTTGGTCTTCTCGAGCTCTTCCTGAAGCGAGTGGAGCGCGAAATCGAGGTTTTCCGCCGGGCTGCGCGGCGTCTTTTTCTTGGGGGCCTTGGCCAAAACGTTTCGTCCCTTTTCCGTAACGGGAATTCTCTCGCCGCGCCTATAGGCACAGGGTCAGGCCAAGCGCAACGGCGTGTGTGCCCTGCATACGAAAACCTTACGGAAAAGCCGGAGTTCCGCCCGCCTCTCGGTCAGTCGTCGATCTTGATCACGACCTCGTCGGGGTGCACGACGTTGAGCTGGCTGCGCAACAGCTCGCCTACCATGTCGGGGTCGGCATGATCGGGATGGAGGAGCGCGACCTTGTTCTCGAGGGCCGCCTTCTCTTCCTGCAAGGCTTCGAGCTGCGCTTCCCGCTGGTCGAGCAAGCGCAGGTTCTCGCTCCAGGCGAGCAGGCCGGAGGGGCCGGCAATGGCCAGTCCCCCGAAGACGAGCAGCACCGCGAGCGCCGCATTCTGCGTCGTTCGTCTTTTGGTGATCCCGTCGAGTCTGCTTCGCCGCCTCATAAGCCCACAGAATCACAGTTAACCCTTGTGTGCAAGGGATAATCGCAAGCTCATGCGGGGGAGGAACTCTCGCCATGTCCGGGCCGTTCGATTCTTGACATCCGCGATGAGCCCGCGTATTTGGTTTCTATTGAAACTATCTTTCCAGCAGAGGAACTCCATGCCCGACCTTTTCGAAAACCCGATTGGCCTCGACGGATTCGAATTCGTCGAATTTTGCGCACCTAGCAAGGGTGTGGTCGAACCGGTCTTCGAAGCGATGGGCTTTACCCTCGTCGCCAAGCACCGTTCGAAGGACGTGGACCTGTGGCGCCAGGGCGGGATCAACCTCATCGTCAATTACGAACCGCGCAGCGCAGCTTGGTATTTCGCCCGTGAACACGGTCCCTCGGCCTGCGGCATGGGCTTCCGCGTTCGTAATGCGAAGCATGCCTACGAAGAATTGCTCAAGCGCGGCGCAGAACCGGTCGTCGTCGATACCGGACCGATGGAACTGCGCATTCCAGCCATTCGCGGTATCGGCGGGGCGATCGTCTATCTCATCGATCGCTATGCCGAACAGGGTGAAGACGGTCTGACGATCTACGACATCGATTTCGAATATCTCGACGGTGTCGAAAAATTTCCGGAAGGTGCCGGGTTCGACATCATCGATCACCTCACCCACAACGTCTACAACGGCCGCATGACCTATTGGGCGGACTATTACGAGACGCTGTTCAACTTCCGCGAGATTCGCTTCTTCGACATCAAGGGCGAATATACCGGCCTCACCTCGAAGGCCCTGACCGCACCCGATGGCAAGATCCGCATCCCGCTCAACGAGGAAGGCGAAGGCGGCAAGGGCCAGATCGAAGAATTCCTGAAGGAGTTCAACGGTGAAGGCATCCAGCACATTGCGCTCATCTGCGACGATCTTGTCAAGGCCTGGGACAATCTGAAGGCACTCGGCGTGCCGTTCATGACGGCTCCGCCCGAAACCTATTACGAAATGCTCGACGAACGCCTTCCCAACCACGGCGAGCCGGTGGACGAACTCAAGATGCGCGGCATCCTGCTAGACGGCACGACCGAGGGTGGCTCCCCTCGCCTCCTCCTCCAGATCTTCGCGGAAGCGCAGGTCGGGCCTGTGTTCTTCGAATTCATCCAGCGCAAGGGCGACGAAGGCTTCGGCGAAGGCAACTTCAAGGCCCTGTTTGAAAGTATGGAGCGCGACCAGATCAAGCGCGGCGTACTGAGCGTGGAAGAAGCGAAGTCGGTTGAATCCGAGCCTGCCCAGTAATCCGCGCGAAGGGAGTTGATATGACCGATCAAGGATCTCACCCCGTAAAGCTCGGCGGAGTCCACCACGCAGCCTATCGCTGCAAGGACGCGAAAGAGACCGTCGAGTGGTACGGCAAGGTGCTGGGCATGGAATACACCACTGCCTTTGCAGAGGACCATGTCCCCTCAACCGGGGAATACGACCCTTACATGCACGTCTTCCTCGACGCGGGTAACGGCAACATCCTCGCCTTCTTCGAACTCCCGAACCAGAAGGACATGGGCCGTGACGAGAATACGCCGGCCTGGGTCCAGCACCTCGCCTTCAAGGTGGGGAGCGAAGAAGAACTCCTCGCCGCCAAGAAGCATGTCGAAAGCCTCGGCATCGACGTTCTCGGGCCGACCCACCATGGCATCTTCAAGTCGATCTACTTCTTCGACCCCAATGGCCATCGTGTCGAATTGGCGACCGATATCGGGACCGACGAGCAATATGCCGAATTGAAGCGCGTGGCCCCGATGATGCTCGACGAGTGGAGCCAGACCAAGAAGGCTCCGCGCCATGCCGACTGGCTGCATGAGATCGCCCGCCAGGAACACGGTCAGGGTTAACCCTCGCTAACCGCGTATTTCTGCCAATTTGGAACCCGCAGCGGTGCATAGCGTTGTGCCGCAAAGGGAGCCTTTAGTGAATTACATCGATACGCTGCGCGGCCAGCTGCAGGACATGGGCGAGGGCCTGATCGAAAGCCTGCCCAGCATGGCCATCGCGCTCTTCATCATTTTGCTGACGTGGATCGTCGCGCGTTTCGCAGTGCGCATCTCCGACATGCTCGTCGGGCGGACCGAGATTCGTTCGAGCCTGAAGAACCTTGTCGACACTGTCGTGCGGCTTTCCATCTGGGTGCTCGGGCTATTCATCGCAGCAGTGGTGATCATGCCCGATCTCACGCCGGCCAGCTTGCTGGCGGGCCTGGGCATCGGTGCAGTCGCGATCGGCTTCGCCTTCCAGGATATCTTCGAAAATTTCTTCGCCGGCATCCTCATCATGCTGCGCGAAAAAATGCAGATCGGCGACGTGATCGAATGCGAAGGCATCACCGGGAAGGTCGAACATATCACCCTGCGCGAGACGCATGTGCGCAAGCTTTCGGGCGAATTGACCGTCGTGCCCAACTCCATCCTGTTCAAGAACCCGGTCGAAATCCTGACCGACGTCGAACAGCGGCGCCACGAAGTCGTGGTCGGCGTCTCCTACGATACCAATCTCGACCATGCGGCAACCGTGATCCATCGGGCGGTCGAAAGCGTGGGAGAGGTGCTCGCGAGCAAGGGGATCGATATTTTCGCGCAGGAATTCAATTCAAGCTCGGTCGATTTCCTGGTTCGCTGGTGGGCGGGTGCCACCCCCCGTGACGGGTGGGAAAGCAAGGACAAGGTGGTTCGCGCCATCAAGGCCGCGCTCGATGAAGCGGGTATCGAAATCCCGTTCCCCTACATCACCCACACATTCAAGGAGACGGTGCCGGTCAGCCAATTGGGTGACAGCCGCAAGCCCACCCCTTAAGAGTTGCAAACAGCAACGGGATTCGCGGTCTCCCGACACGGGGCCGCTTCCCTTGAAACAAGGGAGAGAAGGCATGCAAATCCTGCGCACACCGGCCGAACGGTTCGCCGATATTCCGGATTACCCCTTTGCCGAAAACTGGTTCGAGGTAGACCTCGGCGAAGGCCAGACCGCTCGCCAGCATTATGTCGATGAAGGCGACAGCACCGCGCCGCCCGTGCTTCTCTTCCACGGCGAACCGAGCTGGTCCTTCCTCTATCGCAAGATGATCCCCATCCTCGCCGATGCCGGCCTGCGCGTACTTGCACCGGACCTCATCGGTTTCGGCAAGAGCGACAAGCCCGACGATATCGAATTCTTCACCTACGAACGGCACGTCGACTGGCTCAAGCAATGGCGCCAGGCGGTCGAACCGCGTCCGGCGGCGCTGTTCTGCCAGGACTGGGGTGGCCTTCTCGGCCTGCGCATGGTCGCGCACGATCCCGACCTCTTTGCCTGCGTGGTTGCAAGCAACACCTTCCTGCCCGCAGGCGGCACCCCTTCGCAGGCCTTTCTTGCATGGCGGGAGTTTGCCAGGACTTCTCCCGATTTTCAGATTGGTCCCCTGCTCGACCGGGCAACGCAAACTCCGCTCGGCGAGGCGGAAATAGCCGCCTATGATGCCCCCTTCCCCGACGAACCTTCCAAAGCCGCCGCGCGCGCCTTTCCCGCGCTTGTGCCAGTCGAAGACGGCATGCCCGGAGTGGCCGAGAACAAGGCCGCCTGGCCCAGCCTTGCCGCCTTCGACAAACCTTTCCTCACGCTGTTCGGTGAGGAAGATCCTGTCACCAAGGGCAGCGAGAAATTCCTGATCGAGCGGGTCGCGGGAGCACGGGGACAGGACCACAGGACTCTAAGTCCGTGCGGGCATTTCTGTCAGGAAGACCAGCCAGAGGTGCTCGCTCAAGGCATTATAGACATGGCGCGCAAGGCCGGACATCTGGCGTGAGCGACATGGCGCGGCTGACCCGCGCGCAGGAATACTGGCTCGCCGTTGCCGCTGCCGTGGTGACCGCGAATGCCTATTACATCCATCCGATTATCGGAGATGTCGCCGCGCATTTCGGAGTGGGCAATTCGCGCATCGGTCTGGTGCCGGCGCTGAACCAGATTGCACTGGCGGTCGGCATCCTCCTGCTGCTGCCGTTGGGCGACCGCTTCTCGAACAAGCGCCTCACCATCCTCTTCGCCACAGGGCAAACGGCCTCGCTGGCCGTTATGACCCTGGCCGACCGGTTCGTCACCTTCACTGCGGGCTCCACACTGCTCGGGTTCTTCACCATCGCGCCTTATCTGTTGCCCGCATATGCTTCGAAACGCGTGGCGCCGGAAAGGCTGGGCCAGGTGACCGCATTGCTGACAGCCGGTGTAATTCTGGGCATTCTCATTGCACGGGTCGGTGCCGGCTGGATCGCAGAGCACTATGGATGGCGCCTGGTCTACTGGATCGCGACCGGGCTGATGCTCTGCGTGACGCTCGCATTGCCGCGCCTGATGGAAGGCGGGGAAAGAGACAGTGGCAGCATGCGCTATTGGCCATTGGTGTTTTCGGTATTCGCCCTCGCCAATCGGCATCGCGAAGTGCTGCTGTCGGGTGTGATCCAGGCCCTCAATTTCGCGCAGTTCATTGCCCTATGGCTGGCGCTTGCCCTGTATTTGACGGCCCCTCCCCTTGGCTACGGAACCGACGTCGTGGGGTATCTCGCCGCGATCGCAGCGGTGAGCATCCTGTCGACACCCCGTCTGGGCAGGTGGGCCGATAGTGTCGGCCCACGCAAGGCCCGTCTCGTATTCGCGGGTATCCAGTTGGGAGGCATCGCCCTTTTCTGGCCGCTGGGCGGTTCGCTTTGGGGTCTGGTGATGCCGCTGGTTATCGTAAACCTTGTGGGCCCCGCCATCGACGTGACCGGACGCATGACTTTCCTCGCCCTGCAGCCGGACCTGCGGACGAGGCTGACGACCGCCTATATCGTACTGATGTTCGTCGGCGGGGGACTCGGCAGCATCGGCGCCACGGCGGTTTATGACGGTCTGGGCTGGGCCGGCGTATGCGCTCTTCTCACCCTATCTTCGGCGATCGTGACGACGCTTTGCTGGATCGCGACGCGGCTCGGCAGGTAAAATGGTGCGCCCGACAGGATTCGAACCTGTGGCCCCCAGATTAGGAATCTGGTGCTCTATCCGACTGAGCTACGGGCGCCCGGTGGCGCTGTATAGCGGCTTGAAGCGGCGTGACAATCAGTTGAGTTTGTCGGGTTCGGCAATGGGGAAAAGAATCGGGGCGACCGAAATTCCCTCGGAAGCGAGGTCTTCGGCTTCCTTCCTCGTCGCCTTGCCGTGGATCGGCGCCTCGTCCTTCTCGCCGTAATGCTGCGATCGGGCTTCGTCGGCGAACTTCTCGCCCACCCACGTGCTCTTCTCGAGCGCCTTGGCCTGAGCCTTGGCGAGCTGTTTCAATGCTTTCTCGACTTCGGGTGGCATCGGCGCGTTGGATAATTGCGCTTCCCTCTCCTGAGCCACACCTTCGGTCTTGTTGCCCTTGGCACTCACTGCGGGGGCCATGGGTGCCTTGCCGACGGTCTTGCTCCCGCATTCGGGGCAATCCACCAGTCCGCGCGAGCGCTGGCTGTCGAAATCGGCGGAAGAGCCGAACCAGCCTTCGAAACGGTGGCCGTTGTCGCAATGGAGGTCGAAAACGATCATGGGCGCGCTAATTGGCGATTTCACGCCGGTTGGCAAGGCTCGGCACCTGTGCGCGCACTTCCTCGATGCGAGACAGGTCGATATCGGCGAAGCCGAGTCCCGGTTTCTCGCCGCCCATATCGAGCAGGATCTCGCCCCAGGGATCGACCACGAGCGAGTGGCCGTAGGTCGTCCGACCGTCTGCGTGTTCGCCGACTTGCGCTGCGGCGATGACAAATGCGCTCGCCTCGATCGCCCGGGCGCGCTGGAGAACATTCCAGTGCGCCTTGCCGGTCGGCACAGTGAAGGCGGCGGGGATGCTTATGCAATCGCAGCGCCGCCGCCCCAGCGCCTCGAAGAGAGCGGGGAAACGCAAGTCGTAGCAGATCGTGAACCCGAGACGACCGACTGGCGTATCGTAGGCGACCACGACGTCGTTGCCGGCCGCATAGGCATTGGATTCGCGCCAGCTCTCGCCCGTTGCGAGGTCGACGTCGAACATGTGCATCTTGTCGTAGGCCAGGGCCTCGCGCCCGGTGGCGGAGAGATAGAGCGCGCGATTGGCAAGTTTACCCTCCCCGGCTGCAACCGGCATCGACCCAAGGGCGATATCGATACCCGTGCTTCGGGACAGGTCGGCCAAGCGTCCCGGGTAGGCGGCATAGGTGGACGCACCGATCGTTTCGGAGGCGCGTTTACGGGCGCGGTCGAGCAAGAGCGACATTTCCGGGGTGAACAGGATTTGCGCCCCGGCTTCGGCGGCATCCTCCGCAGCGCGCTCGATCGTAAGGAAGTTGTCTTCCGGGTCGATGCCGGAGGTCATCTGGAGGAGCGCGATGCGCGTCATTCAGCCCTCGAGCAAGGCATCCAGTTTGCCTTCGCGTTCCAGCGCAGCGAGTTCGTCCGAACCGCCGACATGGGTATCGCCTATGAATATCTGCGGGACCGTGTTCGCCTGCGGCGCGCGCTGGAGCATTTCCTCGCGCTTCGGACCGCCCATCGTGATGTCGTGCTCGTGATAGTCGGCGCCCTTCTCGTCGAGCAGGCGCTTGGCGCGAAAACAAAAGCCGCAACCGAATTTGGTGTAGATGTCGATATGCGGTTGGCTCATGGAAAATCCTTGGTTTCGGGAAGACACGTTTGGGGCGCTTGAAAGCGTTTCGCAAGCGCCTATCTTGATTGTGTCGCCGCATGGTGCGGCGATTTGGGAGTGCCGCTTACGGGCTCCCTCACATACTCAAATTGCTCAACGGAGGATTTGTTTCGATGAACCGTTTTGACACCACCCCCTATCGCCGTTCGACCGTCGGCTTCGACCGCCTGTTCGACCTCATGGAACGCCAGGCCCGCAATGCCGGGGGCGACAATTACCCGCCCTTCAACATCGAGCGCCGCGACGAGGACGAGTATCGCATTACCCTCGCCGTCGCCGGGTTCCGCGCGGAAGATCTCGACATTACCGCGCAGCAGAACCTTCTGGTGATCCAGGGCCGCAAGCGCGAAGACCAGCCCGAAGGCGAAATGCTGCATGTCGGTATCGCCAATCGGGGATTCGAACGCCGATTCGACCTCGCCGACTACGTTCGCGTGGACAACGCCGATCTCAAGGACGGCATGCTCGTGATCGATCTCGTGCGTGAAGTCCCCGATGCGATGAAGCCCAAGAAGATCTCCATCGGCGGGCAGAAGACGCTCGAAATCGTCAAGGACGATGACGACACCGAAGCTGCCTGATTTCGGCAGGTGACAAAACGGGCGGCACCTCAACGGGGGTGCCGCCCTTTTTCGTGTCCGGACCAAAAGCAATGGGGGCAGCGCCCTTAGGCACCACCCCCGCGACGACTAGCGTCGCCAAGCCTCGGATTCGGCCGTCCGGGTCGCAGAAGACAACCGGGTTCGAGGCAAGCCCCACCACTTGCGCAAAGCGTAAATCCTGTTTGTGCTCAGTAGCTTTCGGCAGTCGAGTCGCCTTGATCTGCAACAAAACTGTAAAAAGATAAAGGCGCGCGCACGATTGCTAAAGCGAACGGGTGTCGCACCGATACAAATCGTTATTAGCGAGCTGAGTGATTACAATCGTTTACGTAGCCACAGGCCGCGCAAAAAAATTTCAAACCAGCCGCGCCTGTTCAAGCGCCGCCCCGATAAAGCCGGCGAACAGCGGGTGCGGGTCGAAGGGCTTGGACTTGAGTTCCGGGTGGAACTGCACGCCCACGAACCAGGGATGGTCGGGCCGCTCGACGATCTCGGGCAGCAATCCGTCGGGCGACATACCGGAGAAGATGAGTCCCTGCTTTTCCAGCGGGTCGATGTATTTGCCATTGACCTCGTAGCGATGGCGATGGCGTTCGGAAATATCTGTCTTGCCGCCGTAAATCGCGGAGACATGACTGTTGGCCGCCAGTTTCGCGTCATAGGCACCGAGGCGCATCGTGCCGCCGAGATCGCCCCCGGCCTCGCGCTTCTGAAGACCCTCTTCGGTCATCCATTCGGTGATGATGCCGACGACGGGCTCTTCGGTGCTGCCGAACTCAGTCGAACTCGCCTGCTCGAAACCGGCACTACGCGCCCCTTCGACGCAGGCCATCTGCATGCCGAGGCAAATCCCGAGAAACGGCACCTTGCGTTCGCGCGCGAAACGGACGCTGGCAATCTTGCCTTCGCTGCCACGTTCCCCGAACCCGCCGGGCACGAGAATGCCGTGCATCGGTTCAAGCTGCGCGGCGATATCGCTGTCGCTCTGCTCGAACACCTCGGCATCGATCCAGTTGATATTGACCTTGACCCGGTGCGCCATACCGCCGTGGACCAGAGCCTCGTTCAGCGACTTGTACGCATCCTGGAGACCGACATACTTGCCGACCACGCCGATCGTGACTTCCCCTTCGGGGTTCGAATGGCGATCGACCACATCGTACCAGCGTGAGAGATCCGGTTCCGGCGCATCGGTAATGCCGAACCCGCGCAGGACTTCGGTATCGAGCCCTTCCGCATGATATTGCAAGGGCACGGAATAGATCGACGGAGCGTCGAGCGCGGGGATCACCGCTTCCTTGCGCACGTTGCAGAAATTGGCGATCTTCTGGCGCTCGCCGTCCGGAATGGGGTGCTCCGCGCGGCACAGCAGCACGTCGGGCTTGATCCCGAGGCTGGCCAGTTCCCGAACCGAATGCTGCGTCGGCTTGGTCTTCAACTCGCCCGCCGCCGCGATGTACGGGACGAGCGTAACATGGAC
>CAYOWF010000039.1:0-12601 GCA_964407585.1 uncultured Qipengyuania sp.
ACATGCCCAAGATGGAGCGGCTGATCGAATGGCTGCCGCAGACCATCCCGCCGCAACACGAAAGCAGCGTGGTCCATGGCGATTACCGCCTCGACAACATGATTTTCGCGAAGGACGAGAACAAGGTCCTCGCGGTTCTCGACTGGGAGCTGTCGACGCTGGGCGATCCGATTGCGGATTTCAGCTATCTCATGCTCAACTGGCACAATCCGCATGACGGGCGTGCCGGCCTGCTGGGCCTTGACCTCGAAGAGCTCGGTATCCCCTCGCAGGACGAGGCCGTGGAACGCTATGTCGCGAAGACCGGCTATCCTGTCCCGCCGATGGACTGGTATTTCGCCTACAATCTCTTCCGGCTTGCAGGGATCATGCAGGGCATCAAGAAGCGCGTCATCGACGGCACGGCTTCATCCGCCCACGCCAAGTCGATGAGTGAGCGCGTTGGCCCCCTGGTCGACCGCGCCTACGAATTCGCGCAAGCGGCGGGGATGGACTAGCGCGCCCACGCTGCTAACGACCTCTCCGAAAGTTCAAACGGAGACCAGCATGAGCGCCGACCTCGAAAACCGCATCGAAGCCGCGTGGGAAGACCGCGCCAACGTCACGCCGCAATCGAGCGACGTGCGCGAGGCGGTGAATGCGGCACTGGCCTTGCTGGACAGCGGCAAGGGCCGCGTCGCCGAGCCCGATGGTAAGGGCGGCTGGCAGGTCAACCAGTGGCTCAAGAAGGCGGTGCTTCTGTCCTTTCGCCTTAACGACAACCGCGTGATGGAAGGCGGCAGTGCCGGCCATCCTGCATTCGACAAGGTGCCGAGCAAGTTCGCAGGCTGGGACGATGCCCGTTTTCGCGATGCCGGTTTCCGCGTCGTGCCAGGCGCGATCGCCCGCGAAGGCGCCTATATCGCACCCGGCTGCGTCCTGATGCCCAGCTTCGTCAATATCGGCGCCCATGTCGGCAAGGGCACGATGGTCGACACCTGGGCCAGCATCGGGTCCTGCGCGCAGATCGGCGAGAACTGTCACATTTCTGCCGGAGCGGGCATCGGTGGGGTGCTGGAACCCATGCAGGCCAATCCGACGATCATCGGCGACAATTGCTTTATCGGCGCACGCTCCGAAATCGTGGAAGGCGTGATCGTGGGCGAAGGCTGTGTGGTGGCGATGGGAGTCTTCATCACCCAGTCGACCAAGATCGTCTACCGCGATACCGGCGAGGTCATTCGCGGCCATATTCCGCCCTATTCGGTAGTCGTACCCGGATCGCTTCCGGGGGAGAATGGCCGCCCCGGCCTCGCTTGCGCGGTAATCGTCAAGACAGTCGATGCACGAACCCGCGAGAAGACCGGGATCAACGACCTGTTGCGCGACTGAGCCGCGTATAGGAACATTCGCCCTCCGGGCGCGTACCTCTTGCGAATGAACAATGGTGAGGGAACATTCGATGAAACAGCACAACGGTCACGTACATCTCGATGAAGAAGAAGCCAGCGGCGGCTCGAAAGAGGGCGTCGTACGGTGGGTGCTGCTCGGTGGCCTCGTGCTGGCCGTAGTGCTGATGTCGATCGTCTGGATCGTCCCCGCAATGATGCAGGGCGATGTCGAGGAAGAGGCCACCGTCAGCGGCGAAATCCGTTCGATGGAAGACGACGGCGACGGCACCGACAGTCTCGTAACCGATCTCGGCGACGATACCGAAGCCACCCCGACCGACCAGACGGTCGAGGAAGACGGTCTCGAAGTCATCGAAAACTAGGCGCACGCCTGAAGAGGACGCATGAGCAATTCGAACAGTTTCCGGACGGACCAGTACGTCGAATGGAACTGGGGCGAAGGTACGGGCAAGGGACAGGTCAAGGCGCGTTTCGAGCGCGAAGTGACCCGGACCTTGCAAGGCACTGAAGTCACCAAGAGCGGTGACGGGGGCAATCCCGCCTATCTGATCGTCCAGGAAGACGGCGACGAAGTGCTCAAGCGCGGCTCGGAGCTTTCGGCGCAAAGTTGATGCCCGAAGCGACGTCACCAACCGGGGCCGCGAGCCCCTGACGCGATGGCCGGGAACGACCCTTTCGACCACTTCGTCGAGGCGCAGGGCGGCGGAACCTACGCACGGGCGCTCGGGGAAATCGCCAATGGAAGGAAGACAAGTCACTGGATGTGGTTCGTCTTTCCGCAAATTGCCGGTCTGGGCACCAGCGCGAAGGCGAAGAAATTCGCGCTCGCCGATCTCGAAGCGGCCCTCGCCTACTGCAATCACGAGGAACTCGGTCCGCGGCTGTTCGAAGCGACGGAGGCGATGCTCGAGTGGGCCGGCACGATGAGTGCCGAAGACATCCTCGGCCCGGTCGACGCCATGAAGTTTCGCAGTTCGATGACCCTCTTCGAACGTGCCTGCGGGGATGAGGATGCGCAGGTCTTCACCGATGCGATCGAAGCCTTCTACGACGGGGAACGCTGTCCCCTGACACTGGAGCGCCTATGACGGAAAACCTGCCCGACAATGCACAGGTCATAGACGCGACCTTCAACGAACAATTGCTTATCGGGGCGGCGATGATCGCCGTTTGCGTGATCATTCACGGGATCGGCCTGTTCACCATCCAGCGCGTCATCACCAGCGAAAGCATGCGCGAGCGAGTGAAGTCGCTCCAGCCTCTTTCTTTTACAGGGTCGCTGTTCACCCTGCTGGCGGTGTTCGCCATCATCTTCGTCCATTTCGTGGAGATCTGGCTCTTCGCCTTCCTCTACGATTACCTCGGTGCGCTGCACAATTTCGACGAAGCCCTGTACTTCTCGACCATCAGCTATGCGACGATCGGGTATTCCGACGCCGCGATCCATGAGCAATGGCGCATGGTCGCAGCGCTGCAGGGCGTGATGGGGGTGATCCTCCTCGGCTGGTCGACCGCCTTCTTCGTAAGAGTATTGGGCAGGCTGGAAGGCGACGACGCCGAACCGCGCTAGTTGCCGTCGCGCGCCGCGCCGGCAGGATATTCGATCGGGGCGACCCCGCGCTGGCTCGCCGCATAGGCTTCCGCCTCTCGCATCGCCCGCATCATGTTGCGCATCGAGATCTGCTCCAGCTCCGACTGCGTGTATCCGCGCCGCGCCAGTTCGACGAACAGCGCCGGATAGCCCGCGACATCCTCCATCCCCGCAGGGCCGTGCGGCATTCCGTCGTAGTCGCCGCCGATCCCGATGTAGTCGATCCCCGCAACGTCGCGAATATGGTCGATGTGATCGGCCATGTCGGCAATCGTGGACACGGGCTCGCGGTTCTCCGCATCCCACTTTGCAAGCAGGGCCGCGACTTGGTCGGGCTGCCCGGAATAAAGCGATTTCAGCCGCGCTTCTTCAGCCGCCCTGTTCGCGCCCCATTGGCGGCGGTCTTCATCGAGGAAGGCGGGCAAGGCAACTACCATCACCACGCCGCCATTGAGCGGCAACCTCTGAAGCACGCTGTCTGGCACGTTCCGCGGATGGCCGTTGATGGCCCGCGCGCCAGAGTGGCTGAAAATGACGGGAGCGCGCGCGGCATCCAGCGCATCGTGCATCGCCGCCTCGCTGACATGGCTGAGATCGACCAGCATGCCGATCCGGTTCATTTCGCGAACGACGTCCATCCCGAAGGCATTGAGCCCGTCATGCTTGGGCGTGTCGGTGGCGCTGTCCGCCCAGTCGAGCGTGCGACCATGGGTAATCGTCATGTAACGCGCCCCGAGGTCGTACATCTGGCGCAGGACCGCGAGGCTGTTGCCGATCGAATGACCGCCTTCCATTCCCATCAGCGACGCGATGCGCCCGTCGGCGATCGCTTCCTCGACATCGTCCGCGGTCAAGGCGAGCTGCAAGGCATCGGGGTTTTGGGCAATGAGCCGCTTGGTCACATCGATCTGTTCGAGGGTCTGCTGGACCGCTTCGGGCTCGGGCAGGCTCGCACTGACATAGACCGACCAGAACTGCGCGCCTACCTGCCCCTTCCGCAACCGGACGAGATCGCTATGCATGGCCTTGCGTTCGCCCTCGGCGGTGTCGAGTGTATCGACGAAATCGAAGTCCGAGATCACATTGTCGAAGCGCGATCTCAGCTGCCAGGGCACGTCGTTGTGCCCATCCCAGACCGGCGCAGCTTCGAGCGCCGCTGCAGCCGCGGCTTCGGCGCCGTCCTGCGCAGCGAGAGGAGTGGCAGCCAGCATCAAGCTGGCGCATGCGAGGCGGGCGACGATTTTCATTGTGACTGAACTCTCCATCGGGTTTGATCGGCACGCTTAACAGGGGAGACGCGTTTGACCAGAACTGCAAGGCAGATAATCGACACATTGTCCCTGGAACCGCATCCGGAAGGAGGATGGTATCGCGAAACCTGGAGGGCACCTGCAGCGGCGGGCGAGCGGGCGAGTGCGACCGCGATCCATTTCCTTCTCGAAAGCGGACAGAGCCCGCACTGGCACAAGGTCGATGCCACCGAAATCTGGCTGTGGCACGTGGGCGACGCACTGGAGCTGTCGCTCGCGGACGGAGCGAAGGGGCCGGTGTCCACGGTGGCACTGGGGGGCGATATCCTTGCAGGACATTCCGCCCAGCACATCGTTGAACCCCATCAATGGCAGGCCGCCCGACCTTTGGGCACGGCCCATGGCTTCGTCCTGGTCTCCTGCATCGTGTCGCCGGGTTTCGAGTTTTCGGGCTTCGAACTCGCCGAACCGGGCTGGTCGCCCGCATGATCCGCGCGGGACTGCGGTGGCTGCTGGCCGCCTTTTACGCCTTGGCGGGCTATATGCATCTGGCCGAACCGGCACCCTTCCTGGCGATCATGCCGTCATGGGTCCCCGTGCCCGAAGCCATAATTGCCTGGACCGGTATCGCAGAGCTGCTCGGCGCAGCGGCGCTGGTCCAGCCATGGTCGATGGAATTGAGAAAAGCCGGCGCGATCGGTCTCGCGCTATACGCAGTGTGCGTCTTCCCCGCCAATATCAATCACTTCGCGCTGGATATGGCGCGCGAGGACGGGGGATTGGGTCTGGCCTACCACGTGCCGCGCATGGTCGCGCAGCCGGTTCTGGTCTGGCTGGCCCTGTGGGTTGGCGGCGTCACGGACTGGCCGTGGCGCCGCCGAACCTGATCAATTACGACATGTGCTTCGAGACGGCACCGGTCATCTTGAACATGGAGATCTGATCGTTGCCGATCACCGCGCCCAGCTTGGCGTCGGGATTGATCATGCGGCGATCCTTCGAATCCTGAAGGTTGTTCGCCTTGATGTGATCCCACACCTTCGAGGTGACCTGAGCGCGGGTCATGGGACCCTTGCCGACCACATTCTCGAGCTGCGGCGAGAGGTTCACCGGCTTCTGAAGTGCGTTGTTCTTGCCAGCCATGTCAGTATCCTTTCAGTTGGCTATGCTTATCATTAGTCTTCGATACCGAAGTCTTCCGCGTCCAGCTCCTCGATCTCGTGCCCTTCGAAACGGGCCGTGAGTATCGCGGCAGCTGTGACGTGTCCCTTGATCTGTGTGAGCAGCTCTTCGTAACCCGCACCCGGCATCAGCGTGAGTGGCAGGTCGAGCGCGAAGAGCTGGAATACGTAGCGGTGCTGAACGCCCAGCGGCGGGTCGGGCAGCAGCCATTCGGAATTGCCGAGCGCATTCTTGCCCGTTCGCGGCGGTGCCTCGCCTTCGAACAGCGCACCCTTTTGCGCCTTGAGCCCCCAGACCAGCCAGTGCACCTTGCCGTCTCCGGCATCTTCCACAACCAGCGCCAGCTCCTGAGAGCCCGGCGGGGGCGCGGTCCATTCGAGAGGCGGTGCCACGGCATCGTCTTCGATGGCGGTGAAGCTGGGGTCGAGTTCGCCGCCATCACGGAACGCATCGCTCGACATTGCGAAACCGGACTTGCCGAGCAATCTCTCGTCGGCGACTTCGCCGATCGTGAGCGGGGCCTTCACCTCGCCGCCGACTGCCTGCTGGACCCAAGCGGGTATACCGGTACTCAAATCGAACTCCATTCGTCGCCTTGGCGCGCAACGCGCACCTTCGAAGAGCAAGCCTAGGCCCCCTTTTTGGCAAAAGGCCATGCCGCCAAGGCGAATTTGCACTATTTTCAGCCCGATTCGTCGCTGTTTTCCACCGGATTCCGTCGAGTTGCACATGCGGAAGGTCAACAAAGGACATCCTACTTGCTCAGTGACAGTTAATTGGCCAAATTCGAAACGAGCCGGGAACGGGTTAAAGCGCGCATCGACGCGGGGAGAATAAAGCATGGTTTTGGGTCGCACTGTACTTGTCGCAACACTGGCTGCGGCGCTCGCCGCCTGTGGCGGGGACGATAGCTCGAGCAGATCGTCGGGCGGCAATACCGTTGTCGATACCTGCTCGCTTTCGGCCAGGCAGGATTGGGCATTTTCGGTCCTGCAGGAGTGGTATCTCTTCCCCGACCTGCTCGACACCACGGTGAACAAGGCGAACCACAACAGCGTCCAATCCTATCTCGATGCGCTGGTCGCTCCGGCGCGGGCGCAGGGTAAGGACCGTTTCTTCACCTACATCACATCGATCCAGGAAGAGAACGACCTGATCAACAATGGCTCGAATGCCGGGTTCGGCATCAGGCTGATTTACGACACCACCAACAACCGGGTGTTCGTGGCAGAAGCATTCGAGAACGCTCCCGCCTTTCCAGCAGGGTTCGACCGCGGGACCGAAATCCTCCAGGTTGGCGGCCAGTCGACCTCTTCCATCATGGCTTCCGGCGGCCCGAGCGCCTTCAGCAATGCCCTCGGCCCCAGCGATCCGGGAGTGACGCGCAGCTTCGTGATCCGCAGCCCCTCGGGCGTCGAACGGACGGTTTCGGTCACGAAGGCGGAATATGCCCTGGATCCAATCTCGGACCGTTACGGAGTCGAAATCCTCAACGACGGTGTCGGCGGTCAGGTCGGCTACATCAATCTTCGCACCTTCATCGTGCAGAATGCCGGACCGCAGTTGCGCACCGCCTTCCAGCAGTTCCGTAATCAGGGCATCACCAATGTCGTCCTGGACCTTCGCTATAATGGGGGCGGACTGGTTTCGGTCGCCGAACTGCTCGGTGATCTTATGGCGGACGACCTCGAAGGACAGATATTCTCGCAGACCATGTTGCGCCCGTCCAAGGTATCGGAAAATTCGACCGATCGCTTCTCCGACCAGCCGGAACAGATCCGGGCAATGAAGCTCGCAGTCATCGGCAGGGGCGGCACGGCATCGGCCAGCGAACTCGTGACCAATTCGATGATCCCCTATCTCGGCAGCAATATCGCGCTGGTCGGGGCAAACACCTTCGGCAAGCCGGTAGGCCAGTTCGGTTTCGATCGCGCGGAATGCGACGACCGCCTGCGCGCCGTGACATTCAAGACGGTCAATGCCGACGGTCAGGGTGAATATTTCAATGGGCTCGCAAGCGTCATGCCCAACACCTGCCGCGCTTCCGACGACATCTTCACTCAGTTGGGCGATCCCGGCGAGGCGTCGGTGTCGGTCGCCCTCGACTTCATCGCGGGGCGCACCTGCACGCCTATCGGTTCTTCAGGCAAGGATATCACGATAAGCGCAGAGGGCGGAACGCGCGAACTGCTGCAGCCCGACTTCCCAACCGCCATCCAGCGCGAGAACCCGGGCGTCTACTGATTCAGGAGGCGACTTGGCACTTCTTCGCCCGGCTGGCCTCGAGCAGCGACAGGGCCTTGGCCACCACGCTGTCCGACGATGAGGGCTTGGCGATACGCGGCGCATCGAGCGAGCGGATGACTTCGTCCTGGCGGTCGAGGTCGCCCGAATGGATGACGAAGGGAATACCCTTGTCATCGAGACGCCGCGCGATCGGCAAGCAGTTCTCGCCCTCGGTCAGGCTGACATCGAGGACTGCCACGTCGATGATGTCGGCATGGCTGTCCATATAGGCCAGCCCCTGCGAAAGATTGGCTGCCGGAAGGCAGCTGAGCCCGGCATCCTCCGCTGCGAATTCCAGATCCATCAGTATCAGTGGCTCGTCCTCGACCACCAGGATGGTGCGCGTTTCTGCAGTCATATTCCCCCTCAAACTGCCAGTTCTATGGTCGCGTGGAGGCCCTCGGGTTTCCACTGCCGTTCGATCGTTCCGGAACTGGTGCCGAGCAGACGATCGATGATCTTGGCCCCCGCGCCCTGCCCCGGATGATCGTGCGCGAGGGCCGGACCGCCGGTTTCGATCCAGTCCAACCGCAATCCTTTTTCCTTGTCCGATGCGGCCCAGCGCACTTCCACCTTGCCGCCATCGTTGCTCCACGCTCCATGCTCGATGGCATTGTCGGCCAGTTCCTGCAGGATCAGGCCGACGGTGGAAACCGTTGCGAAACTGACCCCGAGGCCGTTGCCGACCAGCTCGAGCTGCTGCTCGTCCTGATAGGGCGCCAGGATGGCATGGATCGCCGGTCCGATGAAAATGGCCCCGGTCGATGCTTCGTCGAGCGTCGTCTCGTAAGCGCGACCCAGCGCCTGGATGCGCCGGTTGATTTCCTTGGCTTCGCTTTCGACGCCGCGCACCCGGCCGGTAATGTTGACGATCCCGGACACGACCGAGAACATGTTCTTCATCCGGTGCGACAACTCGCGCGCCATCGCCCGGGCGTCGCGTTCTTCGGACCGGGCGGCGCGGACATCGGACACATCCCACTGGCTGCCGAAGAAATAGGCAAGCTCGCCACGATCATCGTAGATCGGGCCGATGTGAAGCGCGTTCCAGAATGTCGTGCCGTCCTTGCGATAATTGAGCAGTTCTACGACGACTACGTCTTCCCGATCGATCGCCTCGCGCATCTTGCCGACGCTGGCGTCTCCGGTATCCGGCCCCTGCAGGAACCGGCAATTGCGCCCGATGATCTCTTCCTCGTCATAACCGGTCAGCGAGCGGAAGGCGCGATTGGCGAAGACGATGGGATTGTCGTCCTGGTTCGGGTCGGTCAGGCAGATGGCCATGCGCGTCTGCGCCATGGCACGTTCGAACAGCACGCCGGATGCACCCGAAAACTGGTCGCCCGGATGGCTCGCGAGGAAACGGTCGCCGCTGGTATCGAAAATTCGATGCGCCTGATCCATCTCCCCATTTTTGGGGTCGTCTTCTTCCACCAGAGAAACCGTCCTCGACCGAATTATATGCGTAAGTTCATTTCGCAACCGATGCCGGGATGCCTTGGTTCCCCGAAATGCGGCCAGTCGAAGACCGCTTGACCACCGGCTCCAAGCCGCGTCACATACCGGGATGAGCGAACGCTATTCGACCTTTGCCGAGTTCTGGCCCTTCTACCTGCGCGAACATTCGAAGCCGCGCACCCGTGCCCTGCATTACCTCGGGACCACGCTGGTGGTGCTGCTGGCCCTGGCAGCGCTGGTCACCGGGCGCTGGCTGCTGTTGGCCGCAATGCCGATAGCGGGCTATTTCTTCGCCTGGGTCGCGCATTTCGGTGTCGAGAAGAACCGCCCCGCAACCTTCACCTATCCGCTGTGGAGCCTGGGCGCGGACTTCCGGATGTGGTGGCTCTGGCTCACCGGACGGCTGAAGCCGGAACTGGAGCGCGCAGGCGTGACCGTCTAGGCCAGGCCGAGAGCGATCGTCAAAGCGCCCAGACCGATGGAAAGCGGCGCGCGCAGCTGCATCCACCAGCGCGGTGCAAGCGAGCCAATTCTGACATCGACGCCGAGTGCGACGAGCAGACCCGACCCCAGCATGACCAGCACAGGTTCCAGCGGGAGCCGGTCTTGGAGAAAAGCGGCAAGCAGGCCCAGCGCAAGCAGGCTCGGCGTGACGGCGGCCACCCACAACCATGCGAGCCCGCCGCGTCGCTCGGCAGCAGGGGCGCCCGCTGCAATTCCCCACCATGCACCGCCGAGGAAGGTGAAGATCAGACCCGCATAGAGCGCGCCCAGGCTGCGTGCCATTTCCCGCAAGACCTCGGGTCCGAGAAACGCGATCAGGACAAGGCCGAGCGACGGGAGAAGTCCGGCAAGTCCCAACAATCGCGGCCACTGCGGCACATCACGCATCATCAGGATACGAGCCTCACGGACGCTCGGGGCCGGAGAAGCCCTGCACATCGGTCCAGGCACACCCGTTACGCTGCTCGTCCTCGAATTTCAGAGTGGCGACATAGGGATAGCTGCGGTCGCTCATCCCGTCCGAGCATTGCCCCGGAGTGACCATCAGGTCGAAACTGCGCCCTTCGAAAATTCCGGTGAAGGCCAGTCCGTTGTTGCCTGCGAAGCGCTGCACGTCGAAGCGCACCCCGTCCTGTTTTTCGGGCGTCGTGTAGAGCGCCTTGCCGCCGGCTACTTCGCCGCCCCAGAAGGGTTCCGTCCCGGTGAGGTAGATCGTCTCATCGGCTGCGATCCCGTCGAACGCTTCGGTCGGACCGGCGCCTGGTGCGCCGTCACCCGATTGGCAGGCCGCGACCAGGACCGCGAGGCCAAGTGTAGCAGTTCGCCGGTTCATGAGACCCCTTCGGAACGGTGTGCACGGATGAAATCCGCCGTTTCTATCAGCGCCTTGCGGCCTTCGGGAACGGGAAACAGCATCCATACATGGAACATGCCCGCGTATTCGCGATAGCGAAAGTCATTCACGCCGAGCGCTTGCAATTTATCGACCAATCGCCGCGCATCGACCAGCAGGATGTCGTTGGTGCCGGCGAAAATCGCCATCGGCGGCAGGTTCTCCAGCGGGCCGAACAAGGGGCTGATGCGCGGGTCCTCCAGCGAAATCTCTCCGGCATAAAGCTTGCCGCAGGCCTCGAGCCCGTTGACCGAAAGCATCCGGTCGCGCGATTCTATGTCCCACTGACCCTCGCCCGAAGCCGTGGCATCCAGCCATGGAGAGAAGAGCACGAGGCTGCCGGGCATGGGCTCGCCGTCTTCGGCAAGCATCTGGGCCAGCGCCAGGCTCATTCCGCCGCCAGCGCTGTCGCCCATCACGGTCAGGTTCTGCGCACCGTACCGTTCGGCCAGTTCGCCGTAGAGCGCACGCATGGCCGGCAGCGTCTGCCCCGCGGCGACCTCGGGAGCGAGCGGATAGATCGGGACCGTCGCCGAAGCGCCGAGCTCTTCGCACAGATGGGCGACGCTGTTCCAGTGCACCGCGGCGATATCCATCACGTAACCGCCGCCGTGGAGATAGAGCAGGTGCGGCGCACCGGGCCTCGCCCCGCCCCTGGGCTGGATGGTAACAACCGGGAAGCCGCGCGAGGTGAACTCGGTAATCTCGAACTTCCGGTGCCATTTCCCGGCCGGACGGATCGGCTTCTTCCGGCGCAGCTTCGCAATCCGCTCGTCCAGCAGATCGGGCTCGGAAAAGAACGACTTGATGCCCAGCAGCGGAAGGGCAAGATCGATAAGGCGCGCGCGCAGGCTGGGCATTGGATGGCTCTCCCGAAAGAGCGCGGAACCTAGCGCAGCCCTGCGGCGACGCAAGACAGGACCTTCGCCCCTCAGCGGCCGAAGATGCGTGCGATCAGGCTCTTCTTTCCCGGATCCTCGTCCTCGACCGAAGCCGATACGCGGCGGCGCAGGTCGGTACCGGATGGCGGCTCCAGCACTTCCTCCACCTCGCGGCGGGTGATCACTGCGGTCGGCAGCATCTCAGCCATCTGCGGGCCGTCCTCCGCTTGGCGCTGTGCAGGCCGCTCTCCCTCGACCATGCCGTGGACCGAAATCGCATCGGGGTTCATGTCGACCATGCCGGCCAGCACCGGCACATTATACGGCAGCGGCTTCTGCCTGCAGATCTTCTCCACCGCGCGGTGGAACAGGAGCGCACGCCACCAGCAGGCCAGCACATATTCGACATAGCGTGCGGGCGCATGGTCGGGCGAGGTATCGCGGAAGAAGTGGCGTTCCTTGTGATGGACCAACGCCGTGTTGATGGCATCGAGCCCGACGCATTCGAGGAATACCTCGATATCCTCGTCATAGCCCGCCCACGCCGGGCCGTCCTCCGCGCCCGCCTCGGCAATGAGATCGAGCGCCCCGGCACGGCTGAAGGCATAGGGTACGTCGCTGTAGAGGCCGAGCATCATATAGGGGTGATGCACCTGACCCTTCTCGAACGCGCGGTCCGCCTCGTTCGCGATAGCCAGGGTAACGCCGGTGATCGGATCGCCTTCGTGCAGCTCGATGGCCTCCTGCAATCCCTCCCAGCCGGTGACGGAGACGCGGTCGGGATCGTCGATCAGGCAGCGCGTGGCCAGTTCGGTGCCGAGGGCTTCCAGCTGAGCCACGAGATAGGCCTGCGCTTCGTCCATCGAGCCGGTGTGGAAATGCTCGTGCATCACCGCATGCCACGCCGCTTCACCCTCGAGGGTTGCGAATTGCTTTTGTAATTCGTGCATTGTCCAGCGGTCCGTTAGCCCCGTTCGCCCGCGCTTATCGCGGAGATTTCTCACCATCGCATTAACTCTACCGCCCAGGCTTTGAGGCGCGATTACCGGGTGTCGTTAAGGGGGAATGAAGGCCTTGCCCGTCCCCTCGGGGGAACCAGCGCGAACCCGTGCCCGTTGGTAGGGCAAGACGCTTTTGCGGAGACAGACGATGAAATTCACCCCCCA
>CAYOWF010000040.1:0-12499 GCA_964407585.1 uncultured Qipengyuania sp.
TTCTGGCCCTGCGTATGGGGCGTGTGGCTGGCGGGTGCGGGCTGGCAATGGGCGCTGCTCGCCTGGCTTCTGCTCGGCAGCGTGGCGATGCGCGGCGCGGGCTGTGTCTATAACGATATCGTCGATGCCAGGCTCGACCGGAAGGTTGCGCGCACGGCCAGCCGTCCGGTGGCGAGCGGGCGCGTGTCGAAGAAGCTGGCGTGGGGCTGGCTGTTGGCGCTGTGCCTCGTGGGGCTGGTCGTGCTGCTGCAATTGCGCTGGCAGGCGCAGCTGGTGGCGCTGGCGAGCCTCGCCCTGGTCGCCGCCTATCCCTTCATGAAGCGCATTACCTGGTGGCCGCAGGCCTGGCTCGGCCTCGTGTTCACCTGGGGACTGCTGGTCGGCTGGACCCAGCTGCGCACCGACAATCTCGATGCGCTTGCCGCCATGTATGCAGGTGCGGCGCTGTGGGTCGTCGGATACGATACGATCTACGCGATGCAGGACCGGGAAGACGATGCGCTGGTCGGCATCCGTTCCTCCGCCTTGCGGCTGGGCGGCCAGGTGCAGGGCGGGGTGGCGCTGTTCTACGCCGGGGCGGTAGCGCTGTGGGCGCTCGCCTTCTGGCTCTACCGTGCGGACTGGATAGCGCTGCTGACGCTGATACCGGCGGCGGGCCATCTCGCCTGGCAGGTTTCGACGCTCGACGGCGAGGATCCCGGCAACCCGCTCGACCGGTTCCGTTCGAACCGCTGGGCCGGGGCGCTGGTCGCAGCGGCCTGTTTCGTCGTGGGGAACGCCTGATGTGCAATCTCTATCGCATGACCAAGAACAAGGACGAAGTCGCCGCATGGTTCGATGCGGTGAACGAGCTAGGCGGGGCGAATTTCGGGGAAGAGGTCTATCCCGGATATCCCGGCGCGGTGGTGGCGGGCGGCACGCTCAAGCAGATGAGCTGGGGCTTCCCGCTGGTGATGAAGGGCAAGCAGGGCCAGAAGCTGAAGCCCAAACCGGTCAACAATGCGCGGACCGACAAGCTCGACAGTTTCTTCTGGCGCTACAGTTTCGAAGAGCGCCGCTGCCTGATCCCGGTGACCGCCTGGGCCGAGGCGGAAGGGCCGAAGGGCGGCAAGACGCGCAGCTGGCTCTCGCGCCCAGATGCCGAACTCTTCGCCTGCGCCGGCGTGTGGCGCGACAGCGAGGAATGGGGCGAATGCTACTCCATGGTCATGACCGATGCGGCCGGCCTCGCCAGGGAAGTCCATACGCGCATGCCGGTGCTGCTGGCGAAGGACGACTGGGCGACATGGACCGGCGGTTCGTCCGACGATGCGCGTGCGTTGTGCCGCCCTTGGGAAGGCGAACTCGCGCTCGATCGCACCAAGGTGCCGTGGTCGGGCAAGGGGCAGGTGGGGCTGCTCTGACACCATGCGCATAGCTCTGTTCGAACCCGAAATTGCCGGTAACGTCGGCGCGGTAATGCGACTGTGCGCCTGCATGGGCGCGGGCGTGGACCTTGTCGAACCGCTGGGATTCCCTTGGGACGACAAGCGCGTGCGCCGCGCGGCGATGGACTATATCGACCATGTCGAAGTGGTCCGCCACGCCAGTTTCGACGCCTTTCGCGCGGCGCGCGCGGGTAGCCGGCTGGTGCTCTTCACCACGCGCGCGACGCATTCCTCCTACGGGTTCGACTATAAGGCGGACGACGTGCTGCTGTTCGGCAAGGAAAGCGCGGGCGTCACCGACGAAGTCCGGGCTGCGGTCGATGCCTCGGTGCGCCTGCCCATGCGCGCGGAGGTCCGCTCGCTCAATCTGGCGACCAGCGCAGGCCTCGCACTGGGCGAGGCGCTGCGACAGACGGGGACCTTGCCGGGGTAGCTTCGGTGCGGGCGGGTTCGCGTTTCCGCTGGGCGAAGAGCGGGCGGCGCAGGATGATCTCATTCATAGCTCACCACCTCGAATTCGATCCCGTCCCAGTCGAAGAAATAGAACCGGCGACCGGGTTCGTAATCGCCATGGCCGAAGGGCTCGAGCCCGTGGCGCACGACAACGGCTTCCGCCGCATCGAGGTCGCCGACCGTGAAGGCGATGTGATTGAGCGGCTCGCCCTTGCGGTACTCGCCCTTCACCTCGTCGGAGGTATAGAGCGCGATATAGTCGTGATCGGCCCCGACATGGACCGAAAGGCCGCCCATCATGGACGGTCCGCGCCAGCGTTCCTTCCAGCCGAGCAAATCGGCCAGCAGCGCGGCGCTACGTTCGGGGTCGGTGACCGAAATATTGGCGTGTTCCAGGCGTCCTTGTGCCATGGTGCATCTCCTTAGTCTGGCTCGCCCGAAGGCGATGCCGTTAGCGATGCATGGATATATGCAACCTCAACCCAACTTGAGGTCAAGCATGGTTTTCGCTATCGCTGTGATCGATGAAAGCGAACGACCTCCTGTCGATCGGCGATCTGGCCCGGAGGACCGGGCTGTCGGTGTCGGCGATCCGCTTCTACGAAGAGAAGGGGCTGGTCGAGGCCATGCGGACGAGCGGCAACCAGCGCCGCTTCCTGCGCAGCGATATCCGGCGGTTGAGCTTCATCCTGATCGCGCAGAAGCTCGGCCTCTCGCTGGCGGAGGTGGAGGAAGCGCTGTCCCGCCTGCCGCAGGGGCGGACGCCCAATGCCGCCGACTGGAAACGCATCAGCAGCATGGTGCGCACCCGCATCGATGCACAGATTGCCGCACTGGAAAAGGTGCGCGAAGACCTCGACGGCTGTATCGGCTGCGGCTGCCTGAGCCTGAAGAAATGCGCGCTCTACAATAAGGATGACGAATGGGGTCGGAACGGGAGCGGACCGCGGGTCTTGCGATGAATGACATGGTCGGATCGCGGCAAGCGCTGTGGCTCGTCCTCGCGCTGCCCGGCCTGTGGCTCGCCTGGCGCTGGGCGATGACGCCCGAAGCCTATGGCTATGGCCATGCCATTGCCGATAGCGGCGATTGGGCGGCGTGGTTGCTGATGGTGACGCTGGCGGTGACGCCCGTGCGCCTGCTGTTTCGCAAGCGGCGCTGGGCGCAGTGGCTCGTGCGCCGGCGGCGCGACCTCGGTGTCGCCAGCTTCGCATATGCGCTCATGCACACGGCGATCTATCTCTGGAAGAAGGGAACGGTCGAACTGGTGCTCGACGAACTAGGCGAAGGGTTCATCCTCGCGGGCTGGCTGGCCTTCGCGCTGTTCCTGCCGCTGGCAGCTACCTCGAACGACGCTTCGATGCGCGCGCTGAAGCGTTCATGGAAGCGCCTGCACCGGCTGGTCTATCCTGCCGCGGTGCTGACCTTCCTGCACTGGGTCTGGTCGGCCTACGACCCGACCACGGCGTGGATCCACATCGGGATCCTTGCCGCGATCGAGGCCGTGAGGATCGGTATTCAACTGCGTCAGAGAGTGACGTAGTTGCGGAAACGCGCGACTTCCTCCTCGTCGACATACTTGCCGATTTCGCGGTCGAATTCGTCCATGTCCGCATAGGGGCGGTATTCCATGAACTCGTGCTCCATCTTCGGCGTCATGCCCGGGATGAGCTTGATGTCGGCTTCGCTGGCGGTGTTGAGATTGACCGGCACGAACAGCGATTCGCGAACCGCTGCAGCCTCTTCCTCGCTCAATGCGCCGAGCAGGACGGAGTTGAATGCGCTCACGTTTTCGTAAGGCTGGCCCGCGATGATCGCTTCGGCCAATTCCGGCGACACACCCTCCATCGCCGCGAGCTGTTCGGCAGTGACGGCGTTGGCGTCGATCACGCCGGATTCGACGGCGGCGGTATCGACCGCATCGGTGGCCGGTGCTTCGGCCGCAGTATCATCGGTCGCTTCGTCTGCGGCACCCGAACAGGCTGCAAGCGCGATCGCGGTCCCGGCAAGGGTAGTGAGTGCAAGTTTACGCATTATGATTCCTCTTATTGCTAAGCATTCGCATTAGCATCGTTGAACGGGATGGAAAGCGGTTTCTGCCCGACCCAGCGTGCAGGCAGTCTCAATGTTCCGGGCCCAGCTCCGGATCCAAATCGCGCGGACGGGCGAAATAGACCAGCCTGCCGCACCCTTCCTTCAGTTCCGACCAGTCGTCGATATCGAGCTCGAACACGGCGAATGCCGCCGTCGGGAACTTGACCTTGGCTTCGTCGAACAGGGCGTTCTCATTGTCGGGAGACACCAGCTCGAACACCATGTCGCCGAAACCCGGATTGTGCCCTGCCAGCAGAAGCGCATCCGCATCGCCGCCGTCTTCGCGAATGACGTCGCAAATGGTCTCGGTGGAGGCGAGGTAGAGGCGATCCTCCCAGACGGGTTCGGGCCCGATGGCGGCTTCGACCAGCGTGGTCTTCACACGCTGAGCCGGACTGGCGAGCAGCCTGTCCCAGTGTATCCCATGGTCGCGAATATGTTTGCCGATCAGCGCCGCCCCCTTGCGGCCGCGCTCGTTGAGGCCCCGGTCGAAATCGCGCTTGTCGCTTTGACCCCAATCGGACTTGGCATGGCGCAATAGTCCAAGGATCTTCACGACTCTTCACTCTCCGCTTCGGCTTCTTCGGCGTTTGCGCCGCTTCCAACACCCTTGGCTACCCGCTGTAAAGCTTCCGCAAGCGTCAGGCGTATGACGGGGGTGCCTTCGGGGAAGGCGGAAAGCAACCGGCTGGGGAAAGCCGGAGAAAGAACCACGAAGTGGCCCGCATCGTCCTTGCTGCGGATCAGGCGACCGAAAGCCTGCGCAAGGCGCGCCCGGATGATGCGGTCGTCGTAACGCTGCGCGCCGCCCGGCTCTTCCGCCGCCGCGGCACGGCGGGCGCGGTGGAGGATGGTCGGCCGCGGCCAGGGCACGCTTTCCATGACCACGCAGCGCAGGCTGCGGCCCGGCACGTCGACACCGTCGCGCAAGGCATCGGTGCCGAGCAGGCTGGCACGCGCATCGTCGCGGAAGATGTCGGTCAGCGTGCCGGTATCGATGGGGTCGACGTGCTGCGCATAGAGCGGCAGGCCCGCCCGGGCGAGGCGGTCTGCAATACGGCCGTAGACGGCTCGCATCCGGCGGATGGCGGTGAACAGGCCGAGCACGCCGCCATCCGATGCTTCGATCAGCCGCGCATAGGCCCCGGCGAGCGCGGGGATGTCGCCGCGCTTGATATCGGTCACGATCAGCACTTCGGCGCGGCCCGCATAGTCGAACGGGCTGTCGGCCTGCGTGGTCCTGGGCAGCAATTCGAGGTGCGGCGCCCCGCTCTTGGCGATGGCATGCTCCCAGTCGGGCCCGCTGTCGTCGCGGTCGGTCAGCGTGGCGCTGGTCAGCATCACGCCGTGCGCCGGATCGAGCACGACCTGCGCGAAGGGTTTCATCGGGTCGAGCCAATGGCGGTAGAGCCCCACGTCGAATTCGCGGGCATCGTTGCGATCGACCGCCAGCCAATCGACGAATTCGGGATCCGCCGGTCCTCCGAGGCGCGACAGCAATGCCTCCCAGGCGGCGATCAGGTCGACCCGCCAGGCAAGCGAATGCCGCGCGCCCTCGATGCGTGCGCGTCCCTGCCCGTCGAGCCAGTCGGGCGCGTCTTCCAGCACCGCTTCGAGCCTTCCGGCCAGCTTGAGCAGGGGAGTGCGTATCTGTGCCAGTGCCTGGGCAGCGGTACCTGCGGCTTCGACAAGCTCTCCCGGCAACTGCGCCGCTTCCGTCTCGATGCCATAGCCGGCTTCCTGACCGCTCTCGTCGCGTGCGTAGGTTACCGCGCGAACCTGTGCGAGCAGCGCTTCCAGCGGGCCCGAGGGCGTGCCTTCCGCCATCCGGCCCAGCCACCCGTCGGAAGGCAGCACCTCCGCCGCTTCGACGGCTTCCTCTATCGCATCGCCACCTGCCTCGTCATAGCTGGCGACATCGGCCAGCCGCGCCGCCAACCCGCGCCTGCGCCCGCGCGAGTTCTTTTCCGGCCCGATGATCCAGCGCCGCAATTCGATCGCCTCCTGCCCGGTAAGCGCAGCGGAAAAAGTGCTGTCCGCAGCATCGAACACATGGTGGCCCTCGTCGAAGATGATGCGCGTCGGGCGACTGGCGATATCGCGCCCGCGAGCGGCATTCACCATCACCAGCGCATGATTGGCGATGACGAGATCGGCCTGCGCGGCATTTCTGGCGCTGCGCTCGATGAAGCATTTCCGGTAATGCGGGCATCCGGCATAGACGCACTCGCCGCGCTGGTCGGTGAGCGCTGCGATACCGCGCTTGCGGAACAGCGTGCCGAGCCAGCCGGGCAGGTCTCCGCCGATCATGTCGCCATCCTGCGAATAGGCGGCCCAGCGCGCTACCAGATGCGCAAGGATTGCGGGGCGCCCGGCAAATCCCCCTTGCAGGGCATCTTCCAGATTGAGCAGGCAGAGGTAGTTTTCGCGCCCCTTGCGCACGACGACCGGCGGCGAACCGTCGGGTCGGGCGGCAGGCCAAGCACGGCCGCTTTCGCGGCGCAGCTGGCGCTGCAGGTTCTTGGTGAAGGTGCTGACCCAGACCGTGCCGCCCGATGCGCTCGCCCACAGCGAGGCGGGCGCAAGATAGCCCAGGGTCTTGCCGATCCCCGTGCCCGCCTGTGCAAGCAGGACATGCGGGCGCCTCTGCCTGTCACGCGGGGAAAAGACATGGGCTGCGCCGCGTGCAAACAGCCGCTGGCCCTCGCGCCGTTCCGCCCCTTCGCCGGTGAGCCGTTCGAGATGCGCCTCCACTTCCGGTTCTTCGATCAGAACCTGCGACGGCTGCGGGCGATCGGGCGTTTCCTCCCATTCGGGCAGGCGCGTGAAGAGCCATTTTTCGGCCTTTTCGGGCTTGCGGACATGGGGTGCCAGAACATTCGCCCAGGGCCAGCGCAGCCGCGCCAGCGATTGCAGTGTCGACCAGGCTCCCTCTCGCTCGGCCCAGTCGTCGCTTTCGCACGTGGCTACCAGAGCCCCTGCGGCCTGCTGGAGCAGGAGCGGGACGCCTGCATCGTCTTTCGGCAGTTCAAGACCCAGCGCCTCGCTGAGGCCCTTGGGCGTGGGTACGCAGAATTTCGCCGGGTGAACGAAGGCGAACAATTCCAGAATGTCGAGCCCCGACAGGTCGGGATAGCCCAGCCTGCTCGCCACCAGCGGCGCGTTCATCAGCAGCAGCGGCGTATCGGCTGCCGCCATCACCGCTTCCCCCTTGGAGCATTCGCGCGTTGCCGCGCTGCCCGGCGCCGGGGCATCGCGAAGCCAGGTTCCGGCATGGCTGGCATGAAGCGCGGGAAGGGGGAGGGGCTCGCTCACATCCTCGCGTTAGAACACAAAAGGAACGCGGGGCAAGGTTTCGACGGCAGCGATCCGTGCAATGAGTGTCGAAAAATCGACTAGGTCGCGAACAGCATCGCGTCGTCCGCGAAGGCTTTCATCTCCAGCGCGTTGCCGCTGGGATCGCGGAAGAACATCGTCGCCTGTTCGCCGGGTCGGCCCTTGAAGCGGATGGTCGGCTCGATCGTGAATGCGACGCCGGCCGCAACCAGCCTGTCGGCGAGCGCCTGCCAATCCTCCATCGTCAGCACCACGCCGAAATGGGGGACGGGTACATCGTGCCCGTCGACCGGATTGCTCGTGCGGTCGCCGCCGTCCCCCCCGGTATGCGCGACGATCTGGTGGCCGAAGAAATCGAAGTCGATCCATTCGTCGCTGCTACGCCCTTCGGCGCAACCGAGCAATTCGCCGTAGAATCGGCGAGCCGCATCGAGATCGTGGACGGGAAAGGCGAGGTGGAAGGGGCGCAGGCTCATGCCGCATCGCTATCATCGGTAGCGCCTGCGCACCAATGGGAAATGTGATTTCCTACAGACCCCGGATCATGCCATGAAAGAGCTCGTGCGGGGGACAGCACGCCCGGCCGGACGGGACGAAGAACTGCCCCGATGTGTAACCCTCTTGAGAAAAAATCGTTATGGAATAGCGGTTTGATATGTAGGAAAAAGCGGACAGCGGTGTAACCCTGTGTAACCTTGTGTAACCTTCCCCGTTCATCATCGACAGCTTCGCAATGAACGCCTAGAGCGCTTTGAAATCGGGAAAAGTGGAACCCGCATGAAGATCATAATCGGAAACAAGAACTATTCGAGCTGGTCGCTGCGCGGCTGGCTGGCGGCCAAGCAATCGGGCCTGTCCTTCGAGGAAATCGTTGTCCCCATGTTCGGCGAGGCATGGGACGCGTTGAAGGCCGGGGATGAAGGTACGCAGCCGTCGAGCGGCAAGGTCCCGATCCTGTGGGACGACGAGGTCGTGGTGTGGGACAGCCTCGCCATGCTCGAATATCTGGCCGACAAGGTGGGGCGCGACCGGTTCTGGCCGAAGGACGACACCGCACGCGGCATGGCGCGTTCGATGGTCGCCGAAATGCATTCGTCCTACCAGGCGCTGCGCAGCGAATGCCCCATGAACGTGCGCAAGCGCTTCGACGGTTTCGAGCCGAGCGAGGCCTGCAAGGCCGACATCCTGCGCATCCTCGGCCTGTGGGCGGAAGCACGCAGCCGCTTCGGCAGCGGCGGCCCCTATCTTTTCGGCACTTTCGGGGCTGCGGACGTATTCTTCGCCCCCGTCGTCAGCCGTTTCATCAGCTACCAGATCCCCGTTCCGGGCTTTGCCGCCGCCTATATGCAGGCTGTGTGGGAGCACGAATGGATGCAGGGCTGGATCGAGGCTTCGGAAAACGAAGAATGGGTGATCGAACAATACGAAACCGTTTCCTGATCGTCGCCGCGGCGCTGCTGGCACTGCTTCCCGTACAGGCCCATGCCTGGGGCTTCTTCGCACACCGCACCACAGGACAGATCGCACTGGAAAACGTGACGCCCGAAACACGGGTGAAGATGGAGCGCCTTCTTCGGGCCGCACCATTGCTCGCGACTCCCGAATGCGCTCTGAATTCGATGGACGATGTTAGCACCTGGCCCGATTGCGTTCGGCGGACGCGTTGGCGCTGGGGCTATACCTCGGCATGGCACTATCGCACCGCGCCGGTATGTGAAGCCTACAACCCCGGGGCCAATTGTTCGGGTGGCAATTGCGTAACCGCACAGATCGAGCGGAATCATCGCCTGCTCGCCGATGAAAGCCTGCCCGACCATATTCGCCTGGAAGCGTTGGCATTTATGGTGCACTTCATCGGCGACGTGCACATGCCGCTCCATTCGGGCGATCACGATGATCGTGGCGCCAACGCTATCGACGCGGCCTACGGGATCGTGCCGGGATTGAACCTGCACTGGATTTGGGATGGCCCCCTGGCCGAGCGTGCGATCACCTCGTCACCCGAGCCGCTGGTGCGCCGCTACTCTGCCCGGGAGCGCGCCGAACTTGGTGGCGGGACTCCGGACGAATGGGGCCGCGAGAGCTGGCAGACCAGTCGCGATTTCGTCTATCCCAATGCTTTCGACCGTCCGCCGTGCGAGGGCGACGACCTGCCGGATGAGACGGCCCTGACGCAGGAAGATATCGAACGGGCCATTCCGATCTCGCAGCGGCGCGTGACGCAGGCCGGGATCAGGATGGCCGAATATCTCGACGCCGCCTTCGCTCCCGGACCGCTCCCCGAACGGGAGCGAAACTAGGGAATGCGCTCGGTCGGGTAGGGCGTGCCGTCCTTCCTGAAGTAGCCTTCGGGCGTGAAGACCATGTCGATATCGGGATATTCGCCCCGATCCTCGTCCCGGTCGCCGCCGCTGATGGCGACGAAGACGCAAGGAGCATCGGTTCGATTGTGTAGCCGGTGGCCGTTTCTCTCGCCTGCAGGCCAGGCCAAGATGTCGCCCGGTCCGACCGGCATCTCTCCCTCGTCTTCGATCAGGACGGCCTCGCCCTCCAGCATGATGACCAGTTCATCCTGCCCTTCGTGCCAGTGCCGCTGCGACGAATAGGCCCCGGGGTCGAGCACGACATGGCTGGCTCCCAGCTTGGTCAGGCCTGCAGCCGGGGCGAGGCGGCGGTAATTGCGGCCCTGCACATCCGCATCGTAGGGTGGAGGGTAGCCGGTCGCATTGGTCTGGGGGATGGCATCGAGATCGAGCTTGGGCATTTATGCACACTCCTGCTAGCGGAGCGAATATGACCGACGTCCTCGATCTCGCCAAGCGGCTGATGTCCGCGAAAAGCGTCACTCCCGCCACCGGCTCCGTATTCGATGAAATGGAGGCGATGCTTGCGCCTCTCGGCTTCGAAGTCACCCGCTTCACGCGCGGCGATGGCGAAGCGGGCACGCCCGAAGCGCCGGTCGAAAACCTGTTTGCGATCCGCCGGGGACCCGAAGGCTCGAAGCATTTTTCCTTCGCCGGTCATCTCGATGTCGTCCCTCCGGGCAGCGGCTGGGCTAGCGATGCCTTCGAACCCGAAGTGCGCGGCGACCTGCTCTACGGACGCGGCGCGGTGGACATGAAGGGCGCGATCGCCTGCATGGTCGATGCCGTCGCAAAGGTCCCGGCAGACGCGGGCACGATCAGTTTCATCATTACCGGCGACGAGGAAGGCCCGGCACTCCACGGCACGCGCGCGCTGCTCGATTTCATGCGCGAGCACGGCCACCAGCCGGACCTGTGCCTCGTCGGCGAACCCACCAGCGTCAACCGGCTGGGCGACATGATGAAGATCGGGCGGCGCGGCTCGGTCAATATCTGGCTCGAGGTCGAGGGAACGCAAGGTCACGTCGCCTATCCGCACCTGGCGGACAATCCGATCCCCAAGCTGGTCGCCATGCTCGCCGAACTCGATGCGCTGGTGCTCGACGAAGGGACCGACTGGTTCCAGCCATCGAATCTCGAAATTACCGATCTCGAAGTCGGCAATCCGGCGCACAACGTCATTCCCGAAGCGGCCAGGGCGCGCATTTCGATCCGTTTCAACGACCGGCATTCCGGCGCTTCCCTGTCGGAAAAGGTCGTTGCCATTGCGGAAAGCCATGGCGGCAAGGCCATGCCGATCATCTCGGGCGAGCCCTTCCTCACGCCGCCGGGCACATTCAGCGACATCATTGCGCGCGCGGTGAAGGTGGAGACAGGGGTCGATCCGGAACCTTCGACCACTGGCGGGACTTCCGATGCGCGGTTCCTGCGCGCGGTTTGCCCGGTGATCGAATTCGGTCTCGTCAACGCCACCATGCACAAGCGCGACGAGGCGGTAGCCATCGAGGACCTTTCCACGCTAAGCCGAATCTACACGGCGATCGCGAAGGATGCGCTGGCATAAGAAAAGGGACGTGAGGGGAAAAGCATGCTGAGGGTCTGGTTCGAAATTCCGTTGTGGCAGCGTGTGCTGACCGCGCTCATTCTGGGCGTGGTGACCGGCTATGCCTGGGGCCCCGATGCGGAAAGCATCAAGTGGATCGGCGATTTCTTCATCAAGTCGATCAAGATGCTGGTCGTGCCGCTGATCTTCTTCAGCCTCGTATCGGGCGTGGCGGCGATCGGCGACTTGCGCAAGCTGGGCGCTGTCGGCGGACGAGCCATGTTGATTTTCGTCGTCACCGGCCAGATCGCGGTCTGGCTGGGCCTGGCGCTCGGAACTTTCGTCGCCCCGGGATCGGGTGTGGATACCTCCGCCATCGACAAGGGAATGACGCCCGAACCCAACCCGACCACCGCGGTCGACATGATCCTCTCGATCGTGCCCGAAAGCCCGGTGCAAGTGATGGCCGATGTCGCGGTGCTGCCGTTGATCGTCTTCTCGCTGCTGGTCGGCGTGGGCATCCTCATGGCCAAGGAAGAGGGCGAGCCGGTCCAGAAGGTCTTCGATAGCGGCGCGATCATCATGCAGAAGGTCACCATGGTGGTGATGGAGCTCACTCCCTTCGGCGTTTTCGCGCTGATGGCCTGGGTGGCGGGCACGCTCGGCCTCGATGCGCTGCTCGCGCTCGGCAAGCTGGTGGCTCTCAACTACGCAGGCTGCCTGCTGATCATCTTCGTGATGTATTCGGCGATGATCAAATTCCTCGCCAGGCTGCCGGTGCGCGATTTCTTCCGCGGCATCATCGATGCGATGGCGGTGAGCTATTCGACCGCGTCGTCGAACGCGACGCTGCCCGTGACGCTGCGCTGCGCGGAACGGAACCTTGGCGTGTCGAACTCGGTGGCCAGTTTCGTCATCAGCCTCGGCGCGACGATCAACATGAACGGTACGGCGATGTATCTCGGCCTCGCGACTCTGTTCGGCGCGCAGATCTTCGGGGTCGACCTGTCGATGGGCGATTACTTCCTCATCTCGATCCTCGCCACGCTCGGCGCGGTCGGCGCGGCGGGCATTCCCGGCGCAGGCCTGATCATGATGGCGCTGGTCTTCGGCGCAGTCGGCGTTCCGCTCGAGACGATCGCCTTCGTCGCCGGTGTCGACCGGATCATGGACATGATGCGCACGACCACCAATGTCAGCGGCGATGCTGCCGTGGCGACCACGGTGGCGGTCATGACGGGCGAGATCGACCGCGAGGAGATGATCTCGGCGGACGATGTCTA
>CAYOWF010000041.1:0-12205 GCA_964407585.1 uncultured Qipengyuania sp.
CCGATCTTGCCGAAACTATCAACCGTAAGATGGGCCTGAGCCGGGCCGAATCGCTCGAGCTGGTCGAACAGACACTCGGCAAGATGTGCGATGCTCTGGCACGTGGCGAAAACGTCAAGATTTCGGGCTTCGGCAGCTTCGTGCTGCGCGACAAGAAAGAACGGATCGGTCGCAATCCCAAGACCGGCGTCGAAGTGCCGATCACGCCGCGCCGCGTGATGACCTTCCGCGCCAGCCAGCTGTTGAAAGAGCGGATTGCAAACAGCTGAAAATAGCGCCTAAGATGGCGCATGGCTGACTTTAGCGACCACAAGGAAGACGGTGCTCTCCGCACGATCGGGGAGGTCGCCGGCGCGACCGGTATCAAGACGCACGTTTTGCGATACTGGGAACAGCAGTTTCCCCAGCTCAAGCCCCTGAAGCGAAGTGGCGGGCGGCGGTATTACCGGCCCGACGATGTCGCGCTGGTGGAAGAAATCAACCGCCTGGTGAACCGCGAAGGCTACACGCTGAAGGGCGCCAAGGCCGCATTGCGCGGCGTTCCCGACCAGCAGGCGGTAGCGCAGGAACCGGCGGAGACCGACAATTCCGCAATCGTGGAGCGCCTGAAGACCATCCGCGGCGAGCTGAAGGCCGCGCTCGCCGGATAGCGCGTCAGTCGGACGGGATCAGCGTCAGTTCGGTCTGGCGTCCGTCGAGGTAGCGGACGGATTTGCCGTCGAAATAGGCGTCCTCTTCCGAACGAAAATCGACCCTTTGGCCACCCCATTCGGGGACGTCGAAATAATTGGTGAACTCGATCGACCACGTCGTGCCCGCATTGACCGGATGGGCGCCGCGCGGATCGGGGTCCTGGTTGTCCCAGAAACCGATTGCGGTCCCGGCCCCGTGCCCGTGAAACCCGATCGGATGGCTGTAGATCGACGGGTCCAGTCCTTCGGCCAATGCGGCCTTGCGAGCCCGCGCGAGGATCGTGTTGCCGCTTTCCCCGGCGCGGAATGAAGCGGTCAATATGTCGCCGACCCGATTGGTTCGTTCCAGGCCTTCGCGAAGGTCCGCCGGCGCATCGGTCTCGCCGGGTTTGAGCACATAGGCGAGGTGCTGCGTATCGGTGTTGAGGCGCAGGTAGGTCAGGCCGAAATCGGTCCACAACAGGTCGCCCGGCTGGATCACCGTGTCTTCGTCGATCATGCCATCTGTGCCCTCACGCTGCACGGCAACAGAGGGATGGAACCAGGGTTCGATACCGAGCGAGGCAAGTTTTTCGCGGTACCACCAGCGTACGTCATGCGTCGTCGTCACGCCCGGAGTGATGACCTTGCGCGAGAACGCCTCGCCGATCAGCGCATGCGCGATCCGGACGATGCCGGGATAGATTCCCAGCTCGCTCGGCGTGCGTGTTTCCAGCCAACGGACCGAAAGCGTTTCGCCTGAAACGATCCGCTCTTCCAGACGGGCGGGAAGCGCTTCGATCATGGCGCGGTACTGGCTGAGCGTCATTCCGTCGCCGAAACGCGTGGCATCGGAATAGTTGATCGCGATCTTCGCGGGATCGCGGTCCTCGATAATGTCGGCAACCGCCTGCCATTGGTCGGGCTGTACCTCGGGATCCCAAGCTGGCTCGAACAGGTCTGCAAGACCGTAGCGACTGACCGTGAGGCGCTCGACCGGCTTGCCGTCGCCCGGATCGAAGAAGATCAGGATCGTCCGCCTGCGCGCGTGGAAGCTCTGTGCGTCGAGCATGGTGGCAAGCACCGGCTCCTCGAAATACTCGCGCGACATCAGCAGCCACATGTCGATCCCCTGTTCGCGCATGATCGCGGGAATCACCGTGTCGAGCCGTTCCTTGAGGATATCGTCGACGACCGCGGCGCGGTCTTTCAAGGGGAGGATGGCAGGGAGGTCCGGATGCGGCTCCTCGGTTTCGGCCATCGGAAGCGAAGGCGGCTCCGAAGCGATCGCAGGCGAGGATGCCGCCATCAGCGCAAGCGCAACGGCCGGAAAAACGGTCTTCATTCGGGGCCGGCTCCTATTCGGCGGCGAGCAATTCTTCCGCCGCGCCGAGATCCACGCTGACGAGGCGGCTGATGCCCTTTTCGATCATCGTTACGCCGAACAGGCGATGCATGCGGCTCATCGTCACGGCGTTGTGCGTGACGATCAGGTACCGCGTCTCGGTTTCCCTCACCATCGCCTCGAGCAGGTCGCAGAAGCGATCGATATTGGCGTCGTCCAGCGGCGCATCGACCTCGTCGAGAACGCAGATCGGCGCGGGATTGGTCAGGAACAGGGCGAATATCAGCGCGGTGGCGGTCAGCGCCTGCTCGCCGCCCGAAAGCAGGGTCAGCGATTGGAGGCGCTTCCCGGGCGGTTGCGCGAAGATTTCCAGGCCGGCCTCGAGCGGGTCGTCGCTGTCGATCAGCGCAAGATGCGCTTCACCGCCTTCGAACAAACGTGAAAACAGGTGCTTGAAGTGGTCGTTGACCTTCTCGAACGCCTCGCGAAGGCGTTCGCGCCCTTCGCGGTTGAGCTTCCCGATCGAACCGCGCAGCCGGTTCACCGCCTCGCGCAACTCCTCCTGTTCGGCGGCGTTGCTGCCGTGCTCCGCCTCGATCTTCTCCAGTTCCTCTGCGGCGACCAGATTGACCGGGCCGATCCGCTCGCGGCTGGTGGTGAGGCGGTCCATCTCCTCGCCCTCGGCATCGGCGGATTTGACCGCATCTTCGGCAAATTCGAACTTGTCCGGGAGCAGCGGGGGAGGCGACTGGAAGCGCTCCCCCGAAATGCGCGCCATCTCGATGCGACGCCCGTCCTGGTTCTCCGCGCGGGCGGACAGCCCGGCGCGATCCTCGCGCGCTGCGGCCAGCGTCTCGTTGGCAGAAGAGAAGGCGCGGTCCGCCGCCTGTGCGACCTCGTTCGCGGCCGCGACGGCCTTTTCCGCCTCTGCAAGCTCGGCACCGAGCCGTTCGCGCACCGTGTCGCCCTGCTCGATCTCCTTCATCAAGCCTTCGGGCTTGGCGGCGAATATCGCGCGTTCTTCGGCGATTTCCTCGAACCGGCGGGCCATGTCGGACAGGCGGCGAGCGGCCTCTCCCGAGCGCGCCTGCCAATTGGCGATGTCGCCCTGCTGGGCGGCGGTGCGTTCGCGGGCGACTGCGAGCGACTGGTCGTGCGCCGCAAGTTCGGCGGCGCGGGCCTGCAGTGCGGCGCGTGCAGCATCGTTCTTGGCGCGCGCGGCATCGAGCGAGGCGCGACCGGCCTCCGGGTCGGGCAGAGCGTCGCGCTTGGCCTCGGCGGCGGAGAGCTCCGACTTTGCAGCATTGACGATGTCGCCATGCGCTTTCTCGGCTTCATCCAGTTCGGCGAGCCGCGCCGCCACCCGCTCGCGCGCAGCTTCCGCCTGGTCGAGCGCGCGCAAGGCCAACCGTTCCGCTTCGATCGCCGAAGACAGATCGCGCTCGGCGGCGACGAGGTCGCGCTGCAGGTTCGAGAGCGTGTCGCTCGTTTCGGCTTGCCGCTTTTCCGCCTGCTCCACTGCCGCCTGCAAATCGGGTACGAGCTTGTCCAGCTCGGCGAAGCGGTTCTCCGCCTCGAGCCTGGCAGCCTCGGCGGCACCTTCGCCGCGAACCACGAGCCCGTCCCAGCGGCGCAGCTTGCCGTCGAGGGTGACGAGATTTTCGCCCGGCGCGAGGCTGCGGCCATCGTCGCTTTCGGCCACATGGACGAGGCTCAGGCGCGCGCGCAGTTCTTCGGGACATTCGGCGAGATGATCGGCCAGGCTGTCGGCAACCTTCCCCGGTGCCTCGGCTCCGGTCCAGTAGCGCCCGTCGCTGCCTTCCTCGGGCAGGCCGAGGAGCGCTTTCCCGTCGCGCCCAAGGGCGGCAGCCACCGCGCGTTCGTAACCCTTTTCGGCCCGTACGCCGTCGAGTGCCTGCTTGCGTCCCGAACGCTTGGCCGCGGCCCGTTCGCGCGCCTCGCGGTCGCGCTTCAGCGCATCGTATTCGCGCTGGACGCCGGAAAGTTCGGCCCTGGCGGCGGAATAGGCGCTTGCGGCTTCGTCGCGTTGCGTTTGCAAATCTGCCTTGCGCGCCTGCATTTCCTCGATAGCGGCGCGCTTCGCCCCAACCTCGCTCGTCGCGTCCCCGGACGCAGTGCGCGCGCTCTCGACCTGCCCGTCGAGATCCTCTGCAGCCAGCGCGGCACGCTGGTCCGCAATGCGACGTCCTTCGGCCTCGACCCGATCGAGACGCGTCTGCGCCTGCTGCACTTCGGCTTCGACGACGCGCCACTCGGCCTCGACGCCGGCATTGTCCGCGGTCGCCTTGGCCAGCGCCAGTTCGGCAGTGCGGCTGGCGCGTTCGGCATCTTCGCTTTGCGCAACCAGCTGCGGGCGGCGTTCCTCGTCGGCGGCGAGCGTCTTCCTGCTATCCGCAAGTTCACGTTCGAGCCGCGCGAGCGCTTCGGCGGCGTCCTTGGTCATGCGATCGGCATCGCCGCGGTCCTGCTCCAGCCGCTCTTTCTGCCGGTCGAGATCGGAAAGCCGCTGTTCGGCAGCCTCCAGCTGGCTTGTGAGCGCCGCCATCCGGTGTCCGTGCGCGCTCGCGTCGTCACGCCGATCGGCCTGCTCCTCGCGCGCTTCGGCGAGCTTTTCCGCCGCCTCGCGCTGCGACTTCTGGGCTTCGTCGGCAGCCTTTTGTGCCTCCGCCACGCGCGCATTGGCATCTTCGGCGGCCTTCTTCGCTTCTTCCGCGCCGGCTGCGGCATCGCGCCAGCGGGCGAAGACCAGCCGGGCTTCGGCGGTCTTTATCTCGTCGGACAGCTTGCGATAGCGTTCCGCCTGCTTGGCCTGCCGCCTCAGCGAGGCGATCTGGCTGTCGAGCCCGGCCATCAGATCCTCGAGCCTTTCGAGGTTCTTTTCGGTCGACCGCAGCTTGCTTTCGGCATCGCGGCGACGGACGTGGAGACCCGCAATCCCCGCGGCCTCTTCCAGCATCATGCGGCGCTCGACGGGCTTGGCCGCGATGACCTGCGCAATCTTTCCCTGGCTGACGAGCGCGGGGCTGTGCGCTCCGGTTGCGGCATCGGCAAAGGTGAGTGCGACATCCTTGGCGCGCACATCCTTGCCGTTGACGCGGTAGGCGCTGCCCGCACCGCGCTCGATCCGGCGGACGACCTCCAGTTCCTCGCCATCGTCATCCTCGGCGGCGAGGACCACTTCGGCGAAATCGCGTGGCGGGCGGCTGGCGGTGCCGGCGAAGATGACGTCTTCCATCCCGCCCGACCGCATGGATTTGGGCGAGTTTTCGCCCATCACCCAGCGGATGGCTTCGAGCAGGTTGGACTTGCCGCACCCGTTCGGCCCGACCACCCCGGTCAGGCCCGGTTCGATACGGAGCGTGGAAGGCTCGACGAAGCTCTTGAAACCGCTCAGCCTGAGCTGCTTGATGAGCATCGCCTATCCGCCCCCCGACCCGCGCTTACCTCGCGCCGGCGCGCTGGAGGATTGGTTCGACGCCCTGCCACTGGCTGGCGTCGAGACGCTGGCCGTTGAGGAAGAAGGTCGGTGTCGAATTGACTTCCGCCGCTCGGGCGCTTTCGCTCGACTTGTTGGCGAGCGCTTCGATGGCAGGGCCATCGGCGAGGCAAGTACGCGCCTGGTCTTCCGAAAGGCCGCGCGCAGCGAAGAATTCGATCAGCCCTGCTGCCTGCGCCAGCTGGACGAAACGCTGGTCCATCGGGGCGGAAAGCGCGGCTTCGTAGGCGCCGCCGCTCGACTGAAGGTTTTCGCCGAATTCGGGGAGTGCTTCCCAGGCCTGGTCGGCCAGCGCATGGAACCGGTCGGGCGAGCCGCAGCGGACCAAGGTCGAAATGGTGACGTCGAGCGGATCGCGCAGAAGCGGGCGGATTTCGTAGCTGACGACGCCGGTATCGACGTAATCGTCCTGCAAGGGACGTGATCCGGTGCGCGCGAACATCGCGCAGGCACCGCAGGTGTGGCTGGCATATTCGACCAGCTTCAGCGGAGCATCGGGATTGCCCAGGACGAAGCCGCCATCCTCGGTCGTCCCGGCGGTGGCGAGCCAGCTGCTGCCTTCGGGCGCTTCGATCGGTGCAATCGCATCGCCTTCGAGCGTGGCGCTATCGGCATCGTCCGCGCCGTCGCTGCAGGCGGCAGCCAGTAGGGTGAGCGGTGCGATAAGGGCAAGGCTAAGGCTGCGGGTCATCTGTATCCTCATGTCTCGGCTGAAAAGGCTATGCCAGGAAGGCGGTAAGGTGAAGGTGGGCAGGCCCCGTGTCCACAGGGCTATCCCCGGTAAAGGCAGGGATTTGCCACGCCGGAGCGTGTCTAGCGGAAGAACTTGTCGAGATGCGGCTGGAGCGATTGCCAGTCGTGCGCTTCGAGCTTTTGCCCGCCCATCATGAAGGTGGGCGTGCCTTGCAGCCCGAATTCCTGCATGTCGGCCTGGCTCTGGCTGGCGATTGCGCGAGCCCTGGTCTCGTCGGTCAGGCACTGATCGAGCTGGCTGCGCGAATATCCGCGTGTCTCCATGATTTCGTAGAAATCGAGGTCGCTGGCGATCGCCTGGGCGCGGCTGCCGAAGCTGCCGAACCGCCAGCGCGCGGTCTGCGCCTGCGTGGCGACGCGCGCCTTGGCCATCCAGTCGTTGTGCTTGAGGATCAACGCTTCGTGATTGCCGGGAAATTTCACCGGCTCGCCGCATTGTGCGGCAAGCGCTGCGGTCAGGTCGATCGGGTCACGGATGAGGTGCCGGATTTCAAAGCTTACCTTGCCCGTAGGGACGTAAAGCAGCTTGATCGCGCCGTCGCCCGTCCGGGCGAATTCGGCACAATGCGAGCAGGTGTAGCTCATGAATTCGACCAGCTTGCCCTCGGCATTCGGGTTGCCGATCAGGTGACCGCCCACGGTTTCGGCGACCGTCGACCCCCAATTATCGCTTTGCTCGGGCGCGCTAGGCGGCGTGTCCTGAGCCGTCGCGCCGACTGCCAGTAGAGAGGCCGCTGCGATAAGCAGCGGGCGGGTGAAACGGGGGAGTGCAACCACGATCAGTCTTTCCTGTCCTTGTCTTCACCGAAGCTGCGCGCGAGCGATTCCAGCACGGTGCGCAGTTCGGGATCACCGATATCGCGCAGACTGTCGCCCAATTCCATCGGAATCGGCTTGAGCGAAGGCGGCGCCTTTGCCCTGTTCCTGTCCTGCGGAGGCTTAACCGCACCTTGCCGAAGCTTGATGCGGGCGACGGCGCGGTAGCCGAAGAATCGGTTCACGCGCTCGGTGATTTCGGGAAGCACCTGCTGGATCAGCGGTGCATGGGCTGGCAATACGACGAGTTCGAGTATGCCCTCGGATTTCTCTCCCGGAGGGAAGCGGATCATTTCCGGGGTGCACACGCGCGCATGCGTTTCGCCGACGATTTCAGGCCAGCGGCTGACGACGCTGCTCTGCACGAAGCCGAAACGGCGGAATGCCGGGCGCCCGATTTGCGGCATGAGGTCCGAAATCGCCTTCGCCCCTCCGCCCCGCGGGCGTTCGTAGGGCTTGGGAGATTTCTTCCCCTTGGCACCTGTTTTTGGCTTGTCGCTTCCCATTGCGTGCGCGGTCATGCCATAGGCGGGGCGTGGCCGCCATAGTCTCGAAAAAATTGCTCGAATGGTACGATGCCCATGCGCGCGACCTTCCGTGGCGCGCGCGACCGTGCGAAGCGCCGCCCGATCCTTATCGCGTGTGGTTGTCCGAAGTGATGCTGCAGCAAACCACGGTCGCGGCGGTAAAGCCCTATTTCGAGGCCTTCGCCCTGCGCTGGCCGACCGTCGAAGCGCTGGCCGCCGCGCCCGAAGAGGACGTCATGGCCGCCTGGGCGGGGCTGGGCTATTATTCGCGCGCGCGAAACCTTGTGAAGGCGGCGCGGGCCGTTGCCGAGCTGGGCGCATTTCCCGAGACCGAGGAGGATCTGCGCAAGCTCCCGGGGCTGGGCGCCTATACGGCTGCTGCCGTGGCCGCGATCGCGTTCGGGAAGCGGGCCGTCGTGGTCGATGCCAATGTCGAACGGGTGGTCGCGCGGCTGTTCGCCTTGAGCGAACCGCTTCCCGGCGTGCGCAAGGCGATCCGCAGCTGTGCCGATACGATTACACCAGATAGCCGCGCGGGCGATTTCGCGCAGGCGATGATGGACCTCGGGTCTTCGATCTGTACCGCTCGCGATCCGAAATGCCTGCTGTGCCCCTTGTCCGAGGCCTGCAGGGGGCGTGCGGAAGGCGATCCGTCGAAACTGCCGGTGAAGGCTCCGAAGAAGGCCAAGCCCCTGCGGCAGGGGCAGGCTTTCTGGATAGAACGCGATGGTGCGGTCTGGCTTGTCCGGCGCGAAGGCGAGGGCATGCTGGGCGGCATGCGCAGCCTGCCCGACGACGGCTGGTCGGCCAAGGGAGATGGCGGGGGTAACCCGCCTCTCGACGGCACGTGGGAGCCGGCAGGACTGGTTCGCCACACCTTCACGCATTTTGCGCTCGAACTGTCGGTCAGCCGCTATCGCGGTCGACAAGCTCCGGCGACGGAGGGCGAATGGTGGCCGCTCGACCGTTTGGAAGAAGCAGGCTTGCCGACGCTCTTCGCGAAGGCGGCGCGACTGGTCCTGGCCTAGATGATCCCGCCGCCGATGCTCAGGCGGATCGCTGCGATCAGGAGCACGATCAGGTTGAAATTGCGCCCCCCGTTGCTCGACGAAAGCTGCCCGATCACGATACCGATGACGATCAGCGGCAGCGCGAACCAGTTGGCCCAGCCGAGCAGGGGTATCTGTGCGGGGATGACGATGACGAGCGAGACGATCCCGATGAGGATGGAGAGAAGGTTTAGCATGTGTCTTATATGACTATAACAGCGCAGGATTGCAAGAGTTTCAATTCGCAATTGACCGTTCAGCTTCGCATCCCCATCACGGCGCAAACATAAATCGACAGAGAGATGTTCATGGCATTCCGCGAATTCGACCATCCTGAATTTTCCCGCCGCTCGTTGCTGCGCGGCGGTGCCTGGCTGACGGCGGGTGCCGCATTGTCCGCTATGCCCATGGGGCGGGCGGCGATGGCACAGGCCCTCTCGGGCGCGGATTGGCAGAACGTCGGCGCGATGGTGGACAAATATGTCGGCGAACGGAAAGTGGCGAACATGGTCGTCGCTCTCGGCTGGGGCAAGCGCGACCCGCGGTATATCTCCCGCGGTAATCTGACGCTGGGCGGCAACATGCCCGCCGGTGCCGACAGCCTGTTCCGCATCTATTCGATGACCAAGCCGATTACCGGCATGGCGGCGATGATGCTCATCGACGACGGCAAGCTCGGTCTTGACCAGCCGATCGCCGAACTGCTGCCCGCCTTTTCGAAGATGATGGTCCAGAAGACCTACGATGGATCGGTCACCGACCTCGTGCCGGCGGAACGCCCGATCACCGTTCGCCACCTGCTCACGCATACGGCCGGCCTCGGTTATGGAATCATCCAGAAGGGTCCGATCCGGGATCTCTATGCAAGGTATGGCATATCTCCCGGCCAGGTCAGCCGCCTGCCGATACCCGGCCTCGGCCGCGACGAGGCGATCCGCGGTCTCGACAAGTTCGCCAACAACCTTTCGCAGCTCCCGCTGGTCCTCCAGCCTGGCAGCAAATGGAGCTATTCGGTCAGTCTCGACCTGCTGGGCCGCGTGATCGAAGTCGCCAGCGGGATGAAGTTCGACGAATTCCTGCGCACGGCGATTTTCGAGCCGACCGGCATGACCAGCACCTGGTTCCGCGTCCCGCAAAGCGAAGTCGGGCGCTTCACGACCAATTACGGCATCCTCAACGGCATGCCGCTGCCGATCGATCCGGCAAGTTCTTCGGTATATCTCGACGAGCCTGCCTTCCCCTTCGGCGGGGCGGGGCTGGTTTCTTCGGCGCGCGATTACGACCGTTTCCTCCGGATGATGCTCGGTTACGGGAAAATCGACGGTCGCCGCGTGATGGGCGAACTGGCGGTACGCGTCGGCACGTCCGACCTCCTCCCGGAAACCGCAGTGACCAAGGGAACGTGGGTCGAAGGACAGGGATTCGGTGCCGGCGGACGCGTGACCGACGGCGCCTATGGCTGGGGCGGGGCGGCCGGGACGGTGTCCTTCGTCAGCTACAAGGCCGGCCTGCGCGCGACATTGATGACGCAATATATGCCGTCCGATGCCTATCCCTTCCATTCCGCATTTCCCGCGGCGGTCCAGAAGGACCTCGGCGCGATGCAGGGAGCATAAGAGATCGCACTTTCGTTTACCGGATCGAGACTGGACCGCGCCGACCACGTTCGTGCGGACCCGGAGCGGCTGTCGGGCTTCATGAACTGGAAGGCGCGGTTGCTTGCGCTGGATGGGCTGATGCCCGCTCTGGACGATGACGGGCGGCTGGCATGGGGTACGCTTGCCGACGTGGCTGACGATGCCGAGCTCGTCTTTCTCGGTCTGGATTTTTCCGAAAGCGAAAGCGGCAAGGCCTGCTTCGCCGCCGTACCGCCCAAGGGAGACTCTTCCCCGCGCATCGCGAATCCGCAGCTGTGGTCGCTGATGGCGACGCTCTCGCCGGACGATCTCGCGCTCTACGGCGGTGCACGCAGTATCGTCGACTGGCACGCAAGGCACCGCTTCTGCGCCCAGTGCGGAGGCGATACGAAACTCGCCAAGGGCGGCTGGCAGCGCGATTGCGATGCCTGCGGCGCAAGCCATTTCCCGCGCACCGACCCCGTCACAATCATGCTGGTCGAACATGACGGCAGGCTGATGCTGGGACGCGGCAAGGGCTGGCCCGAAGGCAGTTTCTCCGCGCTCGCCGGTTTCGTCGAGCCGGGCGAAAGCATCGAGGAAGCGGTCGCGCGCGAAGTGCTGGAGGAAAGCGGGGTAAAGGTCCGCGACGTGAGCTATGTCGCCAGCCAGCCCTGGCCTTTCCCGAGCCAGCTGATGATCGGCTGCCACAGCCATGCAGACGACGATGCGCTGACCATCGACGAGACCGAGATGGCCGAAATACACTGGTACACGCATGCAGATGTCGAAGCCGCGCTCGCCGGGGAAGGCCCGTTTCGCGCACCGCCGCCGCATGCTATTGCGCATCACCTCATGCAATGGTGGGTGTCCCGATGACCGAAGCGCGCAAACTCTCGATCGACATCTGGTCGGACGTCATGTGTCCCTGGTGCCTCGTGGGCTGGGGAAACCTGTCGCAGGCGCTGGATAGCCTCGATGGAGAGATCGAAGCCGACATTCGCTGGCATGCCTTCGAGCTCAATCCCGACATGCCGGAGCAGGGCGAAGAACGCACGGCGCATATCGCGCGCAAATACGGCCGCACCATCGAGCAGTCGAAGGAGGTGCAGGGCCGGATGCGCGAGGCTGCCGAGGCAGCCGGCGTCTCGCTCGATTATGAAGGGTCGGATCCGGCACCCGAGGCGATGATGTGGAACACCTTCGCCGCGCACCGCCTCCTGACCTGGGCGCTGGAAGAGCGTGGGGCGGAACTGCAGACGAAGCTCAAGCTTGCCTTGTTCGAGGCCCATTTCAACCGCCGCCGCCGCATCGGCGAACGCGAGGTGCTGCTCGACGTTGCGGAGGAAGCGGGCATCGAGCGGGAAGCGGCCGCCGCGGCGCTCGACAGCGAGGACCTCGCCCGCAAGACCCGCGTGGAGGAACGCGCCGCGATGGAAATGAACATTACCGGCGTGCCTGCGATGATCGTGGAAGGCCGTTTCATGATCCCCGGTGCGCAGCCGCCCGAAGCCTATGTCAATGCGCTCAGGCGGGTGGCGGAGAAGACGGCGGCGTGACCCATAGCTTCAATGGCGGCTGACGAACCGGATGCCGCCGGAAGATGAACCCCGGTATCGGGATCGGGCTGAGGCCATATGCTCGGGCGGTCGGCAAAGCGACAGGCCGGTTCGCAACCGGCTAACGGTCAACCTTCGCGCTCACGCGATGAAAGAAGGCGTGGTGCGGCGATTTTCCGGTGAAGATTTCCTGGAAGATACCTCCGCATAACGCCGGCAGGCGCGCTTCCACGGCATGCGCTTCTTCCAATACCCTGACGTCGATGTGAAGGCGCAGGTTCTTGCGGAAGGTAAAACTTATTTCGACCGCGTTCGGAAACTCCGCATGGAGCGGCTCGATGATCTTGGCCAG
>CAYOWF010000042.1:0-2618 GCA_964407585.1 uncultured Qipengyuania sp.
GGGCATAGATGATCAGATACGCTTCGAAGCGCGTCTTGATCACGAACAGCCTTTTCACCTTGGTCCACATGAGTGGCGCTACGCTCCTATTCTTAACCTTCTCAGTTGCAATCAACGTGCCAGTGACGCGTTGGTGCCGAGTCGAATGGTTAATCCGGAGCCAAGTGTAAGAGGGCCCGACGCAGAGTCGAGGTGGTTAACTTTTTATGACCCCGGTTTAGGCGAGGGTGTCCAAGGATAGGACACCGAGCAATGCTTCGCGCGCCTCGATAACCCGTTTAGCCAAGGCATCCGTACCGATATCGGCAGTGTCGATGGTTTCGGGCCACATCTCCGCGACGACCGCTTCGATCCGGTCGGCCTTTGCCTCGTCCAGGATGAAGCGCTGGTCCACCGTTGCCGGGTCCGCCACCACACGCAGGCGGAGGCAGGCGGGGCCGCCCCCATTGGCCATCGACTGGCGCACGTCGACGGGGAGGACCTTACGGATAGGCCCGTTCCCTGCGAGCATCTTCTCGCACCAGTTCCACACGGCGGAACTCTCCCGGCACTCGTTCGGCACCACCAGAGCCATTTCGCCGTCCGGCAAGCTGAGCAATTGCGCGTTGAAGAGATAGGTGCGGATCGCTTCTTCGAGGCTGACCGCGCTTTCGGGCACTTCGACCACTTCCAGCGCAGGGAAGGCTGCGCGGATCGCTTCATAGGCGGCCTGCCGGTCGGCGAAGGCGCGTTCGTGGGTGAAAAGCACTCGTTCGTTGGCGACGGAGACGACGTCGTTATGGAATGCCCCTGCTGCGATGGCTTCGGGGTTCTGTTCGATGAAGACGCAGCGGTCCGGGTCGAGGCCGTGCAGACGCGCGACTGCGCGGCTGGCCTGCTCGTGCTGTCGGGCGGGAAACTTGCCGCCCTGCCGACCCCATACGAAAACCTCGACACCCGGCGCATCGTGGCCTTCGCAAAAACGCATGTGGTTGGCTGCGCCCTCGTCGCCGAATGCGGGAAGGATCGCGTCGTGGACCGCGAAGTGGCGGTCGTCGCCGAAGGCCAGTTTCAGCTGCGCCTGCGTATCGCGCCATTCCTGCGCGCGATGCGGCATGGTGACGAGGTTGGCTGGCGTCAGGTGGCAGCGGCCGTCACGCGTGTCGGGCGAAGGACTGACCGTTGCGGCATTGGCGGTCCACATGCTCGACGCGGACCATGCCGCTGCGAGTAATTGGCGCGGCGCGGTCTCGTCGATCGCGAGATCGCGCACCAGGTCGAGATTCGGGCGCGGCAGCGGCAGCAGGAATCCTTGCGCGAGGCCCAGTGCCATGTTCGAGCGCATCTTGGCCACGCCCTGGAGCGCTGCTGCGCGCGGATAGGAGGTATCGCCCTTGTGGCTCGCGCTGGCAATGTTGCCGAGGCTGAGGCCCGCGTAATTGTGGCTCGGGCCGACGATGCCGTCGAAGTTGATTTCAACGAGGCTCATCTTGCCACGCTCCATACGGTATCGCCTATGCTCACTTCGAGTGCCTTCGCGCTGATTTCATCGATCGCGACCGTGCCGTCTTCGCCGAATTCGCGCATGCCATAGGCAGACTTGAAGCCGTCCAGAGTACCCGTCGCGATCAGGGCGCGTTCACCGATATCGAGATCAATCGAGGTGATCTTCGCGGGGCGGGCTTCCGCAATGCTTTTCACGTTATCGGTGCGGGCGGTCATCGTCGGTCCGCCATCGAAAATGTCGACATAGCCTTCTGCGGCAAAGCCCTCGTTTTCCAGCATCCGCATCGCCGCGCGCCCGGTCGGATGCGGGACGCCGATTACCTTCTTCGCCTCGTCGTTGAGCATGGCGACATAGACCGGGTGCTTGGGCATGAGGTCGGCAATGAACTGGTTGCCGTTGATGGCATTGAAATAGTCGGCTTCCTGAAATGTCATGCCGAAGAATCGACCTGCAACGCCGTCCCAGAAGGGGGAGCCGCCGCGGTCGTCGATTACCCCGCGCAGTTCGGCAAGGATGCGATCGGCAAAGCGGCTGCGATGCATGGCGATGAAGAGGTAGCGGCTGCGCGCCAGCAGCAGACCGAGCCCTCCTGCACGCTCGCCAGGGTGCAGGAACAGGCCGCCGACTTCCGAAGATCCCTCGAGATCGGTCACCAGGCTGAGCAATTCGGCCCGTACGGTCCGGTCTAGCTCCTGGCTGTGTTGGGTGAGGGTGTTGAGCCGATAGGAATAGAACGGCCACTGCTGACCCACTTGGCTGAACAGCTGGCAGGTGCCACGAACCTGCCCGGTCTCGGTATTTTCGAGGACGAGCGTGAAGATATCGTCGCCCAAACTATCGCCGGTACGTGAGAACGCCGCGTCGGCCCGCTCCAGTTTCTTGGTCAGCGCAGCCTTGTCGGCGGGCAGGTTGGTAAACCCGCCCCCGGTCAGCTTGGCCATCTCGTAAAGATGTTCGAGATCGTCGATATGCGCAGCGCGCAGGCGGAAGGTCACAAATGGTCTCCGGTGGAAAGCTTCGAGAGCAATAGCGCGCTCAGCGCGGCGCGTTCTCGCAGCGAAGCGACTATCATGAATTCGTCGGGCGAATGGATTGCTCCGCCGCGGACCCCCATCGTATCGACCACGGGCAC
>CAYOWF010000042.1:2718-12197 GCA_964407585.1 uncultured Qipengyuania sp.
GGGCGGATATTGAAGCGGAGTACGGCAAGGTCGGGCACGACATTGTTGGCGGCGCCGCCTTCGATCTTTGCTGGGTTCACCGTGATGTCCTCGGCTTCAAGCGCCTTGATGCGCAGCACGAGATCGGAAGCGGCCACGATGGCGTTGCGCCCGTCTTGCGGATTGCGACCGGCGTGGGCGCTGCGGCCGGTAACGGTGATCGAATAATTGCCCGTACCGCCGCGTGCATGGGCGAGCGTGCCATCGGGCAGGGCGGACGGCTCGTAGGTTAGCGCGGCGTATTTTCCGCGCGCCAGTTCTTCGATGAGCCCGCGACTGGCGAGGCTGCCGGTCTCTTCGTCGGAATTGATCATCACGTCGTAGCCGATGCGGTCTGCACCTTCGATGGTCTCGAAGGTCTTTAGCGCATGGAGGATGACGTCGAGCCCGCCCTTCATATCGGCGGTACCGGGCCCATTTATCGTGTCGTCGTCGAGCCAGCGGGTGTCCTGGAACGGATGGTCGGCCGGAAAGACCGTGTCCATATGGCCGGTGAGCACGAGACGCCGTTCCGCTTCCGGGCGGACGCGCAGGACCATATGCTTGCCATGCGGCTTTTCGTATTCGCGCCCCTCGGCGGAAATGGCGGTAACCTTGGTCGGCTCCACCAGCTCGATCTCGCCGGGCAGGGCGGAAAAGGCATCGGCGAGCACGCCTGCCATCGCATCCAGCCCTTCGATATTGGCCGTCCCGGTATTGATCGCAGCCCAGTCCTGCACCTCGCGCAGCATGGCGTCGGCATCGATGGCGTCGAGCAGGGCTTGCGGTGGGCTATCCGGTTTCATTGGCAACTTCCTTAGTCGTGACAGGCACCAAGTCCACCCCGTGCCTTGCATTCGTCAACGGCTGGCGGCATAGACCGTGCCGCTCCTCCCCGGGTCCACATCGATAGTCCCAGACTACCCAGAGGAGTTCCATGAGCAATTACGTGACGCGCGCCGGAATCGAAATCGACCCGGCGCTGGCGACATTCGTCGAGACCGAAGTCCTCCCGCCATTGGGCAAGGACAGCGATAGATTCTGGCAGGGTTTTTCCGCGCTCCTGGGCGATTTCGCGCCGCGCAATGCCGCACTCCTGGTGAAGCGAGAGGAGCTGCAGACCAATATCGATGCCTGGCATGATGAACGAAGGGGCCAACCCCACGATGCGGGCAGCTATCGCGAGTTTCTCGAGAATATCGGGTACCTCGTGCCGGAGCCTGGCGATTTCACCATCGGCACCGAGAAAGTCGACCCCGAAATTGCAACCATGGCAGGGCCGCAGCTGGTAGTCCCGATCCTCAACGCACGCTTCCTGCTCAATGCCGCGAATGCGCGGTGGGGAAGCCTCTACGATGCCTTTTATGGCACCGATGTGCTGGACGCGCCGCCGCCAAGGCCTGGCGGCTACGACGTGGCGCGCGGTGCGGCGGTGATAGCGGAAGGGCGCAAGTTCCTCGACGAAACGCTCCCTCTGGTGGACCAGAGCTGGTCCGACCTGGCCGACGAGAACGACGGCACATTGCAGGACGAGAGCCAGTGGGTCGGCCACACGGAGAAGGGCCTGCTCTTCCGCAATAACGGCTTGCATATCGAGGTGCAGTTCGATCGCGAAAGCCCGATCGGCAAGTCCGACAAGGCGGGCATTTCGGACATCGTCCTGGAAGCTGCGCTGACGACCATCGCCGATTGCGAGGATTCGGTCGCGGCGGTTGATGCGGAAGACAAGCTGCTCGCCTATCGCAACTGGCTCGGCATAATTCGTGGGGATCTTTCGGAGAGCTTCGAGAAGGGCGGTAGGACCCTGACCCGCGAGCTGTCGGGGGATCTCGCCTATCGCGACGGCGAGGGCAAGGAGCACACGTTACCCGGCCGCAGCCTGATGTTCGTGCGCAATGTCGGTCATCTGATGACCAATCCGGCGATGCTGTGGCAGGGCGAGGAAATCCCCGAAGGTATCCTCGACGCCGTGATGACCAGCGCAATTTCGGCACAGGATGTCGCCGGGCTGGGCAAGTATGGTAACAGCCGCCAGGGCAGTATCTACATTGTGAAGCCCAAGATGCACGGGCCCGAAGAATGCGCCTTTACCAACGACCTGTTCGATGCGGTCGAAGACCTGCTCGAATTACCGCGTCACACGATCAAGGTCGGGGTGATGGACGAGGAGCGCCGTACCAGCGCGAACCTTGCCGCCTGTATTCACGCGGTGAAGGATCGGATCGTCTTCATCAACACCGGTTTCCTCGACCGCACGGGGGACGAGATCCACACCTCGATGCGGGCCGGGCCGATGATGCGGAAGGGCGAGATGAAGAATTCCGCGTGGCTCAAGGCATATGAGGCGCGCAATGTCGGTATCGGGCTGGCACACGGGCTGTCTGGCCGGGCCCAGATCGGCAAGGGGATGTGGGCGGCGCCCGACCTGATGGGGCAGATGATGCTGGAAAAGATCGGGCACCTCCGCGCCGGTGCGAATACCGCCTGGGTGCCAAGCCCCACGGCGGCCACGCTCCATGCCATCCACTATCATCGCGAGGATGTGTTCGAGATACAGAAGGAACTCGGAGATGCGGCGAAGCTCGACGAGCTGCTGACCATTCCGCTGGCCGAAGGCACCAATTGGTCCGCCGACGAAATTCGGGAAGAACTGGACAACAATTGCCAGGGCCTGCTCGGCTACGTGGTGCGCTGGATCGACCAGGGAGTGGGCTGTTCCAAGGTGCCCGACATCAACGACGTCGGCCTGATGGAAGACCGCGCGACCTTGCGGATATCCAGCCAGCACATCGCCAATTGGCTGCTCCACGGCGTCGTCGACGAGGCGCAGGTATACGATTCGCTGCGTCGGATGGCGGCCAAGGTCGACCAGCAGAACGCAGGCGATCCGACCTACGAGCCGTTGCTGAAGAATGAAGGAGGCGCGGCCTTCAGTGCTGCCAAGGACCTGATTTTCAAGGGTATCGAACAACCCAGCGGCTATACCGAACCCTTGCTGCACCAATGGCGCATTGCGAAAAAGGCGGCAGGCTGAACGCCGCATCAAGCATATCGTAAATCTTCTGGTGCAGACCGGTCCTTCGATAAGAAAAGAAGGATCGCAAGGCTTGCCTGCCGTAGCCTACCAGAGACGTCGCGAGGAGCGCACCGACCTGTTCGTGTGCGCCAGCGTTCACTCGCGTGCCGGAGCGGTCATGGTGCACGTTCGCAACCTGTCGCCCGCCGGCGCTCTCATCGAAGGCGAGACCCTGCCGCCGCTCGGACATGAACTCGAATTGCGCCGCGGATCCCTGGTCGTCGCCGGGGAAATCGTATGGCGCAGCGGGGTCCAGGCCGGTGTGTCCTTTTCCGAGCGCACGGTGGTCGAGGACTGGTTTTCCGATGCCCAGCCGCAGCAGGCGGTCGACGATACCTTTCACCGTATCATGGAAGACATGCGCGAGCGCGTGTCCACACGCACGAGCCATGCCCCTGTGCACGACAGCGTAATAACATTCGACGACATGCATCGCGTCGCGGGTTCGCTCGATACCCTTGCCGATGCCCTGTCGGAGGACCCGGAGCTCATCATGCGGCTGGTCGACGAATTGCAGACGCTCGACATCGCGGCGCAGCTGCTCCGCAAGCTCGCGCAGCAGGAACGGCCGCGAAAGGCTTAGGTCAACGCGCGGGCCAGCGCGACGAAATCGCCGACTTCAAGAGTCTCGGCGCGGCGTTGCGGGTCGATCCCGATTCCCGCGAGTGCATCCACCGCACCGGGCATCCCCTTGAGGCTCTGGCGCAGCATCTTGCGGCGTTGGCCGAAGGCCGCCTCGGTCACGCGTTCGAGCACCTTGGCCGAGACACCTGCGGGCATGACGGACGGAGTGACATGGACGATGGCGCTCATCACCTTGGGTGGCGGGGTGAAGGCGCTGCGGTGGACCTTCATCGCCAGCTTGGCCTCGGCACGCCACTGGGCGAGCACGGCGAGGCGGCCATAGGCGGAGCCGCCGGCCTTGGCGACGATGCGCTGGGCTACCTCTTGCTGGAACATCAGCGTGAGCGAAGTCCAGGCCGGCGGCCACTTTTCGCCACCCATCCAGCGCGTGAACAGCGCGGTGCCGACATTATAAGGCAGGTTCGACAGGATCGCATAGGGTTCGCCGCCCATGACATCGTCATGATCGAGCTTGAGAGCGTCGCCCTGGATGATCTCCAGCCGACCGGGGAAAACCTGCTCCAGTTCCGCCAGTGCCGGGAGGCATCGTTTGTCCATCTCGATCGCCGTAACCTTGGCACCGGCGCGCAGCAGGGCCCGCGTCAGCCCGCCCGGACCGGGACCGACTTCAAGGACGCGGCACCCTTCTAGGCTGCCGGGCAGCGCGGCAATCCGGTCGAGCAATTGCTCGTCGAAAAGGAAATTCTGTCCCAGCGCCTTGCTGGCCGAGAGGCCGTGCCGGGCAATGACTTCTCGTAAGGGTGGTAGGTCTGGCAATTCCGTTCGCCCCGGGCTGTGTCGAAGGGCCGCCCTTCATTTCCGAACGGGCGCTACAGGAAAGTGCAGGGCTTCGACAAGCTCGACCCGAACCGAAATCTACCTTGCGCGCCGTGCGGCCATTTCTCCGGCCATGCGCAAGGCGGCAATCATCGCACCGGGATCGGCGATACGCTTGCCCGCGATGTCGAATGCGGTCCCATGGTCGGGACTCGTGCGGACGATGGGCAGGCCCAGAGTCACGTTCACGCCCTGGTCGAAATCCAGCGCCTTGAGCGGGATAAGAGCCTGGTCGTGATACATGGCCAGCGCCACGTCGTATTTTTCGCGCGCACGCGGCGTGAACAGGGCATCGCCCGGATGTGGGCCGGAAATGTCCATCCCTTCGGCTTCCAGCTGTTCGACCGCAGGGCCGATCACCTGCAGCTCTTCATCGCCGAATCGCCCTCCTTCGCCCGCATGCGGGTTGAGACCGCACACCGCGATGCGCGGCCGCTCGATACCGAAATCGCGTTTCAGTGCTTCGTGCACGATACGCGCGCGGTGGACGATCAGGTTCCGGGTGAGGCGGCCCTTAACTTCATGCAGCGCGCAGTGAACGGTCAGCGGCACGGCACGTAAGGACGGACCGGCGAGCATCATCACCGCATCCTCGCGCTGCTTGCCGCAGGCATCGGCGAGGAATTCGGTCTGGCCGGGCTGGGTGAAGCCCACTCGCGCCAGTTCGCTCTTGGAAATCGGCGCGGTGACCAGTGCCGCCGCCTCGCCCAGTGCCGTTCGCCCGGCTCCTTCGACCAGCGAATGAAGGGCAAGATGCGCGCCCGAACTGTCCGGTTCGCCTGGCATATAGGCGGCATCGTCCGCTCCGAGCACGGGGAGCGCAGTCTCGAATGCCTCGATCGCCTGTTCGGGTGAGGTTATGCGGGTAACAGCGAGATCGAGTCCGCGCAGCCCGGCTGCTTCGGCGAGCACGTCCGCCCCACCGACCACGAAGAAGGGTGGCAGCTTCTCTGCGGCACGTCTCGCCCATGCTTCTGCGATAATCTCGGGCCCGATACCCGCCGGATCGCCCAAAGATACGGCGAGGGGGCGGGAAAGCGCCGTCAATTGTATTCGATGTAGGCGTCGTTGCGCAGGTCGCGCAGGTAACGCTGGGCCGCCTTGGCGATACGCTCGTCTTCGATCTGTGCCATGACTTCGTCGAAGCTGGGGCCATCGGCCGTCTCCGGATCGTCGCGACCGCAGAGCATCAGCACACGGACACCTTCTTCGACGCCGCCGAAGGGCGGTGTCGCCTCGCCGATCTGGAGGTTCAGCATGACGTTCTGCAACTGCTCGGGCAGGGCACGGGCGCGGATCTGGTCGTTGGTCACGACACTGGCGCCGAGGGCGGCGGCCACTTCATCTGCGCTGCCGCAACCGCGCATGCTTTCGACGCCGGAAAGGAAGCTTTGCAGCTTCGCCTGGTTGACCTCCTGCGAGGCCGCAGGGTCGAAGTTGATCTGGATCTGCTTGAGGCTCAGCATCGCATCGCGCGGATCGGCGGTCAGTACCTGGCGCTTGTCGCGCAGGTAGACGATCCAGAATCCGCCCGGAATGCGGAGCGGTCCGACGAGCTGTCCCGGAGTCATGCCCGAAACCACGGTTTCGAGCTGCGCGTCCTTGAGCTGCGGAAGTCGGATCCAGCCGAGGTCGCCGCCGACGGCTGCCGTCGATGCTTCGGAGAACTGGCGGGCGTAGGCCACGAAGCTGCCGCCCTGGCCGAGCTGTTCGACGATCTTCTTGGCATTCGCCTCGACCGCCGCTTCGTTTTCCTGGTTTGCGGAAAGATAGATTTCCCAAACCCAATATTCGTCGGTGCCCTTGGATTCATTGAGACGGCGCATCACCTCGTTGACCTCTTCGGCCGACACATTGACGAAGAAGGAAACGCGCTGGCGCAACAGGCGCTGCCAGGCAAGTTCGCCCTTGATCTGGCGTTTGAGCGAAGCCTCGGACGAACCGACCGAGGCGAGTTGTGCAGCCATGTCTTCCGGCCGCTGGCCGTTCTGAGCAGCGACACGCGCATATGTCTGGTTTATCTCGGCATCGGCAATGACGATATCTTCCGCTTCGGCGGCCTGGATCTGCAGGGTTTCGTCGATCAGGTTGCGCAAGACCTGGGCGCGCACACGCTGCAGCTCTTCACCCGAAAGTTCGGCATCGTTGGCATTCACCAGCAGAGCGACGCGCTGGTCGAGGTCCGTGCCGGTGATGACGTAGCCGTTTACGACCGCGGTCGCGCGGCGCACGTTCGAATCGGGATTGGCCAGCATGGTCGGCTGTTCGGGCAGGCCCAGCGGATTGGCCTGCGTGGGGGCGTCCTGCGCCAGTCCACCGGGCGCGGCAACGGCCAGACCCAAGGCGGCGGTAAATCCCAGCAATTTCGATAGCATATGTGCGTTCACGCGAATAATTCCCTTGCGGCGCGCATTTCGCGCCCGAATGAGCCCGGCTGTGCCATGGCGCGGCTTAACCGTAGCTGATTGCGGCGGCGCGGATAGCGCGTTTGACCCGCGCTGCCAACACGCCTGCCTCAACGAAACCCGAGATTCTTCAAGCTGAAATAGAGCTGGAAGGTATCGCCCCTGCGCGCATCGCCCGCGGAAACATAGTCGCGCCGCCAGGTGGCCCCCAGTTCGAGGCAGTCGTCCTGATAGGCAATGCCGAGGCGTGTGCGGATCGGCTGGAAGCCGTCGCTGGTCAGCGTGGGATCTTCTTCGCGGTCGGTCAGGTTGAAAACGCCCGAACCGAAGACCGACCAATAATTGGCGAAAGCGACCCGCAGCGCAGCGCGCAACTCCTCGCGATCCTGCAAATCCTCGATCGTGTCGATATTCCGGTTGAGACGGAGATAGCCGACTTCGGCATAGGTCCGGCTGGTGCCGACCGTCGCATCGAATTCGTTGCGGCGCACGGCGAGGTTGTCCTTGTCGAGCCGATAGCGATGGGAAAGCTTGAGGAAGTCGCGGTAGCGCACTTCGGTCCGGCCGACGAAGTCGCTGACCTTTTCGGACAGGCCGGTACCGTCGGGCAGGATGTCGCGATCGTTGTCGAGCCGGTAGGACTGGCCGAGCGTCGTGAAGATTTCCATTCCCGGCCGACGCAGTTTCCAGTCGAAGCCGTAGGTCACGCGGGCACCATCCTCGATGCGGTCGTAACCCGGGAAGCGGTTGAGCGCGAACAGGTTCGAATCTTCGAGGTCGATGGCGCGGGCATCTTCGTTCGGTATGGCGAGATTCTTGATCTCGGGCGTGACGACGAATTGCACGCGCGGCGTGAAGACCTGTTCGCCGCCGAACAGCTCGCCGGCAAACGGCCACTCGACGTCCAGTGCGCCCAGCGCAACACCGCGGGTCTCCCACCCTTCGTTGCCGCGATAGGACGGTGTCGGGTTCAGCGCATTTCCGTCCGAATGGTAGACATCGCCGCGCAGAAGGCCGGTCAGCGTGAAGACCTGGCCCAGGCCCGTGATCCGCTTCCTGCTCCATTCGGCCCTGGCGAATGCCCGTTGGGTATCCTGGCCGAGCTTGCGCATGATGGCGAGGCTGTTGAGTTGCAGTTCGAGCTTGCCGCCCGCCACGGGATCGCGGAGGCGCTGACGCCAGTCGAGCGCGGGCAGGGCGATCGGGACGCGATCCTGCTCCTGGTTGAGGCGCAGCGTCTGCGTGGCCCAGCCGGCGAGCGAGAAATAGGAATCGGCATCGATGCGTTCGAGATTGATGTTCGAACGCAACCGGTCGTCGCGGCTGATGTCGTAACGGCGCAGGAAAGTCTTGTCGCTGGCGAGGCGGAGGGAGCCGGTCAGGCTCCACTGCGGGTCGAACTGGAACTTGCCGTTGGCGAAGACATAGCCGCGGGGATCGGCCTCCGAAGCGTTGGTTAGCCCGGTGAAATCCGAAATGCGGCGGCTGTGCGTCGCATAGCCGGTTATCTGGTAGGCGCCCTTGTCGGTCAGCTGTCTCCACTGGGCCGATACCATCGGTGCGGTCTTGGAAAAGACGTAGGCCGAGAGGGTCAGGTCCTTGTTGTCGGCCATGCGAATGTAATAGCTGCCCGAAACCTCGACCCCGTTGCTTTCTGAGATCCGGATATCGGGCACGAGGAAGCCCGATACCCCGCCATCGTCGGTGCGGACCGAAAGGCCGGGAAGAGGGATCAGCCGGGCACCGAACAGTTCCAGGTAGGCCCCCCTGAACTTCACTTTCGCTTCGGCCGGATCGTAGGTCACCCGGTCGGCGGTGATGCGCCAGCTGGGTTCCTTGTCGCAGCCTTCGGGCGAAACCACTGCGCAGGCGCTGTAGGCGGCTTCTTCCAGGAGAATGCTGCCATCGCTTTCGCGCACGCCCTTGTTGGCAGCCAGCCTGCCGCCCGCACGCAGGGCCAGGAGCAAGTCTTCCATCGCCCCCGCCTCGAACTCGTCGGTCAGTTCGACCCGCTCGGTATAGAGCTGGTTGCCCGTTTCATCGACGAAGCGGACGTTGCCGCTCGCGACGATGATGCCGGTGCGCTGGCTCCAGCTCACCGAATCGGCGCGGAGCGAGCGGTCGCCCGACTGGAGCAGCACATTGCCTTCCGCGGTCGTGACGTCGGCATCGGAATCGTAGCTGAGGACATCCGCAGCAAAGGAAATCTGCCGTTCGCCCGCTTCGTTGAATTCGGGCGAATAGGGAGGAAGGTCGCCTTCCCGGGCGATGACGACAGGATCCTGGGCATCCTCGTCCGGTGCCGGCAGATCGCTTGGGCTTTCGCCTTCGGGCTGCTCCACGGCGCCTGCCCCGGTGGCGGCCCCATCCTGGGCAAGGGCGGGTGCAGCCGCCAGCAGGCCTGCTGCGGCACTCGCGGTCCCCAGCAGGCGCAAGGCATTTCTGGAGGTTACTGCGCGGGCCCGGTGCATGGCTTGCCTATCGCACCGGCCACGCCTAATCGCAATCGCGTTCATCCG
>CAYOWF010000043.1:0-12154 GCA_964407585.1 uncultured Qipengyuania sp.
CCCTGCACCTATGCCGCGCTCCAGTCGATCGCCAAGGAGATGCCGCTGGACGAGCAGATAACCTCGATGCGCGCGGAAAACGACAATGGCGCGAACATCGTCGCCCAGATCGCCTTGCGCGGTAACGGCATCGTGATGGCTTGGCGCGGTACCGTCCATCCCTTCAGGCTCAAACCGAGCTGGAAAGAGATCGAGGACCTGCCGTGGGAAGAACAGAAGGCAAAGCTGTTCGATCCCGAATTCAAGGCGAGGATGCTGGCGGAGCAGCACGACTTTTCCGAAGTGAATCAGGACATCATCGGCCTGATCATGGTCGTCTGCGGCGGCTGGAACATGCAGTTCGAGATGGATCCCGATTTCAACTACGAACCCACTGCCGACGAAAGCATCCTGGAGCGAGCGAAGGCGGCAGGCATGTCGGGCGACGAATACGCCTACGACCTGCTGTGCAGCGACGACGGCAAGGGCTTCATCTATCTTCCCATCCTCAATTACGCCGATGGCAACCTCGATTTCCTGCACGAACTCCAGCATTCGGAAGACACGGTGAATTCCCTGTCGGACGGCGGCGCGCATTGCGGCACGATCTGCGATGCGGCCTCGCCCACTTTCATGCTCCAGCATTGGGTGCGCGATCGGCAGCGCGGGACGATCAGCCTGGAAAATGCCATCAAGCGCCAATGCTCCGACACGGCTCGCCTCTATGGACTGGAAGACCGCGGGGTGATCGCTCCGGGCTATCTGGCGGATCTCAATATCATCGACATGGAGCGGCTGAAGCTGGGCAAACCCTGGCTCGCCTTCGACCTTCCTGCCGGCGGAAAGCGCTTGTTGCAGAAGGCGGAGGGCTATGTCGCCACGATCAAGAACGGGTCGGTCACCTTCCGCGAAGGGGAATGGACCGGTGAAACCCCCGGAGGGTTGATCCGCGGCCCGCAACGTGCCGAACTGGCGGAGGCGGCGGAATGAAAGCCATACGTACCGGCGCGACGCCTTCCACGCTGGAAGCCCTGGCCCTTGTCGATATCGAAGATGCCCCCGCCCCCGGTCCGGGCGAAATCACTGTCGATCTCAAGGCCAGTTCGCTGAACTACCACGATTATGCCGTCGTGAAGGGCATGATACCGAGCGCCGAAGGCCGCATCCCGATGTCCGATGGCGCTGGCGTAGTGAGCGCGGTCGGCGATGGCGTGACCGAATTTGCCGCGGGGGACCATGTGGTCAGCACATTCTTCCCCGACTGGCTCGATGGCGCGCCGCCGAAGGCAGCTTTTACGAGGGTGCCGGGAGATGGCATCGATGGATATGCGCGCGAGTCGATAACCGCGCCGACGCACTGGTTCACCCGCGCTCCGAAAGGCTTCAGTCATGCCGAGGCGGCAACGCTGACCTGCGCCGGGCTGACCGCATGGCGAGCGCTTTTCGTCGATTACACGCTGAAGCCAGGGGATACGGTCCTCGTACAGGGAACAGGCGGTGTTTCGATCTTTGCCTTGCAATTCGCCAAGGCGGCTGGCGCAACCGTGATCGCAACCAGTTCGTCGGACGAAAAGCTCGAGAAGGTGAAGGCACTGGGTGCCGATCACCTGATCAACTACAAGGAAGTCGAAGCCTGGGGGCCGAAAGCTCTCGAGATTACCGGCGGCCGGGGCGTCGATTGCGTGGTCGAAATCGGCGGAGCCGGGACACTGGACCAATCGATGCTCGCGACGCGCGTCGGCGGCCACGTGGCGCTAATCGGCGTGCTCGCGGGCTTTGCCGGACCGGTTCAGACGGCCTTGCTGTTCTCGAAGAACCTGACCGTCCAGGGGCTGACCGTCGGCAGCCGCAAGATGCAACAGGACATGGTCGCAGCGATCGAGGCGAATGGGATTCGTCCCGAAATCAGCGACACCTTCGCGCTTGTAAACCTCGCCGATGCCTTCCGCCATCAGGAAAGCGGCGGGCACTTCGGAAAGATTGCGATCGAGATCTAGGGCTCGATCACGATCCCCTTGGCCGGATCGACCGTCCCGCCGACCATCTCAACGAAGACGCTGCGTGCGGATTCGAGGCCGCCGTGGCGCTCGATTTCGACCGAGCTGCCGGCGTCATCGAGGAAGCCATGCCAGCTTTCGGCGATCATCGTCCCGGCCTTTTCCGGTCCGTGTTCCTTGAACAGGGCCACGGCGTGGTCCGGCGCGAAGAACAGTGTCGGCGTCGGTCCTGGAAGATCGCCGCCAGCCCCAAGCCCCGCGCCGCGTTCCTCTATATGGGTCGCGCCGACGAGACAGGAATATTTCAACGCATCTCCAAGGTGATGGTGCAATTGGCCCAAAAGATTTGCATTGCCTGCGAAGTCGACCGAAACGCTCGGCTTGTGGGAGATGTCGCCTACCGCATCGTACGAGAGAACCTCGTCATAGAGACCGCTGTCCTTCACGAACCGAACATTGCCTGCCGAAGTAAGGCCGATCCGCTTCACCTGCGGCGAACGGCGCTTGGCGACGCTGGCAAGGCCCATCGCCGTCTTCGAAGAAGCGCTTGTCAGGATTACCTGCTCGCCCCCGAACCAGTCCTCGCCGCGCATGAAATACTCGATGAGGAAACCGGTCTTGAACAACGGCCCGAAGATCATCCGTTCGCCCTCGCGAGAAGGATCGTGCTCGGGATCGGCGGCAAGGCGCGAATACTGGTTGTAGATCGGGCTCATCGGCTGGCGATGCTCGGCCGTGTCGACGAACCCGCCGACGCTCACCTTGCCCGGGAGGACATCGAGATGGCTCGCCATGGGGATGTAGCCGTAAACCCGCTCGCCCTCGGAGAATTCGGGGTGGTTGCTTTCGACAACCTTGGCATGGCCCCACATGGGGACGATGCCCTTCCCGTCCGGAGCCGGGAAGAAGTTCCAGTATCCGAACCCGTCTCCCACCACCGCATAGGTGACATTGTTCGCAGTGACCGAGAAGCTCTCTATCGCCAGGCGCACCGCTCCATCGGCCAGCGCACCATCGTCGACTTCGGCGACTACGGCATCGGTCAGATTGGATTTGTCGACATGAACTTGCTGCATAGCGCCTCTCCCTGGTGAGGGAGCGACGCTAGCTGCAGGTCACGCCAATTGCGAGGGGTTAAACCCGCATCGGCATCAGCACATAGAGCGCCGGGCTGTCGTCATTCTTGCGAATGAGTGTCGGCGCGCCGGCATCGGCGAGGTGGATTTCGACCTCGTCCGCGTCGATCTGGCTGAGGATATCCTTGAGATAGGTCGCATTGAAACCGATCTCGAACCCGTCGGAATCATATTCCGCGGCGAGTTCTTCCGATGCCGTGCCATTGTCTGGCGAGGTAACGGTGAGCGTCACCTTGTCCTTGTCGAGACCCATCTTCACGGCGCGAGTCTTCTCGGTGGCAATCGTCGCCACGCGGTCGACACCGGCGAAGAAGCTCTTCGGGTCGATTTTCAGCAGCTTGTCGTTGCCGGTGGGGATGACGCGTGAATAATCGGGGAAGGTCCCGTCGATCAGCTTGCTGGTGAGCACCACACCGCCCTCGCCGCCAAGCGAGAAGCGGATCTTGCTGGCCGACAGGTCGATCTGCACATCGGCATCCATCTTTTCGTCGAGCAGCTTGCGCAGTTCTGCCACGGCCTTCCGCGGCACGATGACGTCGGGCATGCCTTCGGCTCCATCCGGGCGCGCAAGCGTGAAGCGAGCGAGGCGGTGACCGTCGGTGGCGGCTGCCTTGAGAACCGGCTGGTCTTCATCCGAAACGTGCAGGAAAATACCGTTGAGGTAGTAACGCGTCTCCTCGGTCGAGATGGCGAAACGCGTACGGTCGATCATCTCGGCGAGAGTCTTGGCGGGCAGCGTGAAGCTGGTCGGCAGGTCGCCTTCGACGATCACGGGGAAATCGTCACGCGGGAGCGTCGGCAGCTTGAAACGGCTGCGCCCCGCCTTCACGTCCATCCGGTTTTCCGCGGTTTCGAGGCTCACCTGGCTGCCTTCGGGCAGCTTGCGCGCGATGTCGAACAGGAGGTGCGCGGAGACCGTAATCGATCCTTCGCTTTCGACGCTGGCGGCATCGATATGTTCGACCACCTGCAGGTCGAGGTCCGTGGCCATCACCTTGAGACCGTCTCCCTCGGCCTCGATGAGGACGTTGGACAGGATGGGGATGGTGTTGCGCCGCTCGACCACCGACTGGACGTGGGAGAGACAGCGCAGCAGCGTCGCGCGTTCGATTGTGGCCTTCATGGTCCTTCTTTCGTCCCTTATGGGCGCGGTGAAGGCCGGAATCGCTCCACCAGCGCCGGAATACGGATAGCGACCTTAGCCATGCTGGCAAAGCGGGCAAGCTTCACCCCCCAAAGCGCGGATTTCCCTTGGGGATAAGTGAAATTAGCCCTGCATCGCCATGCCGCCGTTCACGTGGATGGTCTGCCCCGTGACATAAGCGGCTTCATCGCTGGCGAGATAGGCCACAGCAGCACCGATCTCGTTGCCCTCGCCCATGCGGCCCATGGGGATACGGCCGTTTATGGCAGCCTTCTGGTCGTCGGTCAGTGCATCGGTCATCGCGGTACGGATGAAACCCGGAGCAACGCAGTTCACGGTGATGTTCCGGCTGGCGAGTTCCTGCGCGAGGCTCTTGCTCATGCCGGTCAGGCCGGCCTTGGCGGCGACGTAGTTCATCTGGCCGGGATTGCCGGTGTGGCCGACCACGCTGGTAATCGAGATGATGCGGCCGCCCTTGGCCTTCATCATCGGCCGTGCGCTGGCGCGCATCAGGCGGAAGCTGGCTTCGAGATTGATGCGGATCACCTCGTCCCATTCCTCGTCCTTCATCCGCATGGCGAGATTGTCGCGCGTGATGCCCGCGTTGTTGACGAGGATGTTCATGCTGCCGAGCGTATCGACCGTGGCGGGGATCAGTTCTTCGACCTGAACCGTGTCGGAGAGGTTGCAGGTAATCTCGACATGGTTGCCGCCGGTATCGTCGTTGAGTTGTTCGCGAAAGGCGCGCAGCTTGTCGCCGTTGGATCCGGACAGGGCGAGACGCGCACCCTGTCGAGCCAGCGCATAGGCGATCGAACTGCCGATGCCGCCACTGGCACCGGTGACGAGGGCGGTCTTGCCTTCGAGGCTGAACATCATCCGTTCTCCTTCGCGAAATGCTCGAGGTCTTCCATGGTGACGAGGCTGAGGGTCTCGGCTTCCTTGTCGATGCGGCCGACCATCGGGCCGAGGACCTTGCCGCCAAGTTCGACAAACCTTTCCACGCCCGCCTCGCGCATGGCCAGTACGCTTTCCCGCCAACGCACGCGACCAGTGACCTGGTCCACGAGCAGGGAAAGCTCCTCAGCCGGATCGGTAACGCGGGCGGCCGTCACGTTGGCGTAGAGCGGAACGGTGAAGGCGCCGGGCGAAGTGTCCGCCAGCGCCATCTTCATCCGCAATGCGGCCGGTTGCATCAAGGAACAGTGGAACGGGGCAGACACGGGCAGCTTGATCCCCCGCTTGATCCCGTGATCCTTCGCCATTTCGATGGCGCGATCGATGGCTTCGGCATGACCGGAGATGACGACCTGCGTCGGATCGTTGTCATTGGCGACTTCGCAGACCTGACCCTCGGCGGCCGCCTCGGCAAGCGCCGTGGCCTTGTCGATATCGGCACCCAGCAGCGCGGCCATCGCACCCACGCCGATCGGAACGGCATCCTGCATCGCGATACCGCGCAGACGGAGCAGCTTGGCGGTTTCGGCAAGACCGAATGCTCCGGCGGCACACAGTGCGCTGTATTCGCCCAGCGAATGGCCGGCGACGCATTGCGCCTTGTCGGCCAGCGCTACGCCGAATTCCCTTTCCAGGACTCGCAATGTGGCGATGGAGTTGGCCATGATCGCGGGCTGCGCATTGCTGGTGAGCGTCAATTCGCTCTCGGTACCTTCCCTCATCACGCCGGAAAGTTTCTGGTTCAGCGCGTCGTCCACCTCTTCGAAAACCTCGCGGGCGTGAACGCTGGCATCGGCGAGCTCGACGCCCATGCCGACTTTCTGGCTCCCCTGTCCGGGGAAGATGAATGCAGTCATGAATCTCTCCTTGTGCGCTGCGCGCTTAGGCGCGTGGAGCGCGCGCCTCAAGGCCGAAGGGGACTATCCTGTTGGCAGAGGTATGCCCGATGGCCGCGCGACCGAGATAGTCGATGCCGTATCGCGCGCACCATTCCTGCACGATTTGTTCGTCATCGCAGCCGAAGGGCCGATCGTTTTCGGGCACGGCTGTCACCTCTCCAAGTCGGATGCCGGCGATACCGTGGAGGTGCTCCACCAGATGGAACATCAACCGATCGATGGCATATTCGTATTCGCCCACTTCTTCGATCAGAACTTCGTGCCCGTCGAGCGCCGGCATGAATTGCGTCCCGACGAGCATGGCCAGCGTATAGAGATTGAAGGCGGCCACCGGGATTCCCGAAAGTCCGGGCTCGAGCCCGCTATCGTCGCCGCCCATCCATGCGAGCGTGCGCCGCACGGCCTGTTCGCCGCCGTCGCGCTTGATATCGACGGGCATCGGGGCGTGAACCGGCTTGCCTATTCCCGCCCTGTACAATGCGCCCAGGAGCGTGCCGCAATCGGAATAGCCGAGATAGGTCTTCCGGCCGGCCTGCGCTTCCGCCCTGCCGAGGAATTCCGCCGCGATCCGATTGGAACCGTATCCGCCCTTGGCGAACCATACGGCGTCGTACCGAGGGTCGTTGGCGCACTCGAGCAGGGCCTCGAGCCGCATGGCGTCGTCGCCTGCGAAATGGCCTTCCGAAGCGAAGCACTGGTCGTGGAAGTGCAGGTCGATCTGCGGAAATTCGCTTTGCGCCAATTGCAGGACCGCATCGGCATGGCTGCGCTCGAGCGGCGTCGCGGGGGCGCAGATCGCCACTTTTCGGATCGGTCGTTGCACGGACGCGACCATGCCCGCTTGTCATCGCGCTTACAACTGCATAGCGAGGCCGCGATGAGTGACTTCCCCAGCCCAGACGAACTATTCGCCCGCCCGTTCTTTTTCGTCGGCATCGGCGGATCCGGTATGCTGCCGCTCGCGCAGATCCTGCAGGGTCGTGGAGCGAAAGTCGCAGGATCGGACCGCAGCTTCGACCAGGGTCGTACACCCGAGAAGTTCGCGGCCCTGGAACGGCAGGGTTTCGAACTCTACCCGCAGGACGGCAGCGGTATAACCTCGAGCGAACAGATCGTCGTCGCATCGGCAGCCATAGAGGATAGCGTTCCAGAGATCGGGCGTGCCAATGCATTAGAATGCCTTCGCCTGACCCGCGCCGAACTCAATTCGATCCTTTTCAACACCAGTGGCGCAGGTCTGGCGGTTGCGGGCACCAGCGGCAAGTCGACCGTCACCGGCATGCTCGGATGGATACTCGAAGCGACTGGGCGCGAGCCGACGATCATGAATGGCGCCGTGATGAAGAATTTCGTCTCGCCCGAACGCCCTTTCGCCAGCGCCGTGGTCGGAGGCCAGAGCCTTTACGTCAGCGAAGTGGACGAAAGCGACGGATCGATCGCCTTGTATCGCCCTGCCGTAGGCGTACTGCTGAACGTCAGCCTCGACCACAAGAGCATGGACGAATTGCGCCAGCTCTTCGGCGACTATCTTTCGCGAAGCCGCATCTCGGTCATCAACGCCGACGACGAAGAGGCGCTTGCCCTGCTCCCGCACGCCAAGGAAGTCATCACTTTCGGCATAGAACAGGAGAAGGCCCAGATCGGTATCGTGCCCGGCACAATTGCCGAAGGGCCCGTGCGGCAGGCTGCGATGGTCGTCGACCGTCACGACGGTTCGCAGCATGCGCTACGGCTCAATATGCCCGGTCGGCACAACCTTTCGAATGCACTCGCGGCGATTGCCGGCGCTGCGGCAGCGGGAGTTCCCGTTGCGGCCTCGGTCGAAGCGCTCGCAGGATTCGAGGGGCTGGCGCGCCGCTTCGATATCGTCGGGACGACCCATGCCGCCATCACCGTCATCGACGATTTCGGGCACAACCCCGAGAAATGCGCCGCCACCCTGCGCACCTTGCGCACCCACCCCGGAAGAGTGGTCGCCTTCTTCCAGCCCCACGGCTACGGCCCCTTGCGCCAGATGGGCGAGGAACTGGCGCAGACCTTTGCCGGTCACCTTGCCGAAGACGATATGCTCCTGATGTGCGATCCCGTCTACTTCGGGGGCACCGTCGATCGCAGCGAAGGCAGCGAGCGTATTGTCCGGATGGTCGAAGAAGCCGGTGGGCTGGCCGAATACATCCCGGCACGCAAGGCGGTGGAAGACCGGCTCGTCAATCTCGCATCACCCGGAGATCGGATCGTTGTGATGGGTGCGCGCGACGATACGCTTGCGGAATTTGCCAGGCGCCTTTTTCAGAGGCTGTCCTAGGCCGAGCGGGCGACGACGGTGATCTTGCCGTCGTGGTCGACCGCCGCGCTGCGGTTGCGACCGGCACGTTTGGCCCGATACATGGCCTCGTCTGCCGCTTCGAAGACTTCGTAAAGTGGGCGACCCAGGCCGAAAGCTGCGCCAATGCTGACCGTTGCGTGGGGGATTCCGACGGAATCCTCTCCGATGTTGCTGTCGATATGCTGGCGCAATTTCTCCGAAACGGTGCGCATTTCATGCTCGTCCGTACAACTGAAGACGACTGCAAACTCCTCGCCACCCAGACGATAGATGGTCGAGGCGGGGTTGGCGGCGAAATATTCCCGCATCAGGCTTGCCATCTGGCAAAGGACGGCATCTCCCGTCGTATGCCCCTTTTCGTCGTTTATGGCCTTGAAGTGATCGATATCGACGACCAGCAAGGCCTGGCCTTCCTCGATATTCTCGACCGCATCGAAGGCGCGTCGATTGGCCAAACCCGTCAGCGGATCGGTCAATGCGAGACGGCCCAGCTTGATCGCCCTGATGCGCGCCCGGTCCCGCTCGACCCGCAGCACCATGAAACGGTCTCCCACAGCGGCGGAGCTTCCGATCACGAGGAGCACCAATGCCGCCGTCAGGAAATCGTCCACATGGAACGGGGGCTGGTAGAGGTTGAGGTTCGTCAGCAGCGACAGCACACCGCCCATGAGTAAACCGCCGAACGCTGCGAGGAGGAATATCGCCCCCCTGCTTTCGTTGAGGAGAGCCACTCCGAGCACGCCGAGCAAGATCGCGCTGACGGGAATCATCGAGTAGAGCAGCGCGAGATGCGACAGAATGCGCAATCCCTCGATATCGAAGACGGTTATCAGCTTCACGAACACCATCAGGACAGTGAAGCCCAGAAGGGCCCGAACCAGGTTCCGCGGCACCTTCTCCTTGTCCAGCATGTCGAGCACGAAGAATATCGATGCCAGCGCCGTAAGAACGAGAGTTGCGGTGTTGAACTGCCAGCGCGTCGCCAGGGATATGTCGGGGACAAGCAGGAATATCAGGCCCGAATTGAAAAGCGCAAAGCCCAGCATTCCCAGCGCCATGATCGGATGCCAGATCAGGAAGCGATAGCGAAACAGCCGCAAGAACAGCAGATCGTAAACGATCGGCACAAGCAGCATGCCGCACAAGAGCGCGTAGATCACCGAGCGGAAATAGTGTTCGCTCTCCGCCTCGCTACGTTCCACCAGCCTCGCCTCGCGGATGGTAGCGTAAGTGCGTGGTCTCTCGACCACCGTGTCGATGGAAGTCAGTCTCGCTTCGGACTGCGGAACGGGAACGCTGAATCGCGTTCGCACGAACCAGTTCCTCGTCGCCATTTGCGGATCGACGTCTACCAGCTTCGTCTCGCCATCGGCGAAAGTGAAACGCAACAGCATGCTGTCGAAATTCGCCGGATCGGTTTGCCAGTAGAGCGTTTCGTCCCCGGCCTCGAGATCCGGGGCAATGCGCGTATGACTGCGTATAAACCGGTCGCGTTTGGAGAACCGGTTTTCCGAACAGTCCAGTTCGGCTGGATCGAGAGCCAGGGCTTCACTGGCGCTCTCGGCACCGGCAACGCACATCTGCTGTGCGAGGGAGTGCCCACGAGCATGGGCCGTCGCGGCGAACGATGCGCAAGCGACGACCAGCAGCAAGCCGATGGACTTCAGAATGTTCAGGCCCGATCCCCCCAAGACGCCGCCTCCCCTGCGACACCTAGTCTGTCATAACTCTATCGTGGGGGTTTAGCAGCAACAATAGTAGAATTGCGCCATCCAGTTCGCCCTGTACCAGAGTGGGAAAGGGTCAATGTGCTTCCTTGCCGCGCAGGATGACCTTGTGGATCAGAAGCGCCAGGATCACGCCCAGACCGAGCCCGATGAGCGCGGAAACCGCTGCATAGGTCAGCCAGCCAAGGATGCCCGAAAGCGCTCCCACCGCCGCCTTGACCGCATATTCAGCGCCATGCGCGACGTCGTATAGCAGGTCGAAGCCCAGTTCGTGGGTGCCATGCACGATGATCCCGCCCCCGACCCAAAGCATGGCGATGGTCCCGATGAAGGACAGCGCCTTGAGGAGCCACGGCATGCCATGCAGCAAGGCGCGGCCCATGGATTGCGCTGCGGCCGAAAGCTTCTTGCTCAGGTGCAGGCCGACGTCGTCCATCTTCACGATCAGCGCGACGGAGCCATAGACCACTACCGTCACAGCGATGGCCACCAGCGCGAGCGATACACCGCGACCCCAGAAGCTTTCCGCGATGGGATCGTTCGACAGTTCGTTCAGCACGATCGCCATGATTTCCGCCGACAGGATCAGGTCGGTCCGGATAGCCGAGGAAATGCGCTCCTTTTCGAAGGCGACGGGGTCTTCGATGACGTCGTCGACCGTCTTGCCGTGCTTGGCACCGCCCAATTTCTCCATCACCTTTTCGGCGCCCTCGTATGAGAGGAATGCCCCGCCCAGCATCAGAATTAGGATGATGGCACCGGGCAGGAACTCGCTCAGCAGAAGCGCTCCCGGCAGCAAAAACAGGAGCTTGTTCTTGAAACTGCCCTTCGTAATCGCCCAGATGATCGGCAATTCGCGGGCCGGGGACAGGCCGGTGACATAGCTGGGGGTCACCGCCGCGTCATCGATCACCACGCCGGCGGTCTTCGACCCGGCGCGTCCGGCTGCGGCAGCGACATCGTCGATCGAAGCGGCGGCGGTGCGGGCAATGATGGACACGTCGTCGAGCAACGCTACAAGGCCGGTAGGCATTTGGTCTTTCCCCTTGGATTACCGATGCAATGCGCCCCCTGCCCCGAGCGTTCCGGCGCAGCAAGCGGCAAGATGACTTGCATTCCTGCGAATTCCCGCTATGTGCGCGCATCCCTCGCTTCCGGGTGAGGGCCGAAGAAAGCCGGAGGGGCCCCGCAATCCCGCGGATCAGCCAGCGATCGGCCAGCAAGTGAAAGGACAAGAGCATGGCTCTCTACGAGCATGTCTTCTTGGCGCGACAGGACCTGAGCCAGGCTCAGGTCGACCAGCTCGCCGCCACGGCGACCGAAATCGTCGAAAAGAACGACGGCAAGGTCACCAAGACCGAGACCTGGGGTCTCAAGAACCTCGCCTACAAGATCGACCGTAACCGCAAGGCGCATTTCGTCATGCTCAACATCGAGGGCCCCGGCTCCGTTGTTTCCGAGCTCGAACGCCAGACGCGTATCAACGAAGACGTCATCCGCTACATGACCATCAAGGTCGAAGAGCACGAGGAAGGCCCTTCGGTGATGATGCGCAAGAACGAGCGCGATTCGAAGAAGCGCAAGGACCGCGAGGAGCGTAACTGATGGCCCGTCCGTTTTTCCGCCGCCGCAAGACCTGCCCGTTCTCCGCGAAGAACGCGCCGGCTATCGACTACAAAGACGTTCGTCTGCTCCAGGGCTTCATGTCCGAGCGTGGCAAGATCGTCCCCAGCCGCATCACCGCCGTCAGCGCGAAGAAGCAGCGTGAACTGGCCAAGGCCATCAAGCGCGCGCGCCACATCGGCCTGCTGCCGTACATCGTGAAGTAAGGGGAATAGTCATGGATATCATTCTCCTTCAGAGGATCGAAAAGCTCGGCTCGATCGGTGACGTCGTCACCGTGAAGGACGGCTATGCCCGCAACTTCCTGCTCCCGCAGAAGAAGGCCCTGCGCGCCAACGAAGCCAACAAGAAGGTCTTCGAAGCCAA
>CAYOWF010000044.1:0-12150 GCA_964407585.1 uncultured Qipengyuania sp.
TGTCGTCCATCTTCTTGCCGGTGAACTTCACCTTGTCGGCATTGATGACGATGACATGGTCGCCGCAATCCACATGCGGGGTATAGCTCGGCTTGTGCTTGCCGCGCAGGATATTGGCGATGATGACGGCGACGCGACCGACGACGAGATCCTCGGCGTCGATGATGTGCCAGTCCTTTTCGACCTCTGCCGGCTTGGCCGACTGGGTCACTTTCGTGAGAGCCTTCATGGCTTGATGTCCGTTTGCTCGAGTTATCGCACCGTGCTGGCGGCGCTAAACGATTGCGCGGCCCCACACATGGAGCCGCTAAGCGCGCGCCAAATGACGGTGTAGCTGCGATTCGTCAAGCGTTTCCGCGCATCTCCGATGGGGTAAAATAATACCTACCGCATTCAGGGGCGTAGCGACCAGCGTTCACGCGCCATTCGCGAACTGCCGTGAATGCGGGTGACGATGCGTCGCTCGCTGTAATCGAGCAAGCCCGTACGCGGGTGCGTCTTCGCCTCGATCGTGATTTCGTACACTCCTTCCATGCCGCCCGGCAGGTCGAGCTTGCGGGTCTGCGTATGTGCGCCTTCTTCGGGATAGAACAGGTCGCGCGGAACCTGGCTGACGAGTTCGGCGGTGGTCCGGCCGATATCGGCGAAATAGCGGTGCGCTTCCGCCTTTTCGTTGCTCTTCAATGTCGAGTTTTCGATCCGCTTTCCCGCCTCGCTTACGGCCGAGGCAATGCCGATGGGCGCCCCCTCGGCCCAGGATGCGATCAGGCCTTCAGCAGAAAGCTGCATCGGGAAAAGGCCCGTCACCTCACGTTTCCGTTCGATATCTGCCAGGGCCGAGAAGGATGGGGGTGCATCGACGTCGCAGCGGATTTGCTGCGCGATCACCGAAGCGCCGCCGGACTTGCGCGCAAAGCTGCATTGCCACTCCCGAACGATCCTGATTGCCACGCCCTCGCCGAGCTCCCGCTCGAGTTCGCGTCGCAGAATGACCGGATGCGTGGGGAATTCGACCTTTCGCGATCTTGCCGCCAGTTGGGTCGGAATGCTGAAGAGAGACATGCCGGCTGAGGCGGCAAGTGCGGTAAGGGCAGTGCGTCTATCGCTCGCTTTCACTCGGATTTCCCCCGGTGAGCCCCTCCAGCCACGTCCGGGTAGCCTGTCCCGCAATGCAGGGCCAGCCCAATATTGCCGGGGCATCATAGGGATGCAGGCATTCGATCCGCGCGATCGCACGCTCGAGCAGTGCAGCGTCGGTCTTGAAAAGAGCCGGAATCTCTTCGCCCTCCCCGCGATCGCCGCTCCAATCGAAAATAGAGCCGATCGGGGCGCCGATATTGATGCAGCCGATCAGGCCTTCATCGAGGAGCGCCCCGCCGACTTCGCGCGCAGTTTCGGCGTCCGGGAAAGGGCAGTAGATCAGCGCACTCACTGTCGACGCCCGAGCACATGCGCCCCGACGGCATAGGCGACGACCAGAAGCGCCCCGACCAACTGATGCAATACGGCGAGGTGAAACTCCACTCCGGTCATTACAGTGGCGATGCCGAGCAGGATTTGCGTCCCGAATGCCGAATGGATGGCGATCGAAGCCCTGCGGCTGAGCGGTTTGACCTTGCGCGCCATCACTACAAGCGCGGCCACGGCCACCCAGGCCCACCAGCGGTGCATCCAGTGGATGAGGAATGGGTCGTTCGCCATCGCCCAGAAGATTCCCCGTGAACTGTCGAATTCGGGCAGGAATCGCCCCTGCATCAGCGGCCAGCTGTCGGATGCCAGACCGGCATTGAGGCCGGCCACCCAGGCGCCGAGCAGGAGCTGGATGAACAGGATGACACCGGTCCAGCCAGCAACCGACGTCATTCGCGCAGGCATCGAGTCCCCCATTGCCAGTCGCTTCAGGTCGAGCGCGGTCCAGACGAGGCCACCCAGCAGGAACAGCGCGGTACACAAATGGATCGCAAGGCGGAAATGGCTCACATCGGTGCGCTCTTCGAGGCCTGAAGCGACCATCCACCAGCCGAAGCTGCCCTGCAGGCCTACCAGCGCCACAAGTGCGAACAGCCGCCAGAAGTAACCTTGAGGAATCATCCTGCGCAGCGCGAAGACTGCAAGCGGCACCGCAAGGGCGAGACCGATCAAGCGGCCCAGCTGGCGATGGATCCATTCCCACCAGTAGATCGACTTGAACGCCGCGAGATCCATCCCCCTTGGCCCGTTGATCTCGATATATTCCGGAATGCGCTTGTAGAGTTCGAACTCCGCCTGCCAGTCCGCCTCGTTCAAAGGCGGCAAGGCCCCGAGGAAGGGCTTCCATTCCGTGATCGACAGGCCGCTTTCGGTCAGCCGTGTTATCCCGCCTACCGTGACGATCAGGATAACGAGCCCGGCGACGACGAAGAGCCAGTTGGCAAGCAGCCCTGGACGGGCGCGCGATTGTATCTCGGTCATGGGTGCGCGTGATTGCCGCAAGTGCGCCAGTTCGCAAGTGCAATTGAGTCAATCGGCATAACGGCCACAGCAAGCGACGAACTGCGTCCCAATTCGCAACCTGGCCTTGTAACAGGTGATACTATCACATATCTAGCATGTCATGTTGCAACGCGCCATCAACCCGATTCGGCAGCGGCTCGACCGCTTGGGCATCGGCCTCTCGGGCCTGTGCGCGCTGCATTGCCTTGCCAGCATCGTTCTGGTGTCGGGTCTCGGAATCGGGGGCGAATTCTTCCTCGCGCCGGAAATTCACCGTTGGGGACTTGTGGTTGCCACGCTCGTAGCTGCGGTCGCGATCGGCTGGGGCGCACTTCGTCATAAGATGGCCGCGCCCTTCGTCATCGCCATGACGGGCCTTACCTTCATGGGTGCCGCGCTGGCCGTTCCGCACGGCTACAAGGAAGCGATCCTGACTATCATCGGGGTCGCATTGGTGTCGCTTGGACACATCCTCAATCTGCGCCATGTGCATTCCACCGCTTGCAAGGAGCGCTGCGGGGACTAAGTGGCGGGCACTATGATTGCCCTGACCGTCAATGGCGAAAGCCGCCGTACCTCCGCTAGCACCATCGCCGACCTCGTGCGCGAGCTCGATCTCGACCCTGCCAAGGTGGCGGTCGAACATAATGGCGTGATCGCCCCGCGTAGCGAACTGGCCCAGCACAATGTTGCCGAAGGCGACACGCTGGAAATCGTGCATTTCGTCGGCGGCGGGCAACAGGATGGCACGAGCGACGATACTTGGAGCGTGGCCGGGCGCACCTTCAGGAGCCGTCTCATCGTCGGCACTGGAAAATACAAGGATTTCGAGCAGAACGCTGCCGCGCTGGAGGCGAGTGGGGCGGAAATCGTCACCGTTGCCGTGCGGCGGGTCAATGTCAGCGACCCCAAGGCGCCGATGCTGACCGATCATATCGACCCGAAGAAAGTCACCTACCTGCCCAATACCGCCGGTTGCTTTACCGCCGACGATGCAATCCGCACTCTGCGCCTCGCCCGCGAGGCCGGCGGCTGGGACCTCGTAAAGCTCGAAGTGCTTGGCGAGGCGAAGACGCTCTATCCCGACATGCGCGAAACGCTGAAGGCGACCGAAGTGCTTGCCAAAGAGGGCTTTCTCCCGATGGTCTATTGCGTCGACGATCCGATCGCCGCCAAGCAGCTCGAAGAAGCCGGCGCGGTAGCGGTCATGCCGCTGGGCGCGCCGATCGGATCGGGCCTCGGTATCCAGAACCAGGTGACCATCCGCCTGATCGTCGAGGGCGCGAAGGTGCCGGTGCTGGTCGATGCCGGCGTCGGAACCGCATCCGACGCGGCCGTTGCCATGGAGCTGGGCTGCGACGGCGTGCTGATGAACACCGCCATCGCGGAGGCGAAGGACCCGATCCGCATGGCGCGAGCGATGAAGCTGAGCGTCGAAGCGGGCCGCGAGGCCTATCTCGCCGGCCGCATGGGTCGTCGGAAATATGCCGATCCGAGCAGCCCTCTCGCGGGGCTTATCTAGGCGGCCTGCAGGCCTGCCACGAAAAATTAACCATATTCGCGGACATTGAGGTTCGACAGGGAGTCGAATCATGTCCGTTACCAATGCCGCATCGCTGACCATCGCCGAAATGCGCGAGTTCGCCAGCTTCACCGCCGCCGAGCAGCGCTATATCCGCCGCAGTCTCGATATCGGCCTGAGCCGGAACGATGCCTTCCGCATCTGGGGGCGCACACAGGGCGAAACCGCAGCGATCCGCAGCCAGTATGTCGCCTACCAGGAGCTTAAGGCGCTGCGCGGTGCCATCCCGCATGAATCGGGCTTCGATGCGATCGAGAGCTTTATCGGCAAGATCACGCGCGTCGCCGCCTTCGACCTCGCGCAGGAACGGATCGAGTGTTTCTCCGCGTTCCGTTTCCTCTATGAACGCCTGCTCGGTGCAGAAGCGCGGCCCTGGCTGCCCAGCGCCTTTTGCGCTGCCGCCGCGCTGCCGCAAATCCGCCCCGAACGCCGCAAGATGCTGCTCCAGTCGCTGAGCGAAGCCGCCGCAACCGCGCCGGGATGGAGCGACCGAGCGCCGAGCTTCTATCCGGAATTTATCGAGGAAGTGGCTGCTTAAAGCTCTTCCACGATCAGGTAGGTCACCGTGGTCTCGCCCACATTGACCACTTCATGCCACGCCACACCGTCGCTCGTGTAATCCGAGCCGGTATCCAGCGTTGCAGTGCGCGTGCCGCTTTCGCTTGTTAGCTGCATGGTGCCACCGCTCAGCGCATACCCGTAATGCGGCGGATGGTAATGCCGCTCGTGCCCGACACCCGGCGGGAAGGTGCAGCGTAGCACGCGGTGCTTATCGGTCCGGTGCTGGAGAGTGCAGACCCGTTCGCCTTCCCAGCCCGCTTCCAGAGCCGAGGGCAATGCCTGACTGATATGCTGGCGCGCGGTGCAGCCCGAAAGCACCGCTGCGCCCGCGAGCGAAACCAAAAGCATCCTGCATTTTCCCATCGTCAGCTCCGGTAGAGCCGGTCCAGCCGCTCGCCGTAGCGTTCCTTGATCTTGTGGCGGCGGATTTTCATCGAGGGGGTCATTTCCTCATTCTCGATGGTGAAGCCTTCGTCGGCGAAGGTGAACTGCCGCACCTTCTCGATAACCGAAAGGTCCTTGTTCACCCGGTCGACCGCAGCGCGCATTGCGGTGCGGAATTCGGGGTCGTCCTGAAGCGCGGCCATATCGAACTTCTTGCCATTGGCCTTCGCCCAGTCGACCGCCCATTCGGCATCGGGGACGACGAGCCCGACGATGTAGGGCCGCTTGTCGCCCGCGACCATCGCCTGACCGATCTCGGGCTGCAGTGTCAGCATGCCCTCGACCTTTTGAGGCGCGATATTGTCGCCCTTGTCGTTGACGATCATGTCCTTCTTGCGGTCGGTGATCACGATCCGGTTCTTATCGTCGAGATGACCGATATCGCCGGTATGCAGCCAGCCGTCCTTGATCGTCCGCTCGGTCTCCGCCTGGTTCTGCCAGTAGCCGTGCATCACCAGCTCGCCGCGGCACAGGATCTCGCCATCCTCGGCGATCCTGACTTCGACGCCCCGCATCGCAGGGCCGACCGAGTGCATGGCGATGCCCGCCGCCGGTCGGTTGCAGGCGACCACCGGACCGGCCTCGGTCTGGCCATAGCCCTGCAGCATGGTGAGACCCATCGATTCGAAGAAGATGCCGACTTCCGGATTGAGCGGCGCGCCGCCCGACACCATCGCCTTGATCCGCCCGCCGAAGCGCTGGCGGATCTTGGGCTTCAGCAGGCGCCCGACAATCGCGTCTTTCACGCCGTCGCCGAACTTCGGCTTGCCTTCGGCGCGGCGTTCGCCCACCTCGAGCGCAGTGATCATCAGCTTCTCGGCCATGCCGCCCTGCTTTGTCACCTGCTTCATGATACGAGTGCGCAGAACTTCGAACAGACGCGGCACGACGACCATGATCGTGGGCCTCGTCTCCTCGATATTGCTGGCGAGCTTTTCGAGGCCTTCCGAATAGTAGATCTGCGCACCCACGCTGATCGGCAGGAATTGCCCCCCGGTATGTTCATAGGCGTGGCTGGCGGGAAGGAAGGAGAGGAAGCGTTCTTCGTCGTCGATACCGAAGTCCTCGATCAGGATTTCGGCTGCCCCGGCAATGTTGCACAGGATGGCGCCATGGTGCTGCATCACTCCGCGCGGCGCGCCGCCGGTCCCGCTGGTGTAGATGATGCAGGCGGTATCGCCGCGCCCGATGCCGGCGATGCGTTCTTCCACCGCCCGGCGCGCAGCCGCGGCGTCGCCTTCGAGCATTCTGTCCCACTGGTGGAAGCCGAAGCTCCCCGATTGCTGGCGGTGCAGGTCCTCGATACCGATCACATGATCTGCAACGCCGGTCGCCTGAAGCGCGCCGTGCAGCGGGCCGAGCAGTTTTTCGGTCGAGACGATGACCGCCTTTGCACCCGAATTGTCGAGGATATGGACGTGGTCGCGCTCGGTATTGGTGACATAGGCAGGCACGGTGATGCAGCCCGCAGCCATGATGGCGAGATCGGCGATGCACCATTCGGGCCGGTTCTCCGATACGAGGCACACGCGGTCGCCCGCCTTCAGTCCCAACCCCAGGAGGTTCTCGGCGAGGAGGCAGACCTGCTCGGCCGCTTCGCCCCAGCTGATGGTCTGCCATTCGCCATTTCGCTTAGCACCGAGAAAGGCTCGCTCCGGCCTTTCGTCGGCCCGTTTCAGGAACAGTTCGACGAGATTATTGGCGGAATCGATATCCGACAGCACAGGCAGGCTCCTCGCAATTCTAACTATTATTTTGCGGTCAACTAAAGGTCGGGCTTAAGCTCCCGTCGCTTCCGCGGCAAGGGTCGACGCGAAGGCCTCAGGGCATGTCGAGCTGGCCTTCGAGGCGCGGATCGCGCGCGCTTTCCCACCTGTCGCCATTGCGCTTCAGCGCTCCACCCTTGATAGGGGCATTGCGGAATATCAGCTCGTCATGACCCAGCGCGCGGAACCGCTCGGCTTGCGCTTCGAGCCAGGTCCCCTGTTCGAGCAGGATGCGGTCGCCGAATGCCATCAGGAAAGGCAGGCCGAGTGCGTCTTTGGCGCCAAGCTGGAAGTCGATCGCCCCGATGATGGCGCGCGCGGTGGTGACCGGGATGGTGCTGCCCCCGGCCGCCCCCACGACGAAGAAGGGCTCGCCCTGCGGATCGTAGACCACCGTCGGCGACATCGAGGAGCGCGGCCTTTTCCCGCCTTCCACACGATTGGCGACCATCCTGCCATCGATTTCGGGCGATCGGCTGAAATCGGTCAGCTCGTTATTGAGATAATATCCGCCGACCATCAGGCCCGAACCGAAGGCGCTTTCGATGGTCGAGGTGTAGCTGACCATTGTGCCCGCACTATCGGCAACCGCAAAATGCGATGTACCGTGCTCTTCGGGCTCGTCGCCATCGGCGAGAGCCATAGGGGCACCGCGCGGCGTGCCCGCTTCGGCCACTGCGATCGAACGGTCACGGGAAATGAGCGCACTGCGTTCGGCAAGATAGGATTTTTCGAGCAGCCCCCGCACAGGAACCGTGACGAAATCGCTGTCCGCCAGATAGAGTTCGCGATCGGCATAGGCCAGCCGCTGTGCTTCGACGAAGAGGTGCCAGGTGACCGGGTTCTCGGCTCCCAGTGCGGCTAGGTCGAAACGTTCGAGCTGGCCGAGGATCTGCTGGACCGCGATTCCCCCGGAGGTCGGCGGCCCCATCGAGCAGATGCGATAGGCGCGATAGTCGCTGCAGACCGCATCACGCTGTTTGGCTTCGTATCCCTCTATGTCGGCATAGGTCAGCGCGCCCGCCTTGGGCGTGTCGGCGGCAACGGCGGTAGCTACGGCAAGTGCATTCCTGCCCGAATAGAATGCCCCGGCTCCCTGTGCCGCGATCGACTCGAACGTCCGGGCGAGATCCGGGTTCTTGACCAGAGTTCCGACTGCAAGCGGTTCGCCGTCCGCGCCGTAGTAAAGCGCTTTCGCCATATCGCTATGCGCGCCGGTCAACCGCGAGCGGCCGAGCGCGTCGTGCATTCGCGGATTGATGCGGAACCCGTCGCGCGCAAGGGCGATGGCTGGCGCGAACAGATCCGACCAGGGCAGCGATCCATGCTCTTCATGCGCCTTGGCGGCGAGCGCGATATTGCCCGGCACGCCGACGCTCAGGCCGCTACGGACCGATTCGCGAAAGGAGGGCAACGTGCCATCCTCGTCGAGGAACCAGCCGGGCGTGGCTCCCGCAGGTGCAGTCTCCCGCCCGTCATAGGTGACGACATCGCCATCGGCCTCGCCGCGGACGAGGAAGCCCCCGCCGCCGATGCCCGAACTTTGCGGTTCGACCACGGTCAGCGCGAGCATCACGGCAATGGCCGCATCCGTCGCGCTACCGCCTCTTCGGAGGATTTCCTCACCGGCGGCCTGCGCGCGCGGATCGGCTGCGGACACGGCGCCCACATATGGTGCAGGCTCGGTTGTGGTGGGAGAGGTGGCGCAGCCGGAAAGGGCGAGCGCGGCGAGCGGAAGAAGTGCGATACGGTTCATCGCGCGCAACGCTATTCGGTTCCCACCGCCTCCGCAATCGATGAAAATCCGTCGCGCCGCATAAGGCGCTCGAGACCGGAGGTAATCCGGCGTGGCAGCCCCGGGCCTTCATAGACCATCGCGCTGTAGAGTTGCACGAGGCTCGCCCCTGCGCGGATCCGCTCCCAGGCATCTTCCGCGCTGGCGATTCCGCCCACCCCGACGAGCGGTATCGTGCCTCCGGTTGCCTTGCGGAAATCGCGCAGGCGCTCGAGCGCGAGGTGGCGCAGCGGTGCGCCCGACAACCCGCCCGGCTCGTTCGCATGATGCGAGCGCAGAGCCGGGCGACTGATCGTAGTGTTCGACACGATCAGCGCGCCGAGTTTCTTGTCGCCCGCAATGCGCGCGATAGCCTCGACATCGGCCGGTTCGAGATCGGGTGCGACCTTGAGGAATACCGGCGGCCCATCTTTCCCGCGCGCTTCGAACACCGCGTCGAGCAGGGCAACGAGGGCGCCTTCATCCTGCAAGGCACGAAGGCCGGGGGTGTTGGGGCTGGAAATATTGACCGCGAGATAGGTGGCCAGTGGTGCCATGATGCGCGTCATCTCGGCGTAATCGGCAATGCGGTCTTCGCTGTCCTTGTTCGCGCCGATATTGATCCCGAGTACGCCCGGACGATGTTTGCGGGACGCAAGTCGGCGCGCTGCCGCTTCGGCGCCGCCGTTATTGAAACCCATGCGGTTGATGACTGCCCGATCTTCGACCAGCCGGAACAGTCTGGGCTTGGGGTTTCCCGTCTGCGGGCGGGGCGTGATGGATCCGACCTCGGCGAATCCGAACCCCAGCCCGAGCAGCTTGTCGGGAACCTCGCCATCCTTGTCGAAGCCCGCCGCCATGCCGAGCGGATTGGGAAAGTCTACTCCCGCCACGCGAGTGGCCAGTGCCCCGGCCGACGGCGCCGAACCCAGCGGCGCAGCATTCAGCGCGGCCACCGTCAGCCGGTGCGCACGTTCCGGGTCGAGGGCGAAGAGAGCGGGGCGGGCGAGATCGAACAGCATCGCGCGCGCCTATGACCCAAGACGGCAAGGCTGTCGAGCAGGCACAGCCGCCAGGGCATCAAGGCAATTGTAATTTTCCGCCAAAATGAACGAAGCAAGATTCCATGTCGCCTGCATACAATCAAATTTAACAAAGACTCGCTATTCACACTCCTGCGACCCGAAGGGCTCGAGGCAGCAATGCAACGAGTTCTCACCTACACAGGGCGGCTCCACGTGGGCCGCCCTTTTTTTACCTGCTTTCGGCATTTTGTAAGAAACCGACAAGGTAATCGTGGACTTTCATCACTTCAAAGAGCAGATAGCCACACGATAGGGACGCAGACTGGGGCGCACATGCCATGAGCGACGAGGCGAAGGCCGAAGAAGTTTACAAGTTCGACTGGGTGGCGGCTCCCGAGGCGCTAGCGCCGTACCTGAACTCGCTTTATATCCTGCGGTCGGGCGACGAGAAGGTGGCAGACAAGATGCCGGCCTATTCCGGCCAGCTGATCGTCACCCTGCGCGGCGGCGCGACGATGCGCTTCGCAAAGGGCGGAGTTGCCGAGGCGAGCGAGGCATTCTTTCAATGCCCTCTCTTGCAGGCACACGATTTCGAGCTCGAACCCCACACAATCATGCTCGGCGTCTCGCTCAACTTCCGTGGCTGGGCGGCCCTTACCGGCCTGACCGTCGACGAATACAGCGATCGCTCCCTCGACGTGGACAAGGTCCTCGCACCGGAGCTGGCGGAGCGCATCCATGCCCTGGCGGGACGAGTGGCTTCGGGCGAGCTGGCCGAACGCGAAGCGCTCGATGCCCTTGCCCAGATCGTCGAGGACGGCATTACGCCGCTTCCCGAACGGCACTTGCAAGTCATCGACAAAACGCTCGAATGGCTGTCTTCGTCGTTCAAGCCCCAGATCGCAGATTTGCAGGCTGCGCTCCCCTATTCGGAGCGGCAATTGCAGCGGCTCGTCACCCGCTTCTTCGGCCAGCCCCCGGTGCGCCTCATTCGCCGCTACCGGGCGATCCGCGCAGCCACGCTGCTCGCCATGCCCGACCTGCCGCCCAAGCTCGAGGCGGAGATCCGCGATGCGTTCTACGACCAGGCGCATATGATCAAGGAAATCCGCCATTTCACCGGGCGCACGCCCCGCCGCTTGCAGCCGAAGGTGAATTCGGTGGTCAAGGATACGCTGGGCGAGCCCGGCTACGGTTCGGTCGATCTGTTCGGCGGCAATCAGGACGAAGCGCTCGGAAAGAGCTGATTCCGGCCAGTTGCTAACGACTCGCAATTGGCGGTTTTCCGTTGAAATCCGGCCTTTCGGCTCATAGCTGACTAATCGGAACGATATTGTCCGATTTGAGAAGATGCGCCTTTCGAACCTTGCAGATTACGCCGTCGTCACGATGAGCCAGGCCGCCCGCCATTGCGGCGGTGGACGGGTGAGTGCGTCGGAACTCGCGGCGGAAACCGGCCTTCCGGCACCCACCGTGCAGAAGCTGGTGAGCAAGCTGACCGCGGCGGGGCTGTTGCGCTCAGTGCGCGGTGCGGGAGGCGGGCTGCAGCTGGCACGACCGGCCGCGGCCATCACCCTGGCCGATATCGTCGAAGCGGTCGAAGGGCCGATCGCGCTCACCGCCTGTATCGAAGGCAGCGAGTGTTCGGTCGATCACGATTGCCGCATCCGGCCGCACTGGCCGATGGTCAATGAAGCACTGCGTGGTGCGCTGGCGGGAATCTCGCTGACGCAGCTGACGCAGGAAAAGGAAATCGCGTGAACGAGCAGGTAGACATCCAGGCCCCCGAGGAGATGGATCGGGAAGCGAAGGAAGCTGCTGCGAAAGCGGCGGAATACGAGCACGGCTGGTCTTCGGACATCGAAACCGAATTCGCCGAAAAGGGGCTGACCGAGGATACGGTCCGCTTCATTTCGGCCAAGAAGGGCGAGCCCGAATGGATGCTCGACTGGCGCCTCAAGGCCTTCCGCCTGTGGCAGGACATGGAAGAGCCCGATTGGGCCAAGCTCGGCTATCCGGCGATCGATTACCAGGACGCCTATTATTACGCCGCGCCGAAGAAGAAGCCGGAGCTGGAATCGCTCGACGAACTCGATCCGGCGATCCGCGAGACATACGAAAAGCTGGGCATCCCCATCGCCGAGCAGGAAGTGCTCGCCGGGGTGAAGGGCGCGCGCAAGGTCGCCGTCGATGCGGTGTTCGACAGCGTTTCCGTCGCCACCACCTTCCGCGAGGAGCTGAAGAAGGCCGGCGTGATCTTCCTTTCGATCAGCGAGGCGATCCGCGAATATCCCGAGCTTGTAAAAAAGTGGCTCGGCAAGGTCGTGCCGCAGAAGGACAATTTCTTCGCGACGCTGAACTGCGCGGTCTTTTCGGACGGCACCTTCGTCTACGTGCCCGAAGGCGTGCGCTGCCCGATGGAGCTTTCCACCTATTTCCGCATCAATGCCGAGAATACCGGCCAGTTCGAACGCACGCTGATCGTTGCCGAAAAGGGCAGCTACGTCAGCTATCTCGAAGGCTGCA
>CAYOWF010000045.1:0-12131 GCA_964407585.1 uncultured Qipengyuania sp.
GCAAGTGCTTCGCTTCGAAACCTTGCCAGCTATCGGGTGCCCATTCGCGTGCCATTATCCGTCCGTTCAGTAACTCAATGCAGCCGGAATCCAAGCCGACGCGCCCCTTTCGCGCAAGCAGCATAAACTTGGCCAGCGCAAAAGTGCGATTGCACCGACTGGTTCAGCGGCCCGCTGGACCACCGCCGGCAGAAGCAGTCGCCAGTGTCTGGCCTTCGGGGATTACCGCCATGCGCCAGCTCGGCTTGCCTGCAAAATATTCGCGCGCCAGCGCCAGCATGGCCTCGGGCGTCGTCTGCGAATAATCGTCGAGGAAGCCACGCAGCGCCCGCATCCGGCGCGGGTCCTGCGTGGACCCTTCAAGCTCCAGGAGGAAGAAGTAATTTCCGCTTGAAATGCGCTCGTAGTAATTGCGCAGCGGCTCCGTCGCTCTGGCGAGCTCGTCGGCACTCGGAGGAACCTCGGTGAGGTCTTTCGCGATCCGGTCGGCCTCGGCGAAGAAGATCGGCACGTCCTTTGGCTGCAATTGCGCAAAGCCCATGATCGAACCGCCGCTATCGATATCGGTCGGCCAATCGAGGCGGACCGACGGAGCATAGCTCGCTCCTGCGCGCTCCCGCATCGCTTCGAGCAGGCGATTGCTGAAGACCTCGGTCAGAATGGCGATCTGGCGCGATTTGCGGATTTCGCCCATTCCACCGCCAACCGGCCAAGCAAAGACTGCGGCCGCCTGGTTTGCCTCACCCTTGTGGTAACGAACGACGGTTTCATCGGCAGGCGCGATTTCGATGCTGCGGGAAAGTGCTTCGGCCGGGATGGGCTTGCGGGCGGGAAGCGCCCCGAAGGTTTCGGTCAGCGATTGCACCGCTTCGTCGCGGTCGAAATCGCCAAAGATGAGAACTTCGACCGGACCTTGCTGGAGGATCGGCTCCCACACATTCCGAAACCCCTCGATGCTGGTCTGGGCGAGCGTTTCGGGTGACGCGGTACGGAAAACCGGGTTCTGGTCGTAGATGTAATATTCCAGGTCTCGGTTGAGGACTCCGCCGGGTGCCGCCTCATAGCTCTGGTATGCGAGGCGCCCCGCCGCTTTCGCGCGCGCCACGGGATTGGGGTCCCACCGCGGCATGCCCAGCTTTGCGGCGAAGAGGTAGAGTTGGTCGGAAAGGTCCTGTCGCCGGGTCATGGCGCTGAAGGAGAAGGTCCCTTCCCCGATCTCGAAATCGAACCCCATCTTGCGGCCCGTCGATATGCGGTCGAGCTCTTCCTGGCCCAGTTCGCCGAGGCCCGACTGGATGAGCGCGCCTTCGCCCAGCCCGATATAGGGAGCGTCTTCGGGCGCGAAGGCCCGCATGCCCGCACCGAACCGCACCTTGACCGCCACGCGGCCCGGCTCATTGGTGTTCGAGAGGAGCAGAGCGGTCACGCCATTGGCGAATTCCACCCGCTCGACGTCGCCGATACCATGCGGCCCCTGTGCGACGATTTCCCCCGGAGCACCGATCGCCGGAAGGTCGGCGAAATCGATGGTCTGCGCAGCAAGACGGGCGTTCTCGTCCGCATCGACACTGTCGAGCAACGCGGTTCTGACCGCCTGTTCGTCCGCATCGGAGGAATCGGGCGTAATGTATGTTGCGCGAATGACATTGCCGTCGAACAGCTTGCGCGTCTCGGCCAGCACGGTTTGCGGCGTCGCCTTGGCCTTCATCGAGTTGAACACCATCAGGAAGGTTTCGGGCGCAGCGATCGCCTCGCGGATATCGACCGCATTGACGAGATCGTCCGCATAGTTCGATGCCGGCAGGACCGAGCGCTGTTCGACCATATTGGCATAGCCGACTTCCATTTCGGCCAGTTCCCGGTCCATTTCTTCCTGTGTGGGCGGATTGGCGATCGCATCTGCAATCACGGCGCGCACGTCCGAAAGCGCCGCCTGCCAGTCCTCGGTCAGCGGCGCGAACTGGACGAGCGTCGCGTGGGTCGAGCGGCTGATCTTCGCCTCGCTCGCCTGCGCATAGAGGAAGCTGCCACCGGCGCGCGCGCGCGCTTCGAGGCGGCGGTTGATGAGCGCGAGGGCCAGCTGTTCGCGCAAGCGCCCCTCGTTATAGACGATCGTGTCGTCGACTTGCCGCCACGGGCGGAAGTACCCGTAGGTGAATGCGCGCGGAAGGCTCGGCTCGACGATGACCGCCACTTCGCCAACGGGATTGGCCGGATTTGCTCCGTCCGGGGCCAAGGGGTCGCCGAACGCAGGAGCCGGCGCGGCCTCTCCCGCCACCGTCCAGTCGGCGAAATACTTCTCCAGGACTGCGGCGAAGAGTACCGGATCGAGGTCACCAACCACCGAGATGACCGTGTTTTGGGGACGATACCAGCGGTTGTAGAATGTGCGCACGGACTGACCATCGGCTGCGAGGAGACTGTCTTCCGTGCCGATCGTGATACGTTCCGCGAGCCGTTGTCCGGCGAAAAGCGTCTGCATCGTCTGCTCGCTCACACGCTCGCCCACGCCGCCACGCTCGCGCTTTTCGGCCAATACTATGGGGACTTCGGTGCGCACATTGGCGTCCGACAAGACGGGCGCCTTGATCATCCCGGAGAGCAGCTTCATGCTCTCGTCGAGCTTCTGAGGGCTCACATTGGGCAGGTCGAGCTTGAACACCGTATGGGTCGGGCTGGTTTCGGCATTGGTGTCGCTGCCGAAGGTCGCCCCAAGGCGTTGCCAGGTTGGGATGGCTTCTGCCGGGCCGAGATATTTGCTCTCGCGAAACAGCAAGTGTTCGAGCAGATGGGCATAGCCCAGCTCGCTGTCGTTCTCGTAAAGCGAGCCTGCATCGATACGCACGCGGATCGATACCTGTCCTGGCGGAACGCCATTCTCCCGCACGCCATAGCGGATACCGTTGTCGAGCTTGCCGAACAGCCATTCCTCGTCGCGCGGGACGTCGCTGTTCTCGTAAATCCAGGGAACTTCGCCCTGTGCCTGAAGCGATTCAGGCCGCTGAACCTCCTGCGCGGGCAGCGACTGCGGGACGAGCAGCAGGAACGGGAGGATTAGTGCAAGACGGCGTGCAGCGCGCGAGGGTATTATCATGGCGCCGCATATAGGAGACCGGGGTGTGAAGCGCCAGTGAATGGGCGAGAGGTTTTCGTGGCTTGTGCCTGCGTTGCCCGCTCCCTACATCGCAGCCATGTTCATCGAAACCGAAACCACGCCCAATCCCGCCAGCCTCAAGTTCCTGCCCGGTCGCCCAGTCATGGGCCAGGGGACGCGCGAATTCGCATCGCCCGAAGCGGCCGAGGCGAGTCCGCTCGCGCAGGCTATTTTCGACACCGGAGAGGCGACCAACGTCTTCTATGGCGGCGATTTCGTGACCGTCACTGCCGCACCGGGAGTAAGCTGGTCGGATCTGAAGCCCCAGGTGCTTTCAATACTGCTCGACCATTTCGTCTCCGAAGCCCCGCTTTTCGCGCCGGGCACCGCTGCGGGCATTTCGGTTCCAGGCGAAAGCGAGTTGCTCGTCGAGGAAAGTGAGGACGATTCCGATATCGTCGCGCAGATCAACGAACTGCTCGAGACCCGGGTTCGCCCTGCGGTCGCTGGAGATGGCGGCGATATCCAGTATCGCGGCTACAAGGAAGGCGTGGTCTACCTGCAGATGCAGGGAGCCTGTTCAGGCTGCCCTTCTTCTTCGGCGACACTCAAGCACGGCATCGAAGGCCTGCTGAAACATTACGTTCCCGAGGTCGTTGAAGTCCGCGAAGCCTGAACCCGACCGGCCAGACCCGAAGGATTTCCATGACGACCCAATTTCACGACAACCACCTTTCTGCCGACGCTCTCGACCAGATCTTTCGCGAGGCGCGCAGCTACAACGGCTGGCACGACAAGGATGTCAGCGAAGAGCAGATCCGCGAAATCCACGAATTGCTGAAAATGGGCCCGACTTCTGCCAATATGCAGCCGGGCCGGTTCGTATGGTGCAAATCGCAGGAATCGCGCGACAAGCTGGCCGAGTTCGCCTCCGAAGGTAACAAGGAAAAGATCAAGACGGCTCCGGTCGTGGTCGTCATCGGTTACGACATCGATTTCCACGAAGAGCTCCCCTGGCTGTTCCCCCACACCGACGCCAAGAGCTGGTTCGAAGGCGATGAAGCAGGGCGCAAGGAAGGCGCAGCCAGGAATGCGACCCTCCAGGGCGCGTATCTTATGATTGCCGCTCGCGCGCTTGGTCTCGATTGCGGACCGATGTCGGGTGTCGACCTCGACAAGATTACCGAACACTTCTTTGCGGACAGCCCTCGCCACCGCGCCGACTGGGTCTGTGCGATCGGCTACGGCGATAAGTCGACCATCTTCGACCGCAGTCCGCGCCCCGATTTCGAGAAGTTCAATCGCATAGACTGACTTGATGCCTGAACGGCGCTGGGGCAGGGCCCTTCAAATGCGCTTGCTTGCGATAGAGACTGCCACTGAAGCCTGTTCGGTCGCCCTGTTCGAGGACGGGGCCCTGCTAGACGCGCATCATGTCGAGTTGGGTCGCGGTCATGCCGAACGGCTTGTGCCGCTGATCCGCGAGCTACCCGACAAGGGCCGCGCCGGGGAAATCCTCGTATCGCTGGGACCGGGGAGCTTCACCGGCGTGCGCATCGGCCTTGCCGCAGCACGCGCGCTGGGGATTGCGTGGAGCGCCAAGGTAAGGGGTTACCCAACTCTGGCGCTGATTGCCGCCATGGCGCGAGCGCAGAGAGAAGGCGAGGTCGGCGTCTGCATGAACGGGGGCCATGGCGAATGGTTCGTCCAGGGCTTTTCGGCCGCTGGATTGCCAACCGGGGAACTGGCTTCGTTGCGCCCCGAAATAGCCATCGATAGCTTGCGGCAGGACATCGTTGCCGGGAATCGTGCAAACCAGTTCGCAGAGCAGGCCGGTACCCACGTCACTGCGCTCAACATCTATGCGGATGCCCGGCATGTGCCCGACATCCCGGCCGAATTGCTTACCGACGATCTGGCACCACTCTACGGTCGCGCGCCCGATGCGAAGGTGCCTGCGAAATGACCGATTTGGACAGGCTGATGGAGGTCATGGAGGCGAGCTTCGATCCCCATTATCGCGAAGCCTGGACTCGCAAGCAGGTCGAAGATTCGTTGATCCTGCCTTCGACCTATATGCTATTGATCGGGGAAGACGGATCCCCTCCCGAAGAGGGCTGCGACGCGGCGGGCTTCGTCCTTGCCCGGCAGGCGGCGGATGAAATCGAGCTTCTTCTCATCGCTGTACGACCCGAATTTCGTGGCAGAGGGCTAGGAAAGACTTTACTTCGCCAATTCTTCGACACCGCGCGCGAGCGGGGTGCGACTAAGGTTTTCCTTGAAATGCGCGCCAACAATCCAGCCGAAAACCTGTATCGCGCCATCGGTTTTACTCAGATAGGCCAGCGGCAAGACTATTACCGGACCGCCACGGGAACCCCTCTCGATGCGCTCACCTTCGCGAGAGACGTCTGACCCAGTCCTGCTCCCGCCAAGTTGTACGCATGCGACAAATTTGGCGAAAATTTACAATTTGCAGTAGACTTTGCTAATTTACCCGCATAACCCACCCTAATAGGGTGGAGACTGGTAAATGGAAAATTTTGAATCTGATCTGACCGAGACGCTAATTACGCTGACCTCGGATATCGTTGCTGCACATGTTTCGAATAACAGTGTGTCTGTAGAAGAAGTACCTACGCTGATCTCGAATGTTTATTCGGCGCTCTCGGGTCTCGAAGGTGCCGGCGTCGCCGAGGAAGCGCGACCCGATCCGGCAGTTTCCGTTCGAGCTTCGGTAAAGAAAGACCACATCATTTGTCTGGACTGCGGCAAGAAGATGAAGATGCTCAAGCGTCATTTGTCGACCGAACACGGCATGACGCCCGACGAATATCGGCAACGCTGGGAACTTCCTTCGGACTATCCGATGGTCGCACCCGAATATGCCGAGACGCGGCGTGACCTTGCCAAGAAGATCGGACTGGGCCGCAAGCCGGGCCAGAAGCGCGGTCGCAAGAAGACCAAGTAAGCATAGGAAACGGCAAAAGCCCTTCGGTTCGCCTTGAGATAGACGCCCCGGCCCGATAAGGGTACGGGGCGTCACTCATTTGGGAAGCCGAATTGCACCAGCGTATCGACCTTGAACAGCTCTGCGCCGACAAGGGCCTGAGGATTACCGAACAGCGGCGTGTGATTGCCAAGGTTCTGTCCGAAGCCGATGACCATCCCGACGTGGAAATGGTCCATGAGCGCGCGAACAAGATCGACCCCGGCATCTCGATCGCTACCGTCTATCGCACGGTGCGTCTGTTCGAGGAGGCAGGCATTCTCGACCGGCACGATTTCGGCGACGGTCGCGCCCGATACGAGGCAGCCCCCGAAGCGCATCACGATCACCTCATTGACGTTGAGACAGGCAAGGTGGTCGAGTTCGTCGATCCCGAACTGGAAGCCCTGCAAAAGCAGATTGCCGAGAAACTCGGCTACCGTCTCGTCGATCACCGCATGGAACTCTATGGCGTCCGGCTCGACCGCGAAAGCTGAGCGCAAGCTCGCCAAATACACGGCGAAACGTCTTGCGGCGGCACGCGGCGAGAAGGTCCCCCTGACATTGGCGGGATGGGTGCGGTTCATCCTGCGATCCATCGGCATCTTGACACTGCTGCTGGTCTTCGTGCCACTGCATTATCTCTATCGCATATTTGCCTATGGCTCGCCCTTCCCCATGCTGTTCCTGCGCTACATCGCACGCGTATCGGGGGCGCGGGTGGAGATCATCGGCACTCCACTGAGACGCGATGTGTTCTTCATCGCCAATCACATCTCCTGGATCGACATCCCGTCGATGGCCGGGGCGAGCGGGACCGCATTCGTCGCGAAATGGGAACTCAGCCAAGTGCCGGTCCTCGGCTGGCTTTGCAGCCTCAATCGCACTGTCTTCGTCAAACGCGAGCACCACATGGGAGTAGCGGAGCAGATTAATGCCCTGAGAGAGGCGCTGGAAGACAATTGGTCGGTCACGGTATTCCCCGAAGGAACGGTGACCGACGGCCAATCGCTGCTGCCGTTCAAGTCCTCGATGATATCGGTCCTCGAACCTCCGCCACCCGGCGTGTTGGTCCAGCCGGTCGTTCTGGACTACGGTGAAAATTCGGAAGAAATCGCTTGGGTGGGCGAAGAGAGCGGCCTCCACAACGCCATGCGCGTGATGGCGCGCAGCGGGAGCTTCAAGCTCAAGATTTACTACCTCGAGCCTTTCAGCCCGGAAGACTTTCGCGGACGCAAGGCCATTGCGGCCAAGGCACGCGATGAGATCGAAGAGCGGCTCCTCGCCAATCTCGGCAAGCCGTTGCGCGATTATCAGCATGTAGTCGATGCGGTTCGTTACAAGCCGCCTGCTCGCAAAGACGAAACCTAAAGACCCGCCTTGACCAGCCAGTCGTGGAACAGTCTGACGGGACGCTCTTCCAGCGCCGTCGGCTTACACACGAACCAATAGCTGTAAGGACTTTCCACCTCGACCCCGAACAGGTCGGTCAGACGGTTGTCCGATGCGCGCTTCAAATGGTCGTCATGCATGATGGCAATGCCCAGCCCCTGGGCTGCCGCTTCGAGCATCAGCTGACCCGAATCGTAGTGATCGATGGCTGCAGGCTCGAGATCGTGCAGCGACAGCTCGTCCTTCCATGCACGAAAGCTCTCGGGAAGCTCGTTGTGGATCAGGAACGTCTGCTTGGCGAGCACGGCTCCGTCGGGTTGTTCACCCAGCTTTTCTGCCAGCTGCTTGCTGGCAATGGCATGGACCATGTTGAAATCGAGCCGCACTGCATGCAGCCCGCTGGCCGGCCCTCGCGACAGGATGATGGCGGCATCGAGCGTATCGCCAACGCGATCTTCCAGATGCGGCCCAGTATCGATGTCGATGTGCAGCAGCGGATGACGTGCGCGCAGTTCGCCGAGGCGCGGGAACAGGCGCTGGCTGCCGAACAGCGGCAGGACCCCGAGGTGCAGGCGGAGGACCGAGAGGTTTTCCGACTGGCTTTCCACCGCCCTGGCGAGGGCTTCCAGCTGCGGATTGACGGCTTCATAGAAGGCATGCCCGTCGTCCGTCAGCTGCATGGCCTGGCGGGCGCGGGTGAACAGCTTCTTGCCTACGAAATCCTCGAGATTGCCGATGCGGCGGGACAGTGCCGAAGGGCTGAGACCGAGTTCGTCCGCCGCAGCGCGCGCAGAGCCGAGCCGGACGGTGCGGACGAAGGCTTCGAGGGCGCGGAGAGGGGGAAGGCGGCGAGTGGCCATGCGTCCGGCCTATTCACCAAACCAACCGCTGTCGAGGGTGAATGTGCGCTTTCACGCAACTGACACGAGATCAGTCGGCCGGCTCCGCATCTTCGGGCGCATGCAGGCGCAGGCGCGTGACATGCGTTTCGTCGCCATCGGTGACTTCGATCCGCCAACCGCTGGGATGTTCGAGGACCTTGCCTACGGGCGGGACCTGTTCCGCCAGCACGAAAGCGAGGCCGCCCAGCGTATCGACCGCCTCCTCCACTTCGGCGAGGCGCGGATCGATCTTCTCGGCGACATCTTCGAGCTCGGCACGCGCGTCGCAATCCCACATGCCCTCGCCGATCGAAGCGATCCATATTTCGGGGGCATCGTCATGCTCGTCTTCGATCTCGCCGACGATCTCCTCGACCAGATCCTCGATCGTGATGATCCCATCGGTCCCGGAAAATTCGTCCAGCACAATGGCGAGATGCATCCGCTGCGCACGCATATCGGCCAGGACGTCGAGCGCATTGCGAGTCTGCGGCACATAGAGCGGCTGGCGCATCAACACCGTCCAGTCCGGTGGCGGAGCCTTCTTTTCCGCGAGGTAGGGGAAGATATCCTTGATATGGATCATCCCGATGACATCGTCGAGCTGGCCACGAAAGACCGGCATGCGCGAATGACCATGTTCCGAGAATGTGGCCACAACCTCGTCCCAGGTCGCATCGGCGGACAGCGCGATGATCTCGCCGCGCGGCACCGCCACGTCGTCGGCATCGTGCTCGCTGAAATGCAGCAGGTTGCGCAGCATCTGGCGCTCGACGCCCGAAAGGTCGCCCTTTGCGGTGTCCTCGGCATCTTCGACGCCGTTCTCGCCTTCATGCTCGTCGATCGCTTCCTCGAGCTGCGCGCGGAGGCTCCGCTCGCCACCTTCGGCGTCGAATAATTTCTTGATGGCGGGCCATAGCCCGCTGCTACTCTCCGCGTCTCCGGCGGGGGGTGAGGAATTGGCCATGGGCCGGGTCGTAAACTCCTAAAATTCAGCGGTCCCCATATGGGTCCGCTATACCCAATTTTGCAAGCGCTTCGATCTCCAGTTTTTCCATCGCTTCGGCCTGCTTGTCGGATTCGACGTGGTCATGGCCCGCAAGGTGCAGGAATCCATGGACGATCAGGTGAGTTGCATGGTCGCGCAACGTGGCGCCTTTTTCCCGCGCCTCGCGCTCGCATGTCCCGAAGGCCAGAGCGATATCGCCGAGCATTTCGGGCGGTCCTTCCGGATCGAGCGCAAGCAGATCCTCGCGCTCCAGCATCGGAAAGGAGAGCACATTCGTGGGCTTGTCTTTCCCGCGCCATTCCTTGTTCAGCTCATGCACCCGCTCGTCGGTCGTAAACAGAACGCTGGCCGTCAGGCGCTCTGACGAAAGCGCCGGTTCAACACCAGCAATCGCTTCATACGCCCGTCGCGACAGGTCTGCGCATTGCATTTCCTCCGGCCAGCCATCGATTTCGATATCGAGATCCACCTACGCAGCCGGCCCTTCGTAAGCCTCCACGATCCGCCCGACGATCGGATGGCGCACCACATCGGCAGCGGTGAAGCGGATGGTACCGAAACCCTCGACACCTTCCAGCTTGCCGACCGCGTCGGCCAGGCCGCTCATGCCGTCGCCCCCGGGTATGTCGACCTGCCTCGGGTCGCCGCAGACGACCATGCGGCTGTTCTGGCCGAAGCGGGTGAGGAACATCTTCATCTGCTCGCGGGTGGTGTTTTGCGCTTCATCGAGAATGACGAAGGCATCGGCCAAGGTACGACCGCGCATGAAGGCGATGGGCGCGATCTCGATCTCGCCCGAGGCCAGCCGCCGTTCGACCTGTTCGGGCGGCATGCAATCGTAGAGCGCATCGTAAAGCGGGCGCAGGTAGGGATCGACCTTGTCCTTCATGTCGCCGGGAAGGAAGCCGAGCTTTTCACCCGCCTCCACCGCGGGGCGGGACAGGATGAGACGCTGCACGCTGCCGTTGATCAGCTGCGCCACGGCCTGCGCCACGGCGAGATAGGTCTTGCCCGTCCCTGCCGGGCCCAGCGCGAATATGATGTCGTCTCGCACTAGGCTGCGCATATAGGTCGCCTGCATGGCGCTGCGCGGGACGATCGTCTTGCGGCGCGTGCGGATCATGATCGGCGGGCCTTCGGGCTTGCCGTCCATGATCCCGTCGAGCGTCGGTTCGTTCGACATGGCGATCAGCGATTCGATAGCACCGGCGTCGAGGTCCTGTCCCATCGACAGTCGGTCGTACATTTCGTTGAGCACGTCGCGCGCCCGGGCCACGCTGTCTTCGGGGCCTTCGATATGGATGGCATTGCCGCGGGCCGAAATGAACACGCCCAGCCTGTTTTCCACCTGCACCAGATTGGCATCGAATTGTCCGAAGAGCGCGCCGAGCAGGCTCTGGTTGTCGAAATTGACATCGACCTGTGCGCGGCGAACCTCGCGCTGGGGTGCGGGTGGTTTGGTCAGGGCCGGTTCGGCCTGCCGTGCTGGTTTACGAGCCATCTGCTCCTTTCGCATGTGCTACGATTCGGAAGGTTACTCTTCAACGCACGACGCGCAAGAAGGGGACCGGCTGATGGCGGTGGAAAGTCGGGACCGCGCTTTTCTGCGGACGTATATTCCGCATGATCGCACGGCCGGCGACACCTCTTCGAATTCCCGAAAATTTCACGACAAATTCAGGTCTCCCGCGGTATACGCCCGTCGATAAATATCCCACCGAGGTCGGACAGATATTGCATGCCGGTTCTGCTAAACCGATAGAAAACCCCATGAAAAAGATCGTCTCCTTTCTTGCAGCAAGCATCGTCGGGCTTGCTAGCGCTCCACTCTTTGCGCAGGCCGACGAAGCTGGCGCACCGCCGAAATCCGAGGCCGAGCAGTTGCCTGATGCCGATCAGGAGGTGATTGTCGTCACTGGTGAAACCGACCGTGAAGTGGTCGAAGCGCTTGGCAAAGCGATCACACGCTCAAGCCGCGCAGGCCAGCCGGTCGCGCGCTTCGATGCGCCGATTTGCGTCAAGGTTGCCGGCATGCCCGACGTAATGGCGGATCTTGTAAAAGAACGCATAGAAGCGAACGCCCATGACATTCGCGGACTGGAAGTGGATGAAGCCGCCGACTGCAATCCAAACGCATTCGTGGGCGTGCTCAATGACGTGACCGAAAGCGTAGATACCCTGCGCCAGGAAGAGAAATGGCTGTTCGAGGGCCTGCTCAGCTACCAGATCGATCGGATCTACAAGGGATCGGACGCAGTGCGCGCTTGGCACGTGTTCGACCTACGCAATGCGGATGGCTCCCAAATTCCCGGAAAGCGACGGGGGGCGAGCGATTCCTCCTCGATTTCCAGCGCCATCAACAAAGTCGAAAAGTCGAGCCGGATCGCGCAACTTCGAAATGATCTCGTCGGCGCTGTGGTGCTGGTTGAAACAGCCGCGCTCGAAGGCATGACGCTACGCCAGCTAGCCGACTACGCCACATTTCGTATCTTCGCGTCGGTCAGCGACGAGGTCGACACTTCACGGACGAACCTGCCCACCATCCTGACCCTGTTCGGGCCGGGGCTTCCTCCGCGCGAACTGACCGACTTCGACCACGCCTATCTCGAATCGCTTTACGAGCTACCCGCCAACAGCCGTGATGGGCAGGTGATAGCTGCCGCAGTCAGTCGGTATGTCGCGAAATTCGAGGAAAACGAACACTAGGCGACGACGGTTTCGCGCAGTTTCCCCGCGAGCGAATTGGGTCCCGCTTCGACCAGTTCG
>CAYOWF010000046.1:0-12062 GCA_964407585.1 uncultured Qipengyuania sp.
GCCATATGAACGTGTTGCTCGCCGAAGCCAGCGTGCCTTACGAAAACGTCTTCGAGCTTGAAGACATCAACTCCGAATTCGCGCAGGCAGATGTCGCCTTCATCATCGGCGCGAACGACGTGGTGAACCCGGCGGCGAAGACCGACAAGTCTTCGCCCATCTACGGCATGCCCGTGTTCGATGTGGACAAGGCCAAGCAGGTCTTCTTCATCAAGCGTTCGATGGGCGGCGTGGGCTATGCCGGGGTCGACAACGACGTCTTCTACATGGACCAGACGATGATGCTGCTGTCCGATGCCAAGAAGATGGTCGAGGAAATCGTCAAGGCTCTCGACTGACATCATGCGCAAGACCCTGATTGCCATCGCGCTTTTGGCGATCCTCGGGATCGCCGTGTGGGGCTATTTCGGCGGGCTCGAACGCGTCACCGCCGGACGGATCGAGACCGCGCTGGTCGAACGCGGTGTGCCGCAGCCCATCGCCGCCTGCATGGGAACGCGGCTGTCGGAGCGTCTGTCCATCGGCCAATTGCGCGAACTCGAGCGCGTCGGGCAGCGCGAGCGCGAAGCCGGATTGCCCACCAGCACGGTCGAATTCCTCGAACGGATCCGAAATGTCGAAAATGCGAAGCTGGTCGAAGTAGTCGGGACTTCTGCCGCCATCTGTTCCTTTACAAGCGGATAAGCGAGAGACTTTTCAAGTCCGCGGACCCGAGGCATGATGCGCTCCGGAGGGAGACACATCATGAAATCGATGCTCATCGCGACTGCGGCATTCGTCCTGGCGACTGCGGCCCATGCCCATGACGGCCACTCGGAAAGCGAGCAGGAGGCGAACGGCCTCGTCGGTGCCGAATATATGGTGATGGAAACCAGCGCGAACGACGCGGCGAGGGAGCCGTTCCTGCGCGGGCTCGCTCTGCTGCACAATTTCGAATACGGGCGTGCCGCCGAGGCCTTCGAGCAGGCGCGACAGGCCGATCCCGGCTTCGTCATGGCCTATTGGGGCGAGGCGATGACCTACAACCATCCGCTGTGGGAACAGCAGGATCGCGAGAGGGCGCTGGAGGTGCTCGCGCAGCTCGGTGCCACCCCGGCGGAGCGGCGCGCAAAGGCTCGCAATCCGCGCGAAGCCATGTGGCTCGATGCGGTGGAGACGCTTTACGGCGAGGGCACGAAGGAAGAGCGCGATTACCTCTATCTCGCGAAGATGCGCGCGCTGCATGAGAGCGATCCGGAAGATATCGATGCGCGGGCCTTCACCGGTCTCGCCATTCTCGGGACCTCGCACGGCGGGCGGCAGGTGCCGCTGTATATGGAGGCCGCAGGCCTGCTCGAACCGGGCTTCATGACGCATGAGAAGCATCCCGGGATCCTCCACTATTTGATCCATTCCTATGACGATCCGATCCATGCGCCGCTGGGTGCGCGGATGGCCGAACGCTATGCCGTGGTCGCGCCGAATGCGGGCCATGCGCAGCACATGGTCAGCCATATCTTCCATGCGCTGGGCGACTGGCAGGCTTCGGAACGGGCCAATACGCTGGCCGATGCGGTGGTGGATCGCCAGCGCGCCGAAATGGGGCGCGGACCCGCCGATTGCGGGCATTACAACGAATGGCTGGTCTATTCGCTGCTCCAGCAGGGCAAGGATGCGAGCGGAATGGTCGATCGCTGCCGTGCACAGGCCCTCGAGGCGATTGCGCAGGGTTCGGACCGGCGGCTCGGTTTCGGGGCGGCTTCCAGCTACAGCTCGATCGCCCTGTGGCAGGGCGCGGTCACTGGCGAATGGCCGGACCCGCTCCCGATAGAAGGCGACGGTTTCCTCCTGACGCGGTTCGATATGGCGACCGCGCGCTTGCTGGCTGCCAAAAGCGACAAAGCCGCGGCGAAGGCGGCGCTCCGGGAAATGCAGGGGCTCGCGCAAGAGATCGAGGCGGTGCTGGCCGAAGAGGACAGCCTCAACACCTATGTCATGCCCTGGGTCGCCCGCCAGCTGGCGCAAGGCGAAGCCGTAGTGGCGCTGGCCGCAGGACGTACCGACGAGGCATTGGCCTTGCTCGCGGAAGCGGGCGAAGCCGAAGCGGCGCTGCCGGAAGTCTTCGGGCCGCCGCCGATGACCACGCCGAGCTACGAGATGCTCGGCCTGCAATTGCTCGCATTGGGTCGGCACGATGATGCGGCGCAGGCTTTCGAAAAGGCGCTCGCCCTCGCACCCGGCCGCAAGCTGTCGGTGGATGGTCTGGCAGCGGCGAAACTGGCGTCGCGGTAAACACCGGCTTGCATTCGTTCACCCTCTCGGCACTATGGTGGCCGAGAGGGAGAGAGACATGAATCGCATCGCCATTTTCGCCGCCTTGCTGGCAAGCGCGAGCCCGCTCGCGGCCGAGGTCCACACGGTAGAGCCGGGAGAAGGCGCGCAGGAGCGCCTGCAGGAAGCGCTTATCCTTGCCGCGCCGGGCGACGAAATCGTGCTGGCGGCGGGGCGGTACGAACTGACCGACGGGCTGAGCCTCGATGTCGACAACGTTACCCTGCGCGGGGCGGGCATGGATGGTACGGTGCTCGATTTCACCACCCAGCAAGGCTCGGGCGAAGGGCTGCTGGTCACTTCCGACAATGTCACCCTGCGCGATTTCGCGCTTGAGAACCCCAAGGGCGACGGGATCAAGTCCAAGGGCGCGGACAATATCGTCTACCACCGCCTGCGCGTGACATGGACGCGCGGCCCGCACCCCGAAAACGGGGCCTATGCCATCTATCCGGTCGAAAGCACCGGCGTGCTGGTCGATGGCGTCAAGGTGACCGGCGCGAGCGACGCGGGCATTTACGTCGGCCAGTCCGATCGGATCACCGTGCGCAATTCGATCGCCGAGGCCAACGTCGCGGGGATCGAGATCGAGAACAGCCGCAATGCGCTGGTCGAACACAATGTCGCCACGCGCAATACCGGCGGCATTCTCGTCTTCGACCTGCCAAATTTGCCGGTGATGGGCGGGGGCAACGTCATCGTGCGGAACAATCTGGTGGTCGCCAACGATACGCCCAATTTCGCGCCTCCGGGCAATATCGTCGCCGGCGTGCGGCGCGGCACCGGCATCATGGTCATGGCCAACGACAATGTGCTGGTCGAAGGCAATGTCCTGTCGGGCAACCCGACCGCACCCGTCATGGTTCTTGCCTATGTCCTGCCGTTTGACGACGAGCGCTACAATCCGTTCCCGCGCGAGGTCGTGGTGGGCGAGAATGCCTTCGAGGGGGGCGGCTACGATCCGCAGCTGGATGGGGCGGACATGCTGCTCGCCGCCTTCGGCGGGGCGCTTCCGCCGATCATGTGGGACGGGCTCGGCAGTCTCTACGTTCAAGGCGATGCGCCCGGATGGACGCTCAATTTGACCGAGCAGGGCAAGGGGCTGGACGATGCGCAGCCCGCCCCGCTTTCTGCGCCCGCGCCCGAAGGCGAATTCGACCGCGAAGGCATCGGCGCGCCTGCCGAACTGGAAGACCGCCTGGGATGATCCGCACCGTAATCCTCGGATTGGCCGCATTCAGCCTGTTCGGGGCGATCGGACAGGCACGTTCCTCCTCCGAGGTGAACCATCGGGCGATCGAGGAAGGCCTGCCGCGCCAGCTGTCCGATTACGGTTTCTTCATCGGCGATCTCGCGGTGCAGGCGCCCGCTTCTGCGGTCCAGTCCTACCGGTTGAACACGCCGCTCTATTCGGACGGCGCGGAAAAGATCCGGTTCGTCTATTCCAATGGCGCGCCGACTGTCGGGGAGGGCGGGCTGCTCCAGTTCCCCGTGGGTAGCGCGCTGATCAAGACTTTCGCATTCGGTGAAGGCGCGGATCGGCGGCTGATCGAAACGCGTGTGCTGCTGCACCGCGCCGATGGCTGGCTGGCGCTACCCTATCTGTGGAACGAGGAGCAGACCGAAGCCCGGCTGGCCGTGGCGGGGGCGCGGGTCGACGTGACCACTCCCGCGGGCGAGGCGATCAGCTACCGTGTGCCGAACAAGAACCAGTGCAAGGAATGCCACGGCCTCGATGGCGCGGTTACCCCGATCGGCCCCAAGACGCGCAATCTAGAGGCCATCTGGCTCGATGCCGTGTTCGGCCTGGAGCACGAGGGTTTGGACTCGATTCCGTTGTGGGAAGACCGCGCGAATGCCGACGCGGAAGCTGTCGCGCGCGCCTATCTCGACGTCAATTGCGCGCATTGCCACCGTCCGGGCGCCACGGCGTCGAACAGCGGGCTCGACCTGCGCTGGGAACAGGACGACCCCAAGGCGATCGGCATCATGAAACGCCCGGTGGCTGCGGGGCGCGGGGCGGGAACGAATCTCTATGACATCGTGCCGGGCAAGCCCGACGAATCCATCCTGCTGCACCGCATGCTGAGCAAGGATCCAGGCGTGGCAATGCCCGAACTCGGCAAGGCCACCGTGGACGGGGAAGGCACCGAGGCAGTCCGCAAGTGGATTGCGGACATGGATGCGCGCTGACTTTCCTACCCGCGTAACAGTGTTCTATGCGGTCCATCCTCTGGGATGAACTTTGGAGATGAGTTGAGATGAAGTGGGTCTGGTGCGGATTGGGCATTTTGGCGGCGCTGCTGGTCGTGGCGTTCCTGATTTTCCGCGTGCCCGATACCGATCCTGCGGAAATGCGCGCCAAATACGGTGCCGCCCCCTCGCAATTCCTCGATATCGGCGAGGGTCGCGAAATCCACCTGCGCGACGAAGGACCACGCGATGCGCCGGTCATTGTGATGCTCCATGGCTCGAACGCAGACCTCCATACCTGGCAGCAATGGGCCGATATCCTTAGCCAGGATTATCGGGTCGTCCGCTACGACCAGCGCGGCCATGGCCTGACCGGACCCGCGCCCGACAGCGATTACAGCGCCGAAGGCTTCGGCGCGGATCTGGACGCCGTGACCGAGAAGCTGGGTATCGAGACCTTCACCCTGGTGGGCAATTCGATGGGCGGCGGGATCGCCATGGCTTATGCGATGGAGAAGCCATGGCGGCTCGATGCGCTCGTACTGGTCGATGCCGGCGGAGCGCCCGTGAGACGCGAGGGAGGCGGCAACATCGCCTTCACTCTGGCAGGCTGGCCGGTCGTGGGCGACATCATGAGCCAGCTCCTGCCGCGCAGCCTCGTCGAGAAGAGCCTGTCGCAGAGCGTCTCCAACCAGGATGTGGTGACCGATGACGCGGTCGACCGCTACTGGGAAATGGCCCGCTATCCCGGCAACCGCGCCGCGACGCGCCAGCGCTTCTCTACCCCCCGCGTAGGTTTCGCAGCGGAAGACGTCGCTCAGGTGAAAGTGCCGACGCTGGTGATTTGGGGCACTGAAGATGCGCTGATCCCTCTGGAGGCGGGCGAATGGTATGCCCGCCACCTGCCCAATGCGACGCTGGTCGCCTATGAAGGCATCGGCCACATCCCGATGGAGGAAGCACCCGAACTCAGCGCCAACGGCCTGCGGATATGGCTCGCCGAAGCGCTCCTGCCGCCGCAGCTTCCCGGCATGGAACCGGCGCAGTCCCAGGCCGTTCTAACCCCTTGAACATCGAGGCGTCGCACAGGGGCGGCGCGAGGCAAACCAAGGGAACTCGTTTTGCGCACATTGGGTCTCATCGGCGGGATGAGCTGGATTTCCACCCGCGCCTATTACGAACGCATCAATAAGATGGTGCAGAAGCGCGCGCAGCCCATGTCCAGCGCCCCGATGGTCATCGACAGTCTCGATTACGCGCAAATCGCCCATGCCAAGAACGAGGACGATTGGGATACGATCGCATCAATTCTGGTCGATAGCGCGCGCAAGCTCGAAGCAGCCGGCGCCGAAGCGATCGTCATCGCCGCCAACACGATGCACAAGAGCTACGACCGAGTGACCGAAGCGATCTCCATACCGGTGCTGCATATCGCCGATGCCGTGGGCGAGGCCATGGCCGAAGCGCAATGCGAAAGCGCGGCACTGCTCGGCACGCGTTTCGTGATGACCGAAAGCTTCTATCGCGAGCGCCTGGTGGCGCATGGCGTGGACCTGCTGCCGCCCGATCCCAACGATGTCGAACTGGTCGACGGCATCATCTACAAGGAACTGATGCTGGGCCGCGTGACGCGCGATGCGGAACGCGCGCTGAAGACGGTAATCACGATGAAAGAGAAGGCCGGTGCCGACGCGATCGTGCTCGCCTGTACCGAACTCGAGCTGGTGGTGGACACCGATGCCAATGTCCTGCCGGTTTTCGATTCGACCGAGATACATTGTCGTGCGGCAACAGATTGGATTCTCGCCTAAAAATACAGTTCATTGTACAAATGCGACATAAAGAGGATTCCGGAGAGACCGTCGGCAATTCTTTGGCAAGCATTTCGAACCGCCAAATGCCATGCTGCCGTGGATTTTCCGGCTCTGGCGCTTTCCCTGCCTTTCGGGGGCACCTTCCTGCCGAAAAGCCGCAAGGTTCGCTTTTCGTTCACGTTGCCGCGGGGAATCGGCTGACCTAAGCCTCTTCGCTCCATGGAGAGAGCCCCTTACGCTGCCGATCCCGCGCAAACCCGCGGCCGCGAATTCGCCGAAGACCGCGACGGCGCGCGCGGCCCGCGCAGCGAATTCCAGCGCGACCGCGATCGCATCATCCACTCGATCGCCTTCCGCCGGCTGCGCTCGAAGACGCAGGTCTTCATCGCCCCCGACGGAGACCATTATCGCACCCGCCTGACGCATAGCATCGAGGTCGCGCAGATCGGCCGGGTCATCGCACGCGAACTGGGGCTGGACGAAGATCTCACCGAGGCGCTGTGCCTTTCCCACGACATCGGTCATCCGCCGTTCGGCCACGCCGGCGAAAAGGCGCTCGAAGAGGCGATGGGTCATGCGGGCGGCTATGATCACAATGCGCAGGGCATCCGTACGCTGGCACGGCTCGAATGCCCCTATCCCGACCATATCGGCCTGAACCTGACGTGGGAAACGCTCGAAGGCATGGCCAAGCACAATGGCCCCGTCGCGGCGGCCAACTGGGCGCTGGTGGACATCGACAAGGCTTTCCCGCTCGACCTGGGCGACTGGCCTTCCCTCGAAGCGCAGGTGGCGGCGGTGGCGGACGATATCGCCTATGACAATCACGATATCGACGACGGCCTGCGCGCGGGGTTTCTCGATCTCGACGACCTGATGGAGCTCAATTTCCTCGCCGACCAGTTCCGCAGGGTGGAAAAGCGTTTCCCCAATGCCCCTCGCGATATCCAGCTGCGCGAGCTCGTGCGCAGCCAGATCGGCTTGATGGTCAACGACGTGCTCGAACACACGCGCGACCAGGTGAAGGGGATGAGTAGCCCTGCCGATATCCGCGGTGCGGGCAAACGGCTTGCGGGCTTCTCGGAAGGGCTCGCGGAAGAAGAGCGCCAGCTGAAGAAATTCATGTACCGGCGGCTCTATTACCACCCCGAGCAGATTCAGACTGCAGAAAAGGCCCGCGAAGTCGTGGCGCGGCTGTTCGTCGCCTTCCAGCAGGACCCGACGACCATGCCCGACGACTGGGTCGAGCGCCTTCCTCTGGGCGAGCCGGAAAAGAGTCGTCATATCGCCGATTTCATCGCCGGCATGACCGACCGCTTCGCGATCGACCAGTGTCGCCGAATCTACGGCCGCGCGCCCGAAGGCCTGTCGAATGTCTGAGCCCCTGCGCCTGTGCCTCGTCGGGGCGACCGGCCTCATCGGGTGCAAGGTCATGGAAGAATGCGTCGGGCGGGAAGATATCCGGCTCCAGGCGATCGGCCGACGCGAGGCGAAACTGCCGCCCGGTATCCGGATGGAATATTTCGTTGCCGATCCGGCCAAATGGGGCGAGGTTTTCGAAGCCCTGCGACCCAAGGCGGTCATCTGCGCGCTCGGCACGACGTGGAAGAAGGCGGGCGAGGACGAAGCCGCCTTTCGCGCCGTCGACAAGGAGCTCGTCCTCGATACGGCACGGGCCGCGCTGGAACACGGCGTCGATCGCTTCGTGGCGATCAGTTCGGTCGGTGCGGATATGGCCTCGCGGAATTTCTACCTTAAGGTGAAGGGCGAAACCGAGCGCGAACTCACACGGCTGCGCTTCAACCGGCTCGACATATTGCGGCCCGGCCTGCTGGTCGGCGATCGCGAGAACGACCGGCGGACGGGGGAACGCCTCGGCATCATCGCTTCTCCGATCGCTAATCTCTTCATGCACGGGAAATACCGCCAGTATCGCGGTATCAAGGCGGAACTGGTCGCAAAGGGCGCCATTGCGCTTGCCAAGCGGGCGGCTCGCGGCCGCTTCGTGCATGACAACGATGCGATCCTGCGTGCTGCGAATTCACTGCCTGCGCTGGTCGAAAACTGAGGAGAGCCGCCATGTGGGATACCGCTTTCGCTGTCGCCAACCTGCTGGCCATGCTGATGTGGGCGGGGCTCATCCTCCTGCCGCGCTGGCCGGCGTTGCTGGCGGCCATCCTCTACCTAGGAGTCGGCCTCCTGTGCTTCGCCTATGCGCTGGGGCTCATCGGCATCCTGACAGGCACGCTCGACCCGGGGGAAGGGCAGGGACCTTCGCTCGATTTCGGATCGATTGAAGGCGTGCGATCGATCTTCGCCAGCGACGGCGGAGAAACCGTGGGATGGATACACTACCTTGCCTTCGATCTCTTCGTGGGCCTCTGGATCGCGCGCGATGCCGTTGCCAAGGGTTTCTCGCGATTGCTGCAGGCCCCGATCCTGCTTACCACATTCATGGCGGGCCCGCTGGGATTGCTGCTGTGGCTCGCCATTCGCGAACGGCGGGCGAGGGCAGGCGGTCGCTGGCAATAGGCCGCTTGCAAGCCGGACATTGCATGGCATGATGCGCCCAGAGGAGAGCCGTGTATGCCAGATTCCGAGAAGCTGAGTTTCGACCAGTTCATCCGCCATTGGGCCGAGGAAAGGCCGGACAATGTCGTCCTGGAGCAGGATGACGATGCGCTGACATTCGGTGAACTGGAAACCCGCAGCCGGAAGATCGTCGCCATGCTGGCCGCGCGCGGCGTGGGCAAGGGTGACCGGATCGCCTGGCTCGGCAAGAATTCGCGCCACTATTTCGATCTGTTCTATTCGGCTGCGCGCGTCGGTGCGGTGATGGTCCCCATCGGCTGGCGGCTGGCTGCTCCGGAAATAGCCTATATCCTCGGCGATACGGGCGCGAAATTGCTGTTTCTCGGGAAAGGGTTCGAAGAACTGGCGGAGAAGGCCTGCAGCCAGATGGAGACCGCTCCGACCTGCATTTCGACTGCCAATGCGCTTTCCGCGATCGAGGCTGCGCCTGCCGACGAGTTCGAGGCTGCGGGCCCCGACGATGCGGTGCTCCAGCTTTACACATCCGGGACGACCGGCAATCCCAAGGGCGCGGTGCTGACCAACCGCAACCTCTTTTCGCTGCGCGTTCCCAGTCAGGATGATGGGCAACCCTGGGCACAATACGACGAAGACGAAGCGATCCTCGTTTGCATGCCCTGTGCGCATATCGGGGGGACGGGGCTCGGCATTATGGCGATGGGTTCGGGCATTCGCGCCATCGTCCAGGAAGAATTCACTCCCGACGGTGTTCTCGACGCATTCGAGCAGGGCATCACGCGGCTGTTCATCGTACCCGCCGCGCTGCAGATGGTGGTCCAGCATCCGCGTGCGAAGAACACCGACATGTCGGCGGTCAAATACGTTCTCTATGGTGCGGCACCGATCCCGCTCGACCTGCTTCGCGAAGCGGTCAAGACCATACCCGGGGCCGGATTCCTGCAGTGTTATGGCATGACCGAGACGACCGGCACGATTGCCGCGCTGCCGCCCGAAGATCACGATCTCGATGGCAACCAGCGCATGAAGTCGGCGGGCAAGGCCGTTCCCGGCGTGGAACTGCGCGTCATCGACGAGAATGGCGACGAACTGCCGCGCGGCGAAGTGGGCGAACTCATCTGCCGCAGTCCGTCGAACATGGAAGGGTACTGGAACCTGCCCGATGCCACGAAGAGCTCGCTCATCGACGGATGGATGCATACCGGAGACGCGGCCTATATGGATGAAGACGGCTATGTCTTCATCCAGGACCGGATCAAGGACATGATCATTTCGGGAGGTGAGAACGTCTATCCGGCACAGGTCGAAAGCGCGATCTACGGTCATCCGGCGATCGCGGAAGTCGCCGTTATCGGCGTGCCGGACGATACCTGGGGAGAGGCGGTGAAGGCCTGTATCGTACCCAAGCCGGGCCACGAGGTGGACGAAGCCGAAGTGATTCAATGGACCAAGGAACGGCTGGCCGGTTTCAAGGTCCCGAAGAGCATCGACTTCATCGATGTGATGCCGCGCAATGCCAGTGGGAAGATCCTGCGCAAGGACCTGCGCGCGCCCTATTGGGAAGGCCGGGAACGGCTGGTCAATTGAAGCGGGAAGCTCCCGCCGCGGCGCGCAATTCTGTTCCGATCGCGAATGTGCTGGGGCAGGAATTGCCGGGTCGTGGCCTCGTGCTCGAAGTGGCGAGCGGGACGGGCGAACACGCAGTGTTCATGGCGCGGCGGTTTCCCGGGATCACCTGGCAGCCGACCGATCCAGACGAAGATGCGCTCTCGTCGACCACGGCGTGGACCGAAGAAACCGGGATCGAGAACATTGAGGCTCCCCTGGAACTCGATGCGCGCGCCGGGGATTGGCCGATTGCGCAGGCCGATGCCGTGGTTTGCATCAACATGGTTCACATCAGCCCCTGGGAAGCGACCGAGGGGCTGTTCGCGGGCGCGGCAAGCCTGCTCGAAACCGGCGCGCCGCTGATCCTCTACGGCCCCTATATCGAGGACGATGTCGCTACCGCCGCCTCGAACCTGGCCTTCGACGAAAGCCTGAAGGCCCGCGATCCCCGATGGGGCATTCGCAATCTCGCTGCGGTCGACGAAGTGGCGCATCGAAACGGCTTCGCACGGGCGGCGCGCTATGAAATGCCCGCCAACAACCTCACGCTGGTCTACCGGCGCAAATAGCAAAACGCCCGCCGGTCGAGGGCGGGCGTCCGGCTTCGATTGACCCTTGGGGGGTCAGTCGATCGCTTCTTCTCCGGCCCGGCCGACGGATTGTACGTCTTCGCCGAAGCCCTTCACCGTATTGCAGCCGGTCACCACCACCGACATGGTCAATGCGGAAAGAAGAAGGGTGATTTTTCTGATCATTGGGTCTGGTCCTTAGTCGATCGCATCTTCTCCGGCTTCACCGACCGATTCGACGTCTTCACCGAAACCCTTGACCGTATTGCAGGCGGTTGCGGCGAGACTCATCGTGGTAATGCCGAGAACGAGTACAAGCTTCTTAATCATCGGTTTTTCCTTCCCGAAGTACCCTTCGTGGCCTTCTGGGAGTTAACAACGACTTACAGGTTGGCCGGTTCCGCAAGGGTTATGCGCCCTCACGGTCTTGGCTTGCGATACATGCGCCACCATATGGGCGCGCGCAATGCATGAATTCCTCACCTTTGCCAGCGATGCGGACATCCTTGCCCTGTGGGGCGCCGGATTCCTGCTGTTCGCGCTCTTCACGCTGCTGATGGAGCGCCGCCGGCTGAAGCGCGCGCGCATCGACGGGGTGGGGTGGGTGCCCTGGACCGGGCTGTTCCTGACCTGCGCGGTGGTTGGCGGCGGCCTGCTGGCGGTCGCCATACCCGGGATCTTGCGCGGCTAGTGCCTTAGAGACACGCTTCCAGATACGCCTGGTCGAACCCGAACTGGCGGGCCTTTTCCAGTGTATAGGGTCGCAGGCCCGAACTGCGGAACTCGCCGAGGATCTTGCCGTCCTCGCTTTCGTCCAGATACTCGAACTTGAACAGTTCCTGCGTCACGATCACGTCGCCTTCCATCCCGATCACCTCGGTGATGTTGGTGGTGCGGCGCGAACCGTCGCGAAGGCGCTTCACCTGCACGATCAGGTCGACCGATTCGGCGATCTGGCGCGAAATGGCTTCCTTCGGGATCTTGATGTCGCCCATCAGGATCATGTTTTCCATACGGC
>CAYOWF010000047.1:0-11886 GCA_964407585.1 uncultured Qipengyuania sp.
CTGTGGCCTCTGCCTTCGGAGGGCAGCGCTCTATCCAGCTGAGCTACGGGTGCATCTCGTGGCCGGGGCGCTTAGCAAGCGCGTCGCCTGCCTGCCAGCAGAAATAGCGCAAAAATCGTTTGCGCGACCCTCGCGTTAGCAATTTGGCAAGCGCGCAGGCGTAGCGTTGGCCCCATGAACGCGATGTCCCACGAATTCGATCTGTCGCTTGCGACGATGCGGCCGGCAGCGGGCGACGAGAACTTGCGTCTCGACCAGCCCGCCGCGCTCGCCGCGCAGTGGGACGCGGTGCACGAGGCGGCAACGGCCGTCGGGATCCTCGCGCAGCTCGGCGAAGAACCGGCGGACGAGAGCATTCGCAGCCTGCCCGAAAGGGCCGTGGCGCTTGGCGGGCCGAAGCACGCGATGATTGCGCGCGGCATCGACGACCTGGCCGCAGTCATGCAGCCGGGCCTGCGCGCGCTGCTGTCGCTCGATGGGCAGGGCCATGACACGACCAGCGCGGCGCTGACCCTGTGGCGCGAATTCCATAACGCGCGCGAAGCCATTCTCGCGCTCGCTCCCGAAGAGTAGTATCAAGCGGGTCGCGGCTTGACCGCGTTCCCATTCTGTTCCATCCAATCGCCATGAGCGATTCTCCCGTTATCGAACCTTCCGCAGATGCCGTCCTTGATGCAGGCAGCGTGTGCCGCGGCATCCAGCGCCTGTTCGCGCGCAACGATGTGTGGCTGTTGCCCGAAATGCCCCTGCGCAACGGACGGCGAGCGGATCTGATGGGGCTCGACCCCAAGGGCCGCGTCATCATCGTAGAGGTGAAGGTCCAGCGGGGCGATTTGCTCGGCGACGGGAAGTGGCCCGACTATCTCGATTTCTGCGACCGCTTCTATTGGGGCCTGCCGCCGCATCTCGACCGGGGCGTGCTCGATAGCGAGGATTACCGCCCCGATTGCTGCGGCATCGTGGTGGCCGATGGCTATGACGGCGAAATCGTGCGCCCCGCCCCGCTCCAGCCGCTCGCCGCCGCACGCCGCAAGACCGAGGTCGAGCGGATCGCCCGGACATCGCTGCGCCGCGCGACCGTCGGGCTCGACCCGCATTGTGCGCCCTGGGGGAACAGCGAATAGAAGCGCCTGTTGCCCGGCTTGGGTTTGCGGCATAGGTGCCTGCAACGCCATGTGGACAGCCATCATCCTTTCCGCGCTTGCGATGACCGTCATCGTGGCGCTGCGCTATCTCGCCTCCTCGGGGATTTTCGCCTGGGCGACCAATCGGCGGCGGCCCGGCTATCACGTCAGCCTGGGACCGCAGATCCGCCGGGAAATCGGCTGGTCGCTCGCTTCGGCGGCAGTCTACGGCATTCCGGCGGGCGTGGTCGCCTGGGGCTGGCAGGAGCGCGGCTGGACGCGCATCTACAGCGAATGGGACGCGATGCCGCTGTGGTATCTCCCGCTCGCACCGCTGCTCTATCTCTTCCTGCACGACACCTGGTTCTACTGGACGCACCGGCTGATGCACCGGCCGGCCTGGTTCCGCGCGATGCACGCCGTGCACCATGCCAGCCGCCCGCCCACGGCCTGGGCGGCGATGAGCTTCCATCCGTGGGAAGCGATCACCGGGGCGGTGGTCATTCCGCTGCTGGTCTTTATCGTCCCCATCCATGTCGCCATGCTGGGTTTCGTCTTGCTGGTGATGACCGTAATGGGGGTGACCAATCACATGGGGTGGGAGATGTTCCCCCGGCGGCTGGTTCACTCGAGGTTAGGGGGTTGGCTGATAACGGCCAGCCATCACCAACGTCATCATGAAGAGTACAAATGCAATTACGGCCTCTATTTCCGGTTCTGGGACCGGGTCTGCGGAACCGACAAGGGACTGAGCGCAAATATATGACCAAGGTCGCCCTGCTTCTCCTCGCGGCAATGGCGCTGGCCGCGGGCGCGCCTGCGCCGGGCGACGGCTCGACGATCACGGTGACGATCACGAATCTGCGCAATGCGGATGGCGTCGTACTCGCCTGCATGACGGCGAACGAGAAGACCTTCCCCAAATGCCGCGGCGTGGCCGGCGCGCAATCGGCCAGGGTCGCGGCGAATGAAGGCACGATCACGCTGACCTTCAGCGATGTGAAGCCTGGTCGCTATGCCATCGCCCTGCTGCATGACGAGAACGCCAACGGCAAGGCCGACCGCGCGCTGGGCATGATGCCCAAGGAAGGCTTCGGCTTTTCGCGCGATGCCAAGGTGCGCATGGGGCCGCCGAGCTTCTCCGATGCGGTGTTCGAGATGAACGGCCAGAACCGCGCGATGACCATCAAGATGCGCTACATGCTCTGACGGACCCGCGCGAAAAGGGTTGAGGCGACTTTAACCAATTTTTCAGCACGTCGGGCGCATACCCGAACCTCGAAGATCATTCTTTTCGGGGACAATTGCTGCGATGGACAGGCTTGGCGGAGATTTCGACGCATTCGATGCGGGTCGGGAATTCGACGATGATTCCGATGACACCGGCTATGACGACGGTGCGCATTCCAACCCGCCGCCCTCGCCCGTGGGCCAGGACGAACGCCGCAAGCAGGTCCGCGCCTACAATCACTGGTCGAGCCTCCTCGGCGACAACAACCTGCCCAACATCGAAGACCTGGAGCCTGAATTCCTTGGAGATTTCGGCCCCTATTCGGTGCTGTTCGATTTTTCGACGGGCAGCGCCACGCCCACGCTTCAGTTCATCGGTGAAGAGCTGATGAAGGAATGCCGCGAGCTCGAGCCGATCGAGACCTTGCAGGAAATCCCGCAGGGATCCCTGCTGAGCAGGATTGCCGACAATTACCTCAAGGTAGTGCAGGCGCAGGCGCCGGTGACCTTCGAAGCCGAATCGCCCAACGCAAAAGGCAAGACGGTGGCCTATCGCGGGATATTGCTGCCCTATTCGAGCGATCACGACACCATCGATTTCGTCTACGCGGTCGTCAACTGGAAGGAAGTGGCCGACGCGCACACCGCCGACGCGCTGCTCGAGGAAATCGACCGCGCGATGGATTACGGCAAGACCGCCGATGAGCCCGAGCCCGAAGTCGAGGCCGAACCGGCTCCGACTGCCGAGATCGTCCGTTTCGACAGCCAGGAGCAGGACGAGGAAGTGGCCGAGGAATCCGCCTTCGACGACGAGGGCGACCACTGGGACAGCGAAGACAACATTCTCGAACTGCGCGGTGCCGCGCTCAACGAGTCGGGCGTCTTCGGCGATCTGCCGAGCCCGAGCTTCGGCGATTGCGAAGAAGAGCCCGAAGACGAAATCGACGACGAAGATTTCGAAGCCAACGATCCCGCCATCTACGCAGCTGCAGATTCCCAGCCGGAGGAAGCCGTGACAGAAGAAACGCTCCCGTTCCAAGACGCTGCGCCCAAGCGCAATCGCCTGACCGATGCGCTCGGCAATCCCATCGGCGGCGCGCCCGCTGGCGAGGAGCAGTTCGATGATTCGGCACAAGGCGGCATCACCACGGCGGCCGATTACGGCCTGCCGGACTGGGACGAGGAAGAGCCCGAAGAGGAGGACGTCGACGAGGTGGTCAACCCGCTGGCCGACATCGACCTCAACAGCCGCCTGCTTTCGCTGGTCAATGCCGGCACGCGCGGCAAGAAGACCGTGGATCTGGCGACGCTCTCGGAAACGCCCGAACCGGAAGAGGCCGAAGAAGCCGATGCGGGCAAGCTGTTCCGCCCCAAGGCGCCATCGGTCGATTCGCTGCTCTCTCCCGAGCCCTATGATGAGGAAGACGAGTTCGAAGAGGCCTATGACGGCGATGCCGTCGACGAAGAGGCCTATGGTTACGAGCCGACACAGGTCGAGGAAGAATTCCCCGACTATGTCGAGCCGGTGGTCGAGGCGAGCGAAGCTCCCGAAGAAGTCGAAGAGGTTTCCGGGGAAGAGAGTGAACCGCTCGAACTTGCCGAAGTGGACGTTCCGGAGGTCGATTCCTTCGAGCAACCTGCCGCGCGTCCGTCGCTCGAACTGGCGGATCCCGAGGACGAGCCCGAGGCGGATTATGCCCCGCTCGAATTGAGCGAAGAGGCCATCGTCGAAGAAATCGTCCACGAAGAGCCGGAAGTCGCCGAGCAGCCCGAGCCCGAAGTGGTGGAAGCGGAAGTCCAGGCGGAGGAGTTCGAAGAACCTCTCGAACTCGATCAGGAATTCGAGGAAGTCGAAGCCGAGTTGGAACCGGAGCCGGTAGATTACTATGATGTCGCTCCGGTCGAATCCGTGCAGGAAGTCGCGGTCGTCGACCATGCCGAACCCGAAAGCCTGACCGGCCTTCTCGCCGCCGTACGCGAGCTGTCGGAAGCGGCCCGGACGACCGACGATGCCGCTCGACGCGCGCTCTACGAAGCGGTCGGTCGTGCATTCGACGTCAGCATCAAGGCGGTCATGGCTTCGGAGCACGGAGCCAGGGCGGCGCATGACGTGATCGAGCATTTCCCGGTCGATGCGGTAGCCCGTTCCGGTCCGGACATGGCGCTGGTCATGGTCCGTCGCCACGCCAATGGCGATACCGAGGTTCTCGGCGAAGTGCCGCACGACAGCATCCTGATGGAATCGGCCCAGCGCAAGCTTGCCAACCAGTAGGGCGCAGCCGTTCGCTGCAAGGCAGACCAATAAGAGGTTGAGATAGGGGGGCTCCGCGGGCTAGCGGTGACCCCCATGCCTTTCATCGCCCGCGCTCCTGCCCGTATCCAGCCCTATTTCGGCTATCGCAACGAGGAGCGGCTGTTCATTTCCGTCCGCGCTTTGCGTTCGCGCAAGAGCGAATTCGGCAGGACAGGGAAATGGCGCGCCATGCGCACGATGATGGCGCAATTCGCCAGTCACGAAGCGCGGGATTTCCCTGTCGAGCTGGAACTGGTCTCGCCGCAGGGTGAGACACGCCGGCACCAAGGCATCACCGACAAGGAAGGCTTTGTCCACTTCGACATCCGGCTCGAAGGCGAATGGGGCTATGAAGAGCATCCGCAATGGGAAAAGGTGACCCTCCATTGGGCGAATGCCGAGGGCGACCAATGCGTCGACGGCCATGTGCTGGCACCCGGCCGGTCGACCGGCCTCGCGATGATTTCCGACATCGACGACACTATCATCGAGACCGGCATCACCGGCAATTTCCGTGCCGTCATGCGCAATTGGCGGCGCGTGTTGATGGAAATGCCCGAGGAACGGATCCTCGTCCCGGGAGCGGACATGTTCTTCAACGCTCTCGGGGGCAAAGAGCCCCTTGCCGGCGGGCAAGGCCATGCCGGCGAACACCTTCCCGCATCGCGCCGACCGTTCTTCTATGTTTCGTCGAGCCCCTGGAACCTGTTTTCCTATCTCGTCACCTACATGAAGGGGCGCGGACTGCCGCTGGGGCCGATCCACCTGCGCGATTGGGGTCTCAATCGCGAAACCTTCGGATCGTCGAGCCATGGCACGCACAAGCGCGCGGCGATCGAGGGGATACTCGCGACCTATCCCGATATCCGCTTCGCGCTGATCGGCGACGATTCGCAGGGCGATCTGACCGCCTTTTCCTCCATCGCGGTCGACAATCCGGGGCGCATCCGGGCGGTCTTCATCCGCAAGGTCGGCGAGGCGATGAGCCCCGAAGAAATTGCCGCCAGGGCCGCGCTGGAGGCGGCCGAGGTGCCGTTGTGGCTCGGCGAAGGCTATGACGAGGGTCACGATTTCCTCGCTTCCATGGGCCTGCTCGAAGACGGCGAGGCGGAAGCGATCGTCGATTCGGTCGGCACGGGCGCGACCGAGACAGTGCAGTGAAGCGCCGGATGATGTGGGCCCTCGGCATTCTCCTCGCGCTGGTCCTGCTGGGCGCGCTCGCGCTCTGGCTGGCAGTCCGGCAAAACGGTCATGCAGTTCTCGATGCGGTGGACGCTCTGTTCGGCTCTTCGACCGGTGTCGAGCGGCTGCACGAAGCTTCGACCGGCGATGGCGCGCGCCAGCGACTGCTGGTCTATGGCGAAAAGGATGCGGAGGGCCCGCTGCCGGTGCTGGTCTTCTTCCATGGCGGCAGCTGGAGACATGGCGACCCGGCGCATTACGGCTTCATTGCGCGTAACATCGCTCCCGAAGGGTATATCGTCGTGCTCGGCGGATACCGGCTGGGCGAAGAGGGGCGTTATCCCGCAATGCTCCACGACACCGCCGCAGCGGTCGGCTGGGTGCACGAGAACATCGCCGGATTCGGTGGCGATCCCCAGCGCATCTTCCTCGGCGGCCATTCGGCGGGCGCCTATAACGTCGCGCAGGTCGCGCTCGATCCGCTTCTGCTGGAGCAGGCCGGTGTTCCGGGCGGGGCCGTAGCCGGCGTCGTCGGTCTGGCCGGGCCCTATGATTTCTTCCCCTTCGACAGCGACTCCACGAAAGCCGCCTTCGGCTCGGTCGGGGCGGGCGAAGAAAGCCAGCCGGTCACCCATGCGCGCGGCGATGCCCCGCCCCTGCTGCTGGTGCATGGCGAGGAGGATACGTTGGTAAAGCCTCGGAATACGCGCGCGCTGACCCGCGCGATGGAGTCGGCGGGTGGGGCCGTCGAGACGCTGTACATGCCCGATGGCAATCACAATGCCCCCCTGCTCGCGCTGGCCAGCCCGTGGCGGCGCGATCCGCTGGTGCGCGACCGTGTGCTGAAATTCCTGCGCGAGAATGCGAAGGTTTCAGTTCCGGTTCAGCCGCAAACCCCTTAGGCTGGGCTCACGATGCGCTTCGTTTCCCATATTCTCGGCCTGCTTGCGCTTGCCGTTCTCGCCGCGCAGCCCGCTGCCGCGCAGTCGGTGCTTCGCGATGCCGAGACCGAAGCCTTCCTCGAAGAGATTTCGGCACCGCTGATCGATGCTGCCGGGCTCGAGCCGGGAAATGTCGAAGTGGTGCTGATCAACGACCCGTCGATCAACGCCTTCGTCGCCGGCGGGCAGGCGGTCTATATCCACGCCGGGCTTATCGATGCCGCGGAAACCGCCAACGAAGTGCAGGGCGTCATCGCGCATGAACTGGGCCATATCACCGGCGGCCATGTCATCCGTATCGGAGAAGGCTACCAGACGGCGGGACGCATCTCGATCCTTTCGATGCTTGCCGGACTGGGCGCAGCGCTGGCCGGCGCGGGAGAGGCGGCCATGGGCATCATGGCGATGGGCCAGCAGGCCGCGCTCGGGAAATTCCTCGCTTTCAGCCGCACGCAGGAAGCCAGCGCCGATGCCGCCGGGGCCGAGTATCTCTCCGAGGCGGGCATTACCGGCAAGGGATCGCTCGCCTTCTTCGGCAAGCTGTTGAACCAGGAATTCCGTCGCGGCATCAGCCAGAACGACGAGGCGGGCTTCTATCGTACGCACCCCCTTTCGGGCGACCGCATTTCGAAGCTGCGGGAAACCTATGAAGTCGATCCGGCTTGGGATGCGCCGCTCGACCCGCAATGGGAAGAGCGGTTCCAGCGCGTGAAGGCCAAGCTGCAGGGCTATGTCGCCAAGCCGGAATTCACGCTGCGCGACTATCCGGAAAGCGACACGTCCACACCCGCCTTGCTTGCGCGTGCCTATGCCTATCACAAGGAGGCACGCATCGACCGGGCCCTGGCGGCGGCCGACGATCTGATCGCCCGCTCCCCCGAGGATCCCTATTTCCTCGAGCTCAAGGGGCAGGTCCTGCTCGAATCGGGGCGGCCGGAAGAAGCCGTGGTGCCGCTGCGAAAGGCGGTCGAACTGACTCGTGCCCAGCCGCTCATCGCATCCATGCTCGGTCATGCGCTCATCGCGACGGAAGACGAATCGAACTACGAAGAGGCGGAGCGCGTCCTGCGTGCCGCCGTGGGACGCGATCGCTTCAATCCCTTCGCCTGGTACCAGCTTGGGGTAGTCTATGCCGCGCGCGGCGACATGCCGCGTGCGCGTCTGGCCAGCGCCGAACAGCAGGTGATGAACCGGCAATATCCGCTTGCGCTGCGCAGCGCCCAGGCGGCCGAGGCCGGGCTACCATATGGTTCGGCGGACTGGATCCGCGCACAGGACATCGCACATGAGGCCCGCGCACTGATGGAGCAGGCCTGCGAGGCGAACAAGCGCGCCTGCGAAGGACGCAGGTAGCGCCAGAAATTTCAAGGCAGGGGCACTTATGAAACACCTACTGACAGTCGTGATTGCGCTGATCGCCGGCTTTGCCGGGGCGGCCGGCTTTGTCTTCAGCGGGCTGGGAGATGGGCATACGCGCGACTATCTCGTCGCCAATCCGGATATCCTTCCGGAAATGGCCGCGGCCTACCAGTCGCAGGAGACCAGCGAACGGCTTGCTTCCATTTCGGCAAACGTCTCGCGTCCGTTCGAAGGAGCCGTGCTTGGTAACCCCAATGGTTCGAAGACGCTGGTGAAATTCACCGATTACGCCTGCGGATACTGCCGCGCGACGGTTGCCGATGTCGACCGGCTGATCGCGGCCGATCCCGACTTGCGCGTCGTGATCCGCGAATGGCCGATCTTCAACGGCAGCGAAGCATCGGCGCGGATGGGCCTCGCGGCGGCCAAGCAGGGCAAGTACGATGCCTTCTACCACGCCCTCTTCGGGCTCGGCACGCCTACTCCCGAAAACATCACCGCGGCTGCGCGTTCGGCCGGCATGGATATGGATGCCGCGCGCGATTACGGCATGTCGGATGAAGTGACTGCAGAGCTGGTTCGGAACGACGGCATGGCCCGCCAGCTCGGCTTCACCGGAACCCCGAGCTGGGTGGTCGGCGATCAGGTCTTCGAAGGCGCGGTCGGCTACGAACGGCTGGCGCAATATATCGAAGACAGCGAAGGCTGACCTTGCTCCTGCGCGTGCTTTTCGCGCCGCTTGCGGCGGTTGCCGTTCTGGCGGCACCCGTCTCGGCGCAGGATCGCACGACAGCCAATCCCCTTGCCCTGTTCCAGCAGCGCGAGGGCCTGCTGTTCGACACGGGCTGGCAGCTGGCCCGCGCAAACCGGGCCTTCTGCCCGCAGACGATGCCTTCCATCGGCCTGCTCGTCCACGATGTCGCCAATTACGCACGGCCCGACGAGGTGCGCAGCGCACTGCAACTGGCAGGCGACATCGGAGTCCAGGCGGTCGCGAAGGATTCGCCGGCGGCCAGTGAAGGGATCGGCCCCAACTGGACCCTAAAAGCTATCGGTGGGGACGAGGTCGCCGAGGTTTGGAAACCCACGAAGCCGGGTATCCGGCGCACGCTGCAGATCGAGGAAGAGCTGGGTCGCAGGATGCGCAAGGGGCCGGTTACGCTTGCGCTGGTAAACGGGCCGGGGCGGGTCCAGCGTGAAGCCTCCTTTATCCCGGTCGAGATCTGTGCCGCGAAGTTCCGCCTCACGCCCGACGACACCGCCTATTCCAGCACCGATACGGTGTTCTTCGGCGACGGTTTCATGGCCTTTGGCCTTTCGCGCGATCCCTTCGCGGCAGCGGTGGCCCATGAACTGGCGCATGTGATCCAGAACCACCCGGGGCGCAAGGAAAGCGAACGCTGGAGCTGGCGCGAAACGCGCCGGAGCGAGCGCGAAGCGGACCGGATGATGCCCTGGCTGATGTTCAATGCCGGTTACGACCCCGACGCCGCCGCCGACTGGATGCGGGCATGGGGACCGAAGCATTCGGGCGGCCTCTTGCGCAAGCGCACGCATGACGGCTGGGACGAACGGCTCGCGATGATCGTGGCCGAAACCGCCGTGCTGAAGCGGCTGATTGCCGCGAACGACTGGAAACCGGGCGAAGCCGACTGGTCTCGGCGCTTCCCCGCGCTGCGGGACTAGGCCTCGTCTTCTACCGCCTTTGCGTACATCGAGGCGAGCGGCTTCGCCATCACGCGGCGCACCATCGGCTCGAAGAATTCGAGCGGCTCGCTCTCGTAATCCGGATCGAAAGCCGCCTGGTCGTATTTCTCGCAGAATTCCGCGCAGGCTTCGTAATGCGGGCTTTCACGGAACTTGTCGCGAATATCGCGGTCCATGCCGAGGTGATGGAAATAATAGTAGCCCTGGAAAGCGCCGTGGTTCTGGCAGATCCAGTGCACTTCCTCGGTCACGAAGGGCTTGATGATGGCGGCGGCGACTTCGGGGTGGTTGTAGCTGCCCAGCGTGTCGCCGATGTCGTGGAGGAGCGCCATCACGACATATTGTTCGTCGCGTCCGTCGCGATGGGCGCGAGTCGCAGTCTGCAGCGAATGTTCCAGCCGGCAGACCGGGAAGCCGCCGAAATCGCCGTCGAGCAGCTTGAGATGTTCGAGCACGCGGTCGGGCAAGTCCTTGGCAAATTCGCGATATTCCGCGCCGATAATCGCCCAGTCTTCCTGCGTACCTTCCTTCATTTCGCGGAACTTGGCACGCTCGGCGAGCGAGTGGGCGAGGTTTTCGGGCTTGTTCATCGGCTCTCTCCAACTAACTGACATAGCGTAGCCGCTGGCAAAGCGCTGCGCAATTGGGCTAGGAGGCCCTGCAGATGGCCGTGTTGCCCCTCAATCCGACGCCGTTCTTCGACAACAAGAACCGGGCGTTCTGGAATCTCCAGCTGGCGGGCTGGGGCGGGAGCGCGCTGCTGCGCGCGATGTCGGCCTTCGCCAACGGCCAGCCACTCGAATTCTTCTTCGTCATCCTGATCGCGACGATAACCGGCTTTTCGATCAGCCTGATCCTGTCGGTCGTCTATGCCTATCTCATTCGCCAGCGCCCGCTGGTGACCTGGGGCGGCACGGCGCTTGCGCTGGGCCTCGCCGTGGGCGTCTTCGCCTTCATCGACAGCTGGGTGCTGGGCCTGACCAGGCCGACGGCCGAAACCGGCTTCGTGCGCATCCTCATCGGGATCTACTTCTTCGACCTGACGCTGCTGGGCGCATGGTCGGCGCTCTATTACGCGATCAATTTCTTCCTTCAGGTCGAACAGCAGGCCGACCGGCTCGAACGGCTCGAAGCGCAGGCGACCAGCGCGCAGCTGGCCATGTTGCGATACCAGCTCAATCCGCACTTCCTGTTCAACACGCTGAACTCGATCTCCACGCTGGTGCTGCTCAACCAGACCCAGCCCGCCAATGCCATGCTGACGCGGCTGTCGAGCTTCCTGCGGCACACGCTCGTGACCCAGCCCGGCGGCAAGGTCACCGTGGCGCAGGAGGTCGAGACGCTGAAGCTATACCTCGATATCGAGCGCATGCGCTTCGAGGAGCGGCTGCAGACCGATTTCCGCGTCGAAGAGCGCGCGGCGAAAGCGCAGGTCCCATCGATGTTGCTCCAGCCGCTGATCGAGAACGCAATCAAATACGGGGTCAGTCCGCAGGAGGAAGGGGCCGAGATCTCCCTGCTCGCTCAGATCGTCGGCCCGCGCCTTCGGATCACGGTTTCCGATACCGGTCCCGGGGTCGACGTCAGCGGCGTGGCGGACGACCTGCCTGCAGTCATGGCCACGCCCAAGCGCCGCAATTCGACCGGTGTGGGCCTCGCCAATATCCGCGACCGGCTGGCGCAGGCCTATGGCGACGACCACCGCTTCGAAATCCGCAGCCCGGAAAAGGGCGGATTCACCGTGATTATCGAGATTCCGCACGAATTCGCCGATGAAGTGGAGCCGTCCGCCGCAGAAAAGGCGACATCGCTGGCGAAACCCTCCAGCGCCTCGTCCGTTGACGACATAAGATCCCCCCAGAAGGTAAGTACCGCAAAATGACTATCCGAACGATCCTCGTCGATGACGAGAAGCTCGCCATCCAGGGCCTCCAACTGAGGCTCGAACCCTTCGAGGATGTCGAAGTGATCGAAACCTGCCAGAACGGCCGCGAAGCGATCCGCGCGATCAAGACGCTGAAGCCCGACCTCGTCTTCCTCGACATCCAGA
>CAYOWF010000048.1:0-11817 GCA_964407585.1 uncultured Qipengyuania sp.
ATCCGACCACGCTTTCGGGCGACAAGGTCATCTTCGGCGCGACCGTCACCTTGCTTGATGAAGACGACAAGCCGGTGAAGTACCAGATCGTGGGCCAGACCGAAGCCGATGCGAGCAAGGGCCGTATCAGCTATACTTCGCCCATCGCCCGTGCGCTGATCGGCAAGCAGGTGGAAGACGAGATCGAAGTCACCGTGCCCAGCGGCGACAAGTTCTACCTCGTCGACAAGATCGAATTCGTCTGATGTCGTTGCGTCCCCGCGCAAGCGGGACGCAGTTCAGGCCTTCGCCGTTTTCGTACCCGTCACGGGTGCGATCGTGCGCACCATCGCCCAATTGGTGATCTCGACACCCTCGATCTCGAAGGTGCGCTTCTTCATGGCCGTATAGCCGGCGCTTTCGAAAGCCGGCTTGGCGATCTCGCTCGCCTCGGTGAAGAGGTGGGTGATCCCGTGATACTTGGCATAGAGCGCCGCCGTCTCCAGCAGGCTGGAGGCGAGCCCTTCCTTCGTATGGTCGGGGTGGCAATAGAGGTGGTCGAGGTGGCCGGTCGGCTCCAGCAGGGCATAGGCGACCGGCTGGTCCTCATCGTCGGCGGCGATGAAGAAAAGCGACCCTGCCCGGGCATGCTCTTCGTAAAAGTCGGCGCCCGGATAATGTTCGAGCCAGGCTTCGACCTGCTCTTCGCTATAGGCTTCCGGCCCGATCGCTCCGATGGCGGCGCGGCCGAGCGCTTCCAGCGCTTTGGCATCCCCTTCCTCGAACGACCGGATCGAATAGCCCATAACCGACCGGTCCTCAGGCTTCCGGGTCCAGCAGCTTGTGCAGGTGGACGATGACGTACTTCATCTCGGCATCGTCGACCGTGCGCTGTGCATTGCCGCGCCAGGCGCTTTCGGCATCTTCATAGCTCGAGAAAACACCGGCTACGTGGATGCTTTCCGGGTCGGAAAAGGTCACGCTGCGCGGGTCGGTCACGCGGCCGCCCATCACCAGATAGAGCGTCTGTTTGCTCTCTTTTTCTTCCATTGGTCCGTTCTTCCATTCGGGGGAGGAGATACGGCCACGCCCCATAGCGGAAGCGGCGCGACAGGCAACCCTGTCACGCCGCTAAGCCGCTTTGGTTTAAATTCGGTTTAGCTGTTCAGCCGCGCACGCAAGTCGCGATAGGCGCGCGAGGTCTTGCGGCTGGCGCGGCGGCCGTTCGAACGCAGGCTGTCGCTCATCGAATCGAGCCTGTAACCCGCATCGCGCTTGAGGCGGCGGGCCTGTGTTCCGGCGGCATCGCCGAAGTCTTCCATCTTGTCGCCGGCGCCTTCGATCATGTTGAGGCCATAGGCGAGCGCGGCATCGGCGGCATAGGCCGCGAGCGAACCGCCACGCCGTCCGAGGGCACGGCCACGACGGGTCATCGCACCGATCGCGAGACCGATAGTGATGGCACCTGCGATGGTTGCGATCGGATGCTTCTTCGCGAATTCCACGGCGCTGTCGGCAACATCCTTCGCCTGGTCGAGAACGGTGCGCTCTTCATGGCGTTTTTCACCGGCTTCGATACGGGAACGGAGCTGGTCGCGCTTTTCCTGATCGGTCAACTTGCTGTCGGCGCTGATCGGAGTGACGTTGTTCGTCGCTGTGTCGGACATGGATAAACCTCTTGAATTCGTGTTCGTTTACTCAACGTATTGCCGGGGTCAGCGTTCCGCGGCAGCCCCGTACTCGTCTTGCCCTTCGTGCGCTTCGTCCTCTTCGTCCTCTTCGGGCTCCAGTCCGAACAGCGAAAGGATCGGATTGCGCGCGAACCAGACCGCCACGGCGGCAAGCAGTGCGGCAAGGGCACCCTTGTTGTCCTCGGCGACTTCGATGGCCTCCTCGTACAGGTCCAGTGCCCCGTCCTTGGCGCGGTCCATGATGCGTTCGCCGACTCCCTTGAAAGCGAGATCGGACTTGAGGTGCTCGATATCCGCTTCGACCAGTGCCCTTGCGGAATCGCGCAGGTACCGGTCTTCGAGCATTTGCGTCTTGCGATCAGCCATCGTCGTCATCCGTAAAGGCGGCGCGGATGTCGTCGATACGGCCCTTCAGGGCGCGGAGCATCACGACACCCAGAATGACGAGGGCGACGGTGACGATGCCCGTTGCCGCCCATGGTCCAAGGACAGGAGCGAGGGCGATGACGGCGCCGACGGTCAGGGCAATCAGGGCGAGATGCAAGACGCCGAAGGCGCCAAGCCCGAGGGCAATGGCGCCCTTGAGGCGGTTGGCGGTGTAGCTCGCACGGCTTTTCTGGAAGGCCAGTTCCGCTTCGGCATAGGTTTTGCCGTCCTCGAACAGCGCAACCATGTCCTCGGCGAGCGACGGGCGGTACTGGGCCTCGTCGCCTTCGTCGTCATCGTAGTCGTCGGGCATGTCGAGCGGAGCATCCTTGCCCGCCCGATCACCTGTTTCTTCGTCCCTCATGCTGCCCCTGTAGCCGCTGGAGCTCAGCGACGGAACAGGCGAGAGAGCAGGAAGCCGGCGACGGCCGCAATACCGATCGCGGTGCCAGGGCTCTTGCGGACGAACTCGCGGCCGTCTTCGACAATGTCGTCGACCGATTTTTCGTCGAGCTTGGCGGCATAATCGTCGAGCGCCGTCGAAGCACTACGAGCATAATCGCCGTATTTCGCGCCGAGCTTCTCGTCGACCTGGTATGCGTTGTCGCTGATCGAACGGCTCAGGGAACGCAGCCCTTCGCTGGTCTTGACCTTGCCTTCGGTGGCAAGTTCCTTGCCCTTGACCCGGGCTTCGTTGCCGTAGGTCTTGGCTTCGGAAACCCAGTCCTGGCTCTTGCCCTTGGCCTGGCCGCGAAGCGCGCCTGCACGCTCCTTGCCTTCGGCCCTCAGAGCGGCAGCGCCGGCCTTGGCTTCTTCGAGTGCGGCATTGAACCGGCTCTTGGCTTCGCTACGATGCGGGTTGGCGGTTTTGGTTTCGGTGTCGATCGCTGTGTTTGTCACTGCTGTTGCCTCCTTTGCTGCACCCTTACTTGCCACGGTCTTGCGCGGCTTCTTCGCGGTGCCGGTTTTCTTCGCTGTGCTCGTTTTGCGCTTCTTCGGCGCGCCGCCCGATGTCGTCTCGGCCATAAGTCTCGTCCTTACCCTCAATTCGTATTCATTTTCCGGGCATCTGGATTGACCCGGCCCACTATGGTGCAACGCAACTTGCGCGGGTGTGTTCCGGCGCATAGAGCGCATCGCATATACCCCATTTGGGGGTGTTCTATAGCATTACAACACCTAAGGCCGGAGACCGTTCCGAAATGACCGCAATCATCGACATACACGCCCGCGAAATTTTGGACAGCCGGGGCAATCCCACAGTCGAGGTCGATGTGCTGCTGGAAGACGGCAGTTTCGGACGCGCAGCCGTGCCTTCGGGTGCCTCGACCGGTGCGCACGAAGCGGTCGAATTGCGCGATGGCGACAAGGATCGATATCTCGGTAAGGGCGTGACCAAGGCAGTCGACGCGGTGAACGGCGAGATCCGCGATTTGCTGATCGGCAATTTCGACGCCGAAGACCAGCGCGATATCGACCATGCGATGATCGCGCTCGACGATACGCCGAACAAGGGTCGCCTCGGGGCGAACGGTATCCTGGGCGTCAGCATGGCGACGGCCAAGGCCGCCGCGAATGCGCGCGGCCTGCCGCTTTACAGCTATATCGGCGGCGTCTCGGCGCATGTCCTGCCGGTGCCGATGATGAACATCATCAACGGCGGCGAGCATGCCGACAATCCGATCGACATCCAGGAATTCATGGTCATGCCGGTCGGCGCAGACACGATTGCCGAGGCCGTGCGCTGGGGAGCGGAGATCTTCCACACGCTCAAGAAGAAGCTGAGCGAGAAGGGTCTCGCAACTGCAGTTGGTGACGAAGGCGGCTTCGCCCCCAACCTTGCCGGGACGCGCGATGCGCTCGATTTCATCATGGCCTCGGTCGAGCAGGCGGGCTTCAAGCCGGGCGACGATGTGGTCCTCGCACTCGATTGCGCCTCGACCGAATTCTACAAGGACGGCAAATACGAAATTTCGGGCGAAGGCCTGTCGCTCGATGGCCCCGAAATGGCCGAATATCTCGACAAACTTTGCCGGGACTATCCCATCCGCTCGATCGAAGACGGCATGGCCGAGGACGATTTCGAGGGCTGGGCAGCCCTGACGCGCCGCATCGGCAAATCGATCCAGCTGGTCGGCGACGATTTGTTCGTGACCAATCCCCAGCGCCTGCGTGAAGGAATCGCCCAGGAGCTCGCCAACTCGCTCCTGGTGAAGGTCAACCAGATCGGCACCCTGTCTGAAACGCTGGACGCGGTCAGCATCGCCAATCGTGCCAACTACACCGCCGTCATGTCGCATCGTTCCGGTGAAACCGAAGATGCCACCATCGCCGACCTCGCCGTCGCTACGAACTGCGGCCAGATCAAGACCGGCAGCCTTGCCCGTTCGGACCGGTTGGCGAAGTACAACCAGCTCATCCGCATCGAGGAAGAGCTGGGATCGAGCGCGCTCTATGCCGGCCGCGACTGCTTCGGCGTTAAGATCTGCTGAGGTGACGCGTCCTCGCTGAGGGCGTCACTCCCGGTTCTTCGGGTGAAACCAGTATTGCCACACGCCCCAGGCGTTGATGAGCAGGAGCACGCCATTCATCGCCGCGAGCGGAATGGCGTCTTCGCTCAGCCCGATATGGATCCATAGCGCCGAGACGAAGCAGAAGAGGATGAACCCCCAGGCGGTGGCCCGGCGGCCCATGTCGAAGGCGATCATCGAGGCGGCCATGACCGTGCCGATCGAGGCGATCCATTCGAGCGGGCCGTTCATGCGTTTGCTTGTCCCATGATTGCCACGACGGTCGTGCCGCGTTAGCGTTCCGGAATACGCTCTTTGTGGGAGAGGAGCTTGGCCGGATTTCCTGTTCATCCAGACGAGGTTACGCCCGAATGGCTGTCCTCCGTCCTCGATGCGCGTGTGACGGACGTCAGCTGGGAGCCGATCGGCACGGGCCAGGTCGGCGACAGCGTTCGTTTCCGGCTCAGGGGAGAGGGAATTCCCCCAACGCTTGCCGGCAAGTTCCCTGCTGCCGACGAGACCAGTCGCTCGACCGCTGCGATGTTTGGCCTCTACGCGAAGGAGGTCGCATTCTATAGGCAGGCGGCGCCATTGCTCGACGTGCGGGTGCCCCAGGTGCACTTCGCCGATGCCAGCGAGGATGGCTGCGACTTCATCCTTCTTTTCGAGGACCTGGGTCCGGCACGCCAGGGCGATCAGATACGCGGGTGCGGCATTGCCGATGCCCGGGCTGCGATGCGGCAGGCAGCGGCAATGCATGCGCCGAGCTGGCGGAATTCCGCCATTCTCGAGGCCGACTGGATCCAGCCGCCGGAAGATCTGGGCAGGAAGGTCGGCGCGCTTTATCCGCAGGCGCAGGCGGCGTTCCGGAACCGCTATGCCGATACGCTCGAACCCGAATATATGGCCGTGTGCGACCAGCTGGCCGAGGCGACCGATGTCTACTACCGCCGCGACCCCGTTGTGCAGTGCCTGGTCCATGGGGACTTCAGGCTCGACAACATGCTGTTCGACGTCCTTGGCGGTGCAGAGCCGATTGCAATCCTCGACTGGCAGACTGTGACGATCGGCAAGGCGATGACGGATGTCGGGTATTTTCTCGGCTGCGGCATCGGCCGATTGGGGCTCGATCACGAGCAGGAGCTGATCGACCTTTACCTGCAGGAAATGCACGAACACGGCGTTACGCTGACGTCGGACGCATTCGAACGCGATTACCGGCGCGGCATCCTGCATGGCGTTTCGACAGCCGTATTCAGTGCCGCTTTCGTGGAGCGTACACCGCGCGGCGACGACAATTTCCTGTCCATGGCGCGCGGGGCCTGTGCGTTGGCGCTGCGCCATGACAGTATCGGTGCCTTGAAGGAGGAGTAGCCATGGTACTTTCGAGGGGTGACGATTATCCGCTTCACCAGACCGCCGAACCGGTCGCCTATGCGGGTACCGATCGCAATTTCTACGACCGCTATTTCTTCAACGGCTATGCGCCCGACGGCAGCGGATTCTTCGCATTGGCGCTGGGTGTCTATCCCCATCTCGACATCGCCGATGCCCATTTCAGCTTCATCCGCGGCGATACCCAATACTGCCTCCACGCCAGCGCCGAGATGGGCATGGAGCGCATGGCCCTGCGCGTGGGACCGATCGCCATAGAGATCGTCGAGCCGCTGCACGCGCTCAGGATCACCATCGACGAGACCGACGGAATCGGTGGCGAGTTCACCTTCATCGGGCGCGCCTTTCCCATCGAGGAGCCGCGTTTCACGCATCGTATCGGCCCGCGCGCCTTCATGGACTATACGCGGATGACGCAGAACGGCCACTACACCGGCTGGATTTCGCTCGACGGCAACCGGCACGATTTGGCCGAGGGAACGGCAGGAACGCGTGATCGCAGCTGGGGTGTGAGGCCGATCGGCGCGCGCGATCCGCAACCGATGCCCGGCGCGCCGATGCCGTCGTTCTTCTGGCAATGGACGCCGATCAGCTTCCCGACCGGGAGCCTCTTCTTCCACGTCAACAACGACATGCAGGGCAGGGCATGGAATACGCGGGCCGCATGGGCCCCCGATGGCGCGGATGCGCGGGATATTGCCGAAGGACACGGCAGCATGCGCACGCGCCTCGAAGCGGGCACGCGATGGCCTTCGGGAGGGACCTTGTCGCTGGCAGTGCCGGGCGCACCCGAGCAAGTGACGTTCGATCCGCTCGGCCGCTTCCAGATGCGCGGGCTAGGCTATACGCATCCCGAATGGGGCCATGGCATGCATCACGGCCCGTTACGCGTCGCGCGCGAGGATATCGCGCTGGACTCGCTGGACCCGCTGGCGCCCGAAAACCTGCATGTTCAAATGCTCGTGCGGGTCAACGGCACCGACGGGACCGAGGGAATTGGCGTATTCGAACAGCTTATTCTCGGTCCTTTCGCCCCGCTGGGGCTGACCGGGATGGTCGATGGCGCAAGCTAGGCCGCGAACCGGCCTTGCAGATCGAGCAGCGCGAGCGCGGCCCTCGCCGCTTCGCCGCCCTTGTCCTTCTGTTTCGGATCGGCACGAACCAGAGCCTGCTGCTCGTTCTCGACCGTGATGATCCCGTTGCCTATGGCGATGCCGTCCATTGTCAGCGCCATGACGCCGCGGGCACTTTCACCGGCCACGATTTCGAAATGGTAGGTTTCGCCCCGGATGACCACGCCGATGGCTACGAAGCCGTCGTAACGCCCGCTTTCCGCAGCCATGGCGATGGCTCCCGGTATTTCGAGCGCGCCGGGGACGGTTAGCACTTCCACCGAGTGACCCCCGGCTTCCAGCGCGGCCTTGGCACCTGCCACCAGCATGTCGTTCAGATGGTCGTAGAAACGGGCTTCGACGATCAGGAAATTGGCCATGGGGTCACTCCGGAATGGGCATATGGTCGACGATGTCGAGGCCATAGCCTCCAATCGCGACCACATTGGGTTGGGAATTGCTGAGCAGGATCATGTCCTCGACGCCCAGATCGGCCAGGATTTGCGAACCGATGCCGACATTGCGTTCCTGTTCGCTCTCGCCATAGCCCGAAGCCGGGCGGCCGGTGATGATGACGATGACCCCCGATCCATGCTCGCCCACCGCCTGCATGGCGCGCTGGAGCGTGCGCTTGCGCGGGCCCGGCTTGCCGAGCACGTCGTCGAAGATGGAGATGGGGTGCACACGGGTGAGGGTGGGCTGGCCCTGTTTCACTTCGCCCTTCTGCAGGACGTAGCTTTCGCTGCCGTCGACCGTGTTGCGATAGGTCAGCATGCGCCAACCGCCACCATAGTCCGATTCGAACGTGTCTTCGGCAATCCGCTCGACAAGATGGTCGTGGCGCATCCGATATTCGATGAGATCGCGGATCGTGCCGATTTTCATGTCGTGCTTGCGGGCGAAGCTGACGAGGTCGTCGAGCCGCGCCATCGACCCGTCGTCCTTCATGATTTCGCAGATCACGCCCGAAGGATTGAGGCCTGCGAGGCGCGAGATGTCGACGGCCGCCTCGGTATGGCCGGCGCGCACGAGCACGCCGCCGTCTCGTGCGGTGAGCGGGAAGACGTGGCCGGGCGAAACGATGTCGTCGGGGCCCTTGGTCGGGTCGATCGCGACCGACACCGTGCGCGATCGGTCGGCGGCGCTGATGCCAGTCGTCACACCCGTCTTGGCCTCGATCGAAGTGGTGAAGGCGGTCTGCATGCTTTCGCGATTGTCGCGGCTCATCGGTTCGAGGCCGAGCGCCTTCACACGTTTCGAATCGAGCGAAAGGCAGATCAGTCCGCGGCCATGCGTCGCCATGAAATTGATCGCATTGGGTGTCGCCATCTGTGCCGGGATAACGAGGTCGCCTTCGTTTTCGCGGTCCTCATCGTCGACCAGGATGAACATGCGCCCGTTGCGCGCTTCGTCGATAATTTCCTCTGCGCCGACGATGACCGGCGTTTCGTCATTGGCATCGAGGAAATTCTCGAGCTTGCCGAGAGTTTCGGCGGTCGGGTTCCAGCTGTCCTCGGTACAATCGCGCAAGGTGTTGGCATGAAGACCGGCAGCCCGGGCGAGGCCCGCGCGGGTCATGAGGCCGTTTCCGATGAGCGTGCGAACTTTGTCGATGGTGTTCATTCTGGCGCCGCTATCACATCATAATGTGATGCACAATGCTTGCTCACATTAAATGTGAAATGGACTTGCTGTGCGTTGACTCCGGAGCGGTTTCACCGGAAGCAGCCACTCATGAAGATACCCGCTGCCCGCGCCGACCATCCCGATATTCGCGAGGCGGTTCGCGCCCTCGTTGCCGATTTCGGCGATGCCTATTTCCGCAAGGTCGATGAAGAGCGGGCATATCCCGAGGAATTCGTCGCCGCCCTGACCGAAGCGGGCTGGATGGCGGCCCTCATACCCGAAGAATTCGGTGGGGCAGGGCTGGGTCTGACCGAGGCCTCCATCATCATGGAGGAGATAAACCGGGCAGGCGGGAATTCGGGCGCCTGCCATGGCCAGATGTACAATATGAACACGTTGCTGCGGCACGGATCGCAGGAGCAGAAGCAACGGTTTCTCCCAGCGATCGCGGAGGGGCGCATTCGCCTGCAATCGATGGCCGTGACCGAACCGACTACCGGAACCAACACGACCGAGCTCAAGACCCGCGCGGTACGGCAGGGCGACAGCTATGTCGTATCCGGACAGAAGGTCTGGATCAGCCGCATCCAGCATTCGGACCTGATGGTCCTGCTTGCGCGCACCACTCCTCGCGACCAGGTCGCCAAGAAGACCGATGGATTGTCGATCTTCCTCGTCGATCTGGACAAGGCCATCGGCAATGGGATGGAAGTCCGCCCGATCCGCAACATGGTCAATCACGAGACGAACGAGGTCTTCTTCGACGGGCTCGAATTGCCCGCCGATTCGCTGATCGGAGAGGAAGGCAAGGGCTTTCGCTACATCCTCGACGGTCTCAATGCGGAACGCGCACTGATCGCCGCCGAGTGCATCGGAGACGGGTACTGGTTCGTCGAAAAAGCCGCCGAATATGGCAGCGAACGCGTGGTCTTCGACCGTCCCATCGCGAGCAACCAGGGCGTCCAGTTCCCGATCGCCCAGGCCTATATGGAAGTGCGCGCGGCGGACCTGATGCGGTATGAGGCATGCCGCCTGTTCGACGAAGGCCAGCCTTGCGGTGCCGAAGCCAACATGGCGAAGCACCTTGCCGCGGAGAGCTCCTGGAAAGCGGCCAATGCCTGCATGCAGACCTTCGGCGGATTCGGTTTTGCCAGCGAATACGACGTCGAGCGCAAATTCCGCGAAACGCGCCTCTACCAGGTCGCGCCGATCAGTTCGAACCTCATCCTGAGCTTCGTCGGCGAGCACGTCCTCGGCATGCCGCGCTCGTTCTAGCGGTAGGTCACTTCGGCCGTCATGGCCGTCACCCCGTCGCAGCGGACGGCTTCTACGGTGTTTTCCGCGGCAGGCTTCAGGAAGATGGGCTGACCGAGGAATAGAGGCGCCTTCGCCCGGAAGGCGAAACTCGCCAATGTCCCGTCCCGCATGGCAAGCTGTGCCAGCTTGGCCGCCGTGAACGGCCCATGCACGATCAGCGCCGGATAGCCTTCGACCTGCGTCGTATAGGGGTGATCGTAGTGGATACGATGACCATTGCCGGTCGCTGCCGAAAAGCGGAAGAGGTTGACCTCGTCTGGTTGCCACAGCTCGCCATCGGGAATGTCGGCGGCGGGGGCCGGCATGGGGACGCTCCCGCCTTCGTCGCGATAGACGTAGGTCTGGACCTCGCGGACGCGCAGTTCGCCCCCTTGTTCGAGACGTTTTTCGACCTTGGCGAAGACCAGGTCGCCGGTCCGCCCGGACTTGTGGGTCAGGTCGGCCAGTCGCATGGTCTGGCGCGCCGCGGTTCCGAGTTCCAGCCCGGCAACGAACTCTATTTCGGCTCCGGCGTACATCCGGCGGGGCAACGTTATGTCGGGAAGGAAATCTCCGCGACGCGGATGGCCATCGGGACCGATCTCGCCATCGAGCGGCGAGGGGAGGAAGTACGCCCAGTGCGGCAGGGGCGGGCTATCCGTTTCGTCCTTGCAACCGACCGCCTGGGCAAAGCGGCGCAGCGCTCGCGGATCGAGCACCTCCTCCGCTACCTGTTCGCGACCGATGGCATCCTGCCATTGATCGATCTGTGCCGTGCTGATGTCGGACATGGCTCAGGAGCCCGAGAATTCCGCCTTGCGCTTCTGCAGGAAGGCCATGGCTCCTTCGACGGCATCCTTCGTGTCGCCGGCCTGGCGCTGCGCGGTCGCTTCCGCAGCGAGGGTGGAGCCGAGGTCGGCCTGGAGACCGTTGCGCATGGTCGTTTTCATCAATCCGAGCGCGGTGGTGGGGCCGCCCGCCAAGCGCTTGACGAGCTCCGTCGCTTCATCCTCGAGCGTATCGTCCTCGACGCATTTGTAGATCAGGCCGATCCGCTCGGCTTCCTCGCCGTATATCTTCTCGCCCAGCATCATCATGCGGGTCGCGTGGGCAGTGCCGATCAGGCGCGGCAACATCCAGCTAGAGCCGCCATCGGGCACGAGGCCGATGTTGACGAAAGCCTGCAGGAAATAGCCGCTCTTCCCGGCAACGACGAAATCCGCGGCCAGGGCGATCGAGCAACCAACGCCGGCGGCAGGGCCCTGTACCATCGAGACGACGGGCACGGGCACGCTCGAAAGCGCGTGGATCATCGGGTTGTAGTGCTGGCTCAGCGAGGTGAAGGCGCGGTCGCCCCCCGAAATCGACATTTCGGCATTGCCGGCCAGATCGGCGCCCGAACAGAACGCGCGTCCCTCGCCCTTGATCAGGATGGCGCGCACGTCGCCGCGATCGCGGACCGCCGCGAAGATTTCGTCCGCCATATCGGGTGGACAGGCATTCAGACGGTCGGGCCGGTTGAGCGTGATCGTCAGCACCCCATCGCTGGTATCGGTCAGAATCGTCGAGAACTCGCTCACATGTCTCTCCATTGCAGGTGCCTTATCTGGTCCTTCCATGCGCAGATGCGTTCCGTAATGCAACCTTTCCGCTGCACAGGCTGCGCGCACGACGGGGCCGCGCACCCCAGAGGTTGGGGAGCGGAGATTGGCCATCGGGAGGAAGGAAAAATGGTGGACGCACTAGGGCTCGAACCTAGGACCCGCTGATTAAGAGTCAGCT
>CAYOWF010000049.1:0-11711 GCA_964407585.1 uncultured Qipengyuania sp.
GCGACCGGCCCTGCCTGCTCTACCAGATCAAGCGCTGCTCGGCGCCATGCGTCGGGCGGATCGACGAGGCGGGTTACGAGAGCCTCGTCAATGAAGCGAAAGACTTCCTGTCGGGCAAGAGCGGCGCCGTGCAGGCCAATATCGAAAAGCAGATGGCGAAGGCCGCGGAGGATCTCGACTTCGAGACCGCCGCAATCCTGCGCGACCGGCTGCGAGCGGCAACCTTCATCCAGGGTTCGCAGGCGATCAATGCAAGCGGCGTCGGCGATGCCGATGTTTTCGCGCTGGCCGCGAAGGGCGGACAGATCGGCGTGCAGGCCTTCTTCATCCGCGGCGGGCAGAACTGGGGTCACAAGGCCTTCTTCCCCAGGAACACCGGCGATCTGGGCGAGGACGAGGTGCTGTCCGACGTGCTGCTGCAGTTCTACGAAGAGGTGCCCCCGCCGCGCACCATCCTCCTCGACCGGGAATTGCCCGAACAGGAATTGATCGCCGAGGCGCTGGCCGAAAAGGCGGGCCATGCGATCGCCATCTCGATCCCCCAGCGCGGCGACCGGCGCAAGCTGATGCAGCAGGCACAGCGCAATGCGATAGAAGCGCTCGAGCGGCGGCTGGCGGAAAGCGGGACCAGGGCGAAGATCCTGCGCGAGCTGGCCGAATTCCTCGAGCTGGACGAAGTGCCGCAGCGCATCGAGATCTACGACAATAGCCATATCCAGGGCGACAAGGCGCTGGGGGCGATGGTCGTCGCCGGCCCCGAAGGCTTCGAGAAGGGCCAGTATCGCAAGTTCAACATCCGGCAGGCGAAGACGAACGACGATTTCGGCATGATGCGCGAGGTGATGGAGCGCCGCTTCCGCAAGCTGGCGGAGAGCGGGCGGGATGGAGAGGATGCGTCCGATGGCAAGGGCCACGAGGCGATCTGGCCCGACCTGCTGCTGATCGACGGCGGCAAGGGCCAGGTTTCGAGCGTCATGGCGGTGCTGGAGGATCTGGGCATCGCCGAGGACGTGCCCGTCATCGGCATCGCCAAGGGCCCGCACCACGGGCGCGAGGGGCGCGAGGTGTTCCATTTTCTCGACGGGCGCGAGAAGACGCTGCCGGTCAATTCGCCGCTGCTGTTCCATCTGCAGACCTTGCGCGACGAGGTCCACCGCTATGCGATCGGCGCCCATCGCGCCAAGCGCAGCCGCGCGATCACGGCTTCACCGCTGGACGAGATCCCCGGCATCGGCCCGGCCAGGAAGCGCGCGCTGCTGCTGCATTTCGGCACTGCCGGAAAGGTGAGGGCGGCCGCATTGGACGACCTCAAGCGCGCGCCCGGCATCAGCGAGGGCGTGGCGCAGCAGATCTACGATTTCTACCACGCGGGGGGGTGATCCCGATTCTTGCCCTATTTTGCGCTCGATCAATTACGCCCACACCGCAGAGGCCTAGGCTGGCTTTAGAAGGTTCGGGGAGTCGTCCTCGCGGCCAGCCGGGAGACCCGCCATGAAATCAATCCTGTTCAATGCTTTCGCAGATTCGGGTCATTCCAAGCGGCTCGACGTCGCGCTCGACATTGCGCGTACGTTCGACAGTCATCTTACGGTCCTGACTGCAGTGCCCTACGAGGCCGCGGCAAGCGCCGATCCCTATGGTGCGGCTTTTGCTGCCATGGTGCCCGTGTGGCGCGAGGAAGCCCGCAAGCTTCGTGTCGATACCGAGAATGACCTCTCGAACGAAGGTGTGCCATGGGACTGGGTTGAGAAGGCTGGTCCGGTGCCCCTCGCTCTGCTCAAGCGTTCGTCACTTGCCGACCTCGTGATCGTTGGCGAGCGTGAACCGCGTTCTGGCGGGAAGGCCCCCTCTTTCACCGCCGGTGAACTGGCGGTAACGGCGGACTGTCCCGTCCTCGTCCTGCCCGATGAATGCAAACGGATCGATCCGGAGCGACCGGCGCTTGTCGCGTGGGACGGGTCCGCAGAAAGCTCCCATGCGCTGAGGTCTGCAGTGCCGCTATTGAAGCGGGCAAGCACGGTCTATCTCGCCACTGTCGAGCAGGACAAGCCATCCAAGAAGGGGGCATTCGACCTTCCCCCGATACGCGGAGCAGACTACCTTTCGCACCATGGAATTTCTTGCGAAATAGTGGCGCTCAAGCCCGGCGAAAAAGGCACGGCACATACCTTGCAGAACGCCGCTGACGTGCGCGATGTCGGGCTTATCGTTATGGGCGCGTATGGCCGCACCAGGCTTTCCGAGTGGATTTTCGGAGGGGTCACGCGCGCCATGCTGTCAGATGTTCGCGTCCCGCTACTGCTCAAGCACTAGGAGCGCGGCGCACCACTAGGCTTGCGCTTTCCAGCGAATTTGCGGCCCGGTTTGCCTCCATTTTTGGCTTGCTTGTGGCCGGGACCCTTGCCCTGTGGCTTGTTTCCAAAAGGACGCGGGCGAACGCGTGCGCCGCCGCCATGTTCGCGGCGATTGCGGCGTGCTTCGATGCGCGGACCCTCGGGTGCTTCCTCGATCGCGATCGCGTCCTGCTCGTCTTCGTCCGAAGCCGTGCGGGCGACGGCGGCGGCGAACTTGGGCGCGACCTTGCTGGGCACCTGGAACCAGCTTTCGTGCTGGCCGATGCGGATGGCGCCGATTTCGTTGCGGGTGATGTGTCCGCGGCGGCAAAGCAAGGGGAGGATCCAGCGCGGTTCGGCATTCTGGCGGCGACCTACGCCGATCTTGAACCAGACCACGTCCTCGAAGCCGGGGCGGTGGCGGTCGGCCTTGGCCTTGTCGCGCGCCTCGGGCGTATTGGGAATGAGCTCTTCGGGATTCGGCATCTTCGCACGATGCGCGCGGACGAGCGCGGCGGCGATGTCTTCCGGCGAAAGCCTGTCCATCAACTCGCGTGCAAGCTCGCGGTCGTCGTCTTCGAATTCGGTTTCCGCAGTCAGGACTTCCATCAGGCGCGCGCGATCCTTCTTGCGGATCATCGCGGGCGTCGGTGCGTCCATCCACTCCGCCTCGATCTTCGCGCCGCGCAACATGCCCTCGACCCGGCGGCGGCGGTTGTAAGGCACGACGATCGCAGCGGTGCCTTTCTTGCCCGCGCGACCGGTGCGGCCCGAACGGTGCTGGAGCGTTTCCGCATCGCGCGGGATCTCGACATGGATCACGAGGCTGAGCGTCGGCAGGTCGATCCCGCGTGCGGCGACATCGGTGGCAACGCAGACGCGGGCGCGACGATCGCGCAGCGCCTGGAGCGCCTGGTTGCGTTCCGACTGCGAATGCTCGCCAGATAGCGCTACCACGCCGAAGCCGCGTTCCTGCAGCGTCGCATGGAAACGCCGCACATTGTCGCGCGTGGCGCAGAACAGGATCGCGGTTTCCGCTTCGTGAAACCGCAGGAGGTTGACCACCGCATGTTCCACCTCGGCAGGCGAAACGGTGATTGCCTGGTAGCTGATGTCGCCATGTCCGCGGTCCTCGCCGACCAGCGACAGGCGCAGGGAATTGGTCTGGTATCGTTCTGCGAGCCGCTCGATCGGGCGCGGCATAGTGGCCGAGAAAAGAAGTGTGCGACGGCTGTCGGGAGTCGCGTCGAGGATCTCTTCCAGATCTTCGCGAAAGCCCATGTCGAGCATCTCGTCGGCTTCGTCGAGGACGACGCCGATCAGGCCGGACAGGTCCAGTGCCCCGCGCTCGAGATGGTCGCGCAAGCGGCCTGGGGTGCCGACCACGATGGCAGGGCCAGCACGCAGGGCGCGGCGTTCCTTGCTTGCATCCATCCCGCCCACGCAGGTGGCGATTCGCAATCCCGCGCCGGCATAGAGCCAGCCGAGTTCGCGGCTGACCTGCAGCGCCAGTTCCCGGGTCGGCGCAATGACGAGCGCCAGTGGCCGTTCGACCAGCGGCAGGTTCGCGGTTTCGGCCAGCAGCGCCTCTGACAGGGCGAGGCCGAAAGCGACCGTCTTACCCGAACCGGTTTGCGCCGAAACGACGAGATCGCGCCCGCGCGCTTCATCCTCGATAACGGCGGACTGGACCGGAGTGAGGTCGGTATAGCCGCGTTCGGCAAGGGCATGGCCGATCACCGGCGGAAGGGATTCGAAAGACATTGTGGCTCGCAATACAAGGGTGCCGCAGCGCATGGCTGCCGGGCAGGAAACATGGGCATGTGCTGAAGCCGCCCGGTGGCGGCGAGAGGGTCGCGTACGCCGCTATCGGCTATCACGCGACCATGCTTGCAGCGGCCCTTACACGGTTTGCTACCGTTTGGCTCTATTTATTTTGCAAGTGCGAAATACGAGCATCCGCACAGGGCAACCGTTCGCCTATCTCCCGTGCGATGGGGCCAGCAGGATGGCGTTGGCGATGAGCAGGTCCAGTCCGTCGAGATAGCCACGCTGCGATGGATCGTGGGCGAATCCGATGGCTAGCCCGTCGCCGTTTCGCTGGACCATCAGGTAAGGCGTGAAGGCCATCTGGCGACGGTTCTCGTCCCAGATATAGCCGCTCTCGAGCAGGTCGTCTGCCTTGGCAAAGCGCAGTACGTTGGTGCCGTCCTTGCGATTGAGCGGCGCGAGCACGAGGCTGCCCGAAGCGCTTACGACTGGGCCCCGTTCGTAGCCCGATGTGAGGATATGCTCGGCATCGGCAACGGTCCGGACCAGTGCGCCAGGGAGCGTGTCGGGGAGCGCATCGGGGTTTGCGATGAGGTCCTCATAGGCTTCCGCGTCCTCGATCTGTGAGGCCTCGTTGTTTCGGCCCTCCTTCTCATCCTTCTCTTCCGCATCTTCCTCGATTGTCTCACCAAGAGCGTTCTGGGGTGCAGTGGAAAATAGACGCGTGTCCTTGCGGGTGAAGCCGACAAGGGCGTCGCCGATCACTACTGCCGTGCCCCCTCCGCGGACGTAAGATTGCACGGCCTTGCGCGCGCGCTCGTCGAGCGAGCCTTCGGGCACGATGAGCACGTCGTATTCGGCGAGATCCGCACGAGGCAGGGTGCGGGTGCGGATTGGTGTGACAGGGGTCGCGAGGCGGCGCTCGATCACGTAACGCAGCGATCCTGCAGAGGTCGGTGCGATACCGTCGTCCCACGCCATCGCCACGCGCGGTGCGGAGAGCTGGGCGAAGTTGGCGCTACCGTAGTTGGGGCCGTCCTCGACCCAGCTGGTGTCGAGCGGAACCGTTTCCGCACCGATGGAACGGGCGAGGGCACCAATGCGGGCGAGTACCGCATCGTTATTGACGCGGCGCGGAATCACTACCGTGCCTTGCGGGAAACTACGGCCTGCAACGGTAAACGGCTTGCTGCTGCTGCGAGCCTTCACTCCTTCGCGAAGCGCGGCGAGGACGAGCTGGGCCTGTCCGCTGTCGGTCCAGGGAATGGCGATGCCGAACTCGCCCACGCCTTCTGCGCGTGGGGCCAGGGGCGCGTTGGGATCGAGCGTGGTGCCCTGTGCCAGCGATGCATTGCACAGGGCGATATCGACGCCCGACATGGCACCGAGCGACCATGCTGTGGTGTCGTAGAGTTCGTGCGGGCGGTTCTGTTCCCGGCGTTCTTCCTGCCTGGCGATGAATTGCGGGTCGAGCGAGGTCTGCCGGTCGAGCAGGCTGCGAATGAGACGGCTGGAGGGCTGGTTCTGCGAGATTGCAAGCGCACCTTGCGCATAACGCTTGCCGCAGGCGGCGATGCCAGGGTCCAGGCGACGCACTGCAATGCCCTGCGCGGCAAGGCGTCGACCGAGCATTTCGGCGTTCCAGCGTTTGCGGGACAGGTCGATCAGGTAGGTACCGCGCCCGCTATCGTTCGCGCTACGACGATAGGCCGCGTAATCGGCGAGGAAGAGGTCGGCATTGCGCGCAACGGTTTCGGCATAGGCCAGACTGGCGATGAAGTGATTGCGCACGCCTTCGGCATAGGTGAGCACGCTGCCATCGGGTCGTTCCCAGGCAAGGCCGCGCGAAGATGCCTGTTCGAAGGTGGCGCCGATCGAGCCCTGAAGCGTCGGCCAGGTGTCGCCATAGCCGGGGTAGAAGGCATCGTAGACCTCGCGCGTGAAATAGGGAATGCCAAGCCTGTCGAAATCGCTTGCGATGGCGCGGCCAAGCAAGTCCTGCTTCTGCTTCTGTCCGTTCGTGATGTTCGGATTGAACGGTTCCGCGGCAGGAGGAAAATAATATGTGTCGTCGCCGCTCATCTCATGCGCGTCGACGAACACCACCGGGTTCCATTCCAGCAATGCCGCGACCTTGCCGCGCGTTTCGGGTTGGGTCAGCGCGAACCAGTCTCGGTTGAGGTCGAACAGGTAATGATTGGTCCGGCCGCCCGGCCAAGCCTCGTCATGCTCTGCCGAGTAGCGATCGATTGTCGGTGCCAGGCCCAGCGTGTTGCGAAAGCCGGTGACGAAGCGGTTGCGCCCGTCGGGATTCTGGCTCGGGTCGATAATGACTATGCTGTTCGAGACGATGGCTTCCGTCCGCGCGTCGCCTTTCGAGGCCAGCAGGTGGTAGGCGAGCGACAGCGCGGCATCGCTGGAGGAAATCTCGTTGCCGTGCACGCCATAGGACAGCCAGGTTACGGGCAGAGTATCGGCGGGCGGCGTTTCCCCGCTCGCGATGCCGGCCATGGCTGCCTTATTGGCCTCGAGACGGGCCATATTGGCCGCACTGGAAATGACCAGATAGTGCAGCGGGCGACCCTCCCAGCTCGTCGCATATTGCACGAGGCGAGTGCGCTGCGGGGCAGCCTCATGAAGGGCATTTAGATAGTCGGTGATCTCGTCCGGGGCGGTGATGCGAGCGCCGGTCACGTGGCCGACAGTGGCTTCCAACGTGGGAATCGACGGATCGAAATCGCCTTGCAGAACCGATTGCGCGGCAAGTGGAGCGGCCAGCATTGCAAAGATGAAAGCGGCGATTGCGCGCAGCGGATTGAGCATTGAAATCCCTCCTTGTTCCTGTCCGGTTAAGCGCGTTTGGAGCGCCTGACCACACCTTCCTGGGCTACGCTTGCAACCAGCTGGCCATCTCGGTTGAATATACGTCCGCGATTGAAGCCGCGACCACCGCCGGACCAGGGGCTGTCGGTGGCATAGAGGAGCCATTCGTCGGCTCTAGCGGGCCGGTGGAACCAGATGGCGTGGTCGAGGCTCGCGCCTTTCAATTCGCCTCTCGCCCAGCTGAGACCGTGGGGCAACGCGCTCGTGCCCAGAAGCGTGAAGTCGCTGGCATAGGCAATGACGGCGCGGTGAAGTGAGGGATCGTCCGGCAGCCTTGCTGCGGTCTTGAACCAGCTGTGCGCATGCGGCGGCTTCTTGTCCGCATTCATCCAGTGCAGTTTGCCGCTGGTTCGCATCTCGATCGGGCGCGGACGCAACATCAGGGTGCGCTGGATGTCGGAAACTTCGCCCATGTCCTCGATGAACTTCTTGCGCATCTCCATGTCGGAAGGAAGATCCTCTGGAGAGGGCACATCGGGCATGGGACAATCGTCATGCTCCAGACCGTCTTCGGGCCGCTGGAAGCTGGCCGTGAGGTTGAGAATGGGCGAGCCTTCCTGCCGCGCCACAACCCGTCGATTGGCAAAGCTGCGCCCATCGAAATCGGCTGCGACGGAGTAGTCGATATCCGAACCCTCGCGCCCTCCGCGCAGGAAATAGGCGTGCAGCGAGTGGGCCTCCATTCCATCGGGAGCGGTGCGTTGGGCAGCCTGCAGCGCCTGGGCGATGACCTGTCCGCCGAAAACGCGGCCGATACCATCGGGCTGCTGGTTTCCGGTAAAGGCATTCTCCGCCGCTGGTTTGACGGTCAAGAGGCGGACGAGGCCTGCAACGAGCTGTTCGGGGGTCTTGCTGTCATTCACCTGCCCGCATGTGCGGATGCTTTACGTGAGCGTCAAGAAAAAGGCGGCGACACTTGGGTGCCGCCGCCTTTGTTGGCGGTCCGAGGACCGAAAGTTTAGGCCGCCAGTGCCGCGAGGAGCAGCAGGGCGACGATGTTCGTGATCTTGATCATGGGGTTCACGGCCGGACCCGCGGTGTCCTTGTAAGGATCGCCCACGGTGTCGCCGGTTACGGCAGCCTTGTGGGCTTCGGAGCCCTTGCCGCCGTGATTGCCGTCCTCGATATACTTCTTCGCATTGTCCCATGCGCCGCCACCTGCGGTCATGGAAAGGGCGACGAAGATACCGCCGATGATCACGCCGAGCAGCAGTGCACCGACGGCTGCAAAGGCGTTTTCCTGGCCTGCCAAGAACAGGATCGAGAAGTAGACCGCGATCGGGGCCAGCAACGGCAGCATCGAAGGCAGGATCATCTCCTTGATCGCAGCCTTGGTCACGAGGTCGACCGTCTTGGCGTAGTTCGGCTTGCTGGTACCGGCCATGATGCCAGCGTCGGCAGCGAACTGTTCGCGTACGTCGACCACAACGTCACCGGCAGCACGTCCCACAGCCGTCATGCCCATCGCACCGAACAGGTACGGGAGCAGGGCGCCGAGCAGCAGGCCGACGATCACGTAGGGGTTCTCGAGGCTGAAATCGACATCGGCATCCGGGAACAGCTTCGCAAGGTCGGTGGTGTAGGCAGCGAAGAGGACCAGCGCGCCGAGGCCCGCCGAACCGATCGCATACCCCTTGGTCACGGCCTTGGTCGTGTTGCCCACTGCATCGAGCATATCGGTCTTCTCGCGAACGCTGTCGTCGAGACCCGCCATTTCGGCAATCCCGCCGGCATTGTCCGTCACCGGACCGTAGGCATCGAGAGCCACGACCATGCCGGCCAGCGCCAGCATTGCGGTGGCGGCATAGGCGATACCCATGAGGCCGGCGAGCTGGAAGGTGGCGATGATGCCGGCAACGATCACGATCGTCGGCAGGGCGGTCGATTCAAGGCTAATGGCGAGGCCCTGGATCACATTGGTGCCGTGGCCCGTTTCCGAGCTTTTGGCGATCGAGCGCACCGGACGATAGTTCGTGCCGGTATAATACTCGGTGATCCAGATGATCAGGCCGGTAATGGCAAGGCCGATTACCGAACACAGGAACAGGTCCATCCCGGTGAAACCGACGACCTGCTCCGTGGTGCCTTCTTCGGCCAGAGGAGCGCCCGGATCGATGCCCGCGACTGCGCCGCCGATCTCCGTACCCATTCCGCCCAGCGCATAGCTGATTACAAAGTAGATAAGCGGAATTGCAAGGACGGCCGAGACGATGAAGCCCTTGTACATCGCGCCCATGACATTCGTGCCGCCCTTGCCGAGCTTGACGAAATAGGTGCCGATGATGCTGGTAACGATGCACGCACCGCCGATCAGCAGCGGAAGCGCCATCATCGGCATCAACAGGTCGCCAAGCACTTCGCTGAAGAGCAGGGCAGTCAGCACCATGGTGACACCAACGGTAACGACATAGGTTTCGAACAGGTCGGCAGCCATGCCGGCGCAGTCGCCCACATTATCGCCCACGTTATCGGCAATAACGGCCGGGTTGCGCGGATCGTCCTCGGGGATACCCGCTTCGACCTTGCCGACGAGATCGGCGCCGACGTCTGCGGCCTTGGTGAAAATACCGCCGCCCAGACGCGCGAAGATCGAGATCAGCGAGGCGCCGAAGGCGAGGCCGACCAGACCATAGACCACTTCGTCGCTGTCGGCAGCGAAACCTGCGAGGCTGGTCAGATACCAGAAGAACACCGCGATCGCGAGCAGGGCGAGACCCGCCACGAGCATGCCGGTGATCGCACCTGCGCGGAATGCGAGGGTCAGTCCCTGCTGCAGCCCGCTCTGTGCGGCAGCGGCAGTGCGAACGTTCGAGCGCACCGAGATATTCATCCCGATGAAGCCCGCCACGCCGGAAAGGACCGCGCCGATCACGAAGCCGACGGCCGGCATGATGCCGAGGAACACGAATACCAGCACGGCGACGACGACGCCGACCATGCCGATCGTGGTGTATTGACGCTTCAGATATGCCTGTGCGCCTTCCTGGATGGCGCCGGCGATTTCCTGCATTTTCTCATTGCCTGCGCCCGAATTGAGCACCTGGCGGCTGGTGACGAAGCCGTAGATAACGGCCAGCAGTCCCAACCCTATGGATAGGATAACAAGGTCCACGAAAAACTCCCCTCCCGATTATGTGATATGCGACCCGGCGTGGGAGACGCCGGAGCATTGTGGGCGAGGGGTATAAAGGGCGCGCATACGCTTGCAAGGGGGCAAAGGCGCAGGTTTCGGCGCTTTTCTCCACAGGCTGCGCAATATTAGTGCGTGTAGCCGATTTCGCCTTCGGGACATGACCCATTGAGCAGCACCGGATCATCTCCCTGCGCAAGGACTTCGCCGATGCAGGTCACGCCGAATTCACGGTCCAGCCCCTGTGGACCGGTGGCCAGAAGCACGTAGTCGTCCCCCCACCGTATCGCATCGGCAAGGCGAGTTTTCGGGGCAAGCGGTGCGATCGCTTCGGAAAATAGCGACAGCGTAACACCGCTTGCCTTCGCGATGCGCGAGGCATCGAGCAGCAGTCCGTCCGAAACATCCATCATCGCGGTGACGCGAGGGGCGAGCTTCTTGCCGAGAGCGAGCTGCGGTTGCGGGCGGCGATAGACGGTATCGTCTTCATCGGTATCGTCTCTCAAGGCCTCGAAGCCGATCATCGCCATGCCGATCGGGCCGCCGAGATAGACTGCGTCTCCCCCCTGTGCACCACTGCGCGATGGCACAGGGGTGTGGGTAGCACGCCCGATGGCGGTGCATCCCCACACGCGCCGGTCGCCGCCGCGTACCGTGTCGCCGCCGAGCAAGGGGACGCCGAACGCTTGGAGGACCTCGTCGAGACCGCTGACGAAACGATGGTCGTCGGTGCCGAGCATGTGCGAGACAAGCACGCCGACCGGCTCTGCGCCCTTCGCCGCCAGATCGGAAAGGTTTACCGCGACCAGCTTCCAGGCGACGTCTGCCGGATCCTGGCCTTCGAGCACATGGACGCCTTCGACCAGCGTGTCGTGAGTCAGGACGATCGATTCCCGTCCAATGGTAACGACAGCCGCATCATCTTCGAGCCCGCGCGCCTCGGGCGAAGTTGCAAACGCGCGCAGGGCGGAGATGAAATCGGTTTCGTTCAGCGTCCGATTTCCTTCGCCACCGCGTCCAGGATTCCATTTACGAATTTCGCTTCCCGGTCGTCGAAGAAGGCCTTTGCGACATCGACATATTCGCTGATTGCCGCAGCTTTGGGCACATCGCTACGGGCAAGCAGTTCGTAAGTACCGCCACGCAGGATTTGCAGCATGGTCTTGTCGAGCCGCGCCAGCGTCCAGCCCGCAGCGAGTCGGGCCGTAAGCAGATCGTCGATCTCCTCGCGGCGCGCATTCACGCCCTTCACCACGTCGTCGAAGAAATCGACGTCGGCATCGGCATATTCCTCGTCTTCGATAACCTTGCCGAGCCGGTGCTGGTGGAATTCGTCGAGCAGTTTGGCGGTGGCAGTACCTTCCATCTGCTGCTGGTAAAGCGCCTGCACCGCGCCGAGACGAGCGGCGCTGCGGGACTGAGAACGGGGATTGTGGCTCAAGAAAGCCTCCTGGAAATCGATAGGGCGTGTGCGGGAAGCCCTTCGGCTTCCGCAAGGCGCATGGCGGCAGGGCCGATCGCCTTCAGCGCGTCCTCGGATGCGCCGATGAAGCTGGTGCGCTTCATGAAATCGAGCACGGAAAGCCCGCTGGCGA
>CAYOWF010000050.1:0-11579 GCA_964407585.1 uncultured Qipengyuania sp.
CTCTACACCGAGACCTCGCGCAAGCTCGTCCTCGCGCTCAAGCATGGCCGACGAATCGCACTCGCTCCGCTGCTTGCGAAACTGATCGCCGCCCGCATCCCGCCGACCGAGACAGAGCGTCTCATCATTCCCGTGCCGCTCCATCGTTGGCGGCTATGGAACAGGGGGTTCAACCAGGCGGCGTTGCTGGCTCGCGAACTCGCCAGGGCGGGCCATGGCGAAATCCTGGTGGACGGGCTCAAGCGAATTAGGAGAACGCCGAGCCTCGGAGGGATGGGAGCGAAGGCGAGGGCGCGTGTGCTCGCGGGGGCGATTGCCGTGCGAAATCCCGATTGCGTCGAAGGTCGTGATATCCTGCTGGTTGACGATGTGCTGACAAGCGGCGCAACGAGCACGGCTTGCGTAAAGGCGTTGAAGCGAGCCGGAGTGCGAACGGTGATGATCGCCTGCTTCGCCCGCGTCCTCGACGAGGCGCTTCCTCACACCCCGTAAACGAAACGCCCGGAGTCCGAAGACCCCGGGCGCCACGTGACGAAATACACCGGACCCTATGGGTGCAGCCCCCCAGCATGCACTCCGGTCCTATCCCTCATCGTTACCGGATGCGCCGCGTGTTAACCCCCATGCGGCCGCGGATCCGGGACCCCCATGAACCTGGCGCTCTGCTGGCACCGATGCTCCGGCGGGCAGGCTTCACATGGCCTGCAAGTCGCTACATTCCCTAAAAAAGCCGTTCATCAAACCAACAAGTGGCGTTAGGGTCGATTTTGGAACCACCTTGTGGCGGTCCTGCAACAACCTGTCGCATTTTTACAAATCAGCGGAGCCATCGTGTCCACCGAGAAGACCACACGCGAAACCGGCACCACATTCATGCCGAAATTCGACGACAAGGGCTTGTTGAGCGCCGTCGTCCAGGATGCGAACACGGACATGATCCTGATGGTGGCCTTCATGGATCGCGAAGCGCTGGATGCGACGATCGAGACGGGTGTCGCGCATTTTCATTCCCGGTCCCGCGGCAAGCTGTGGAAAAAGGGAGAGAGTTCGGGCAATGTCCTGAATGTCGAGCAGATCCTGGTCGATTGCGACCAGGATGCGCTCGTTCTTCGCTGCATTCCTGCCGGCCCGACTTGCCATACCGGCGCGACCAGTTGCTTCTACCGCAGGCTCGATGGGGACATTCTCCAACGCGTCAAGCCTTGACGCTTACGTAAACGTTGGGGTAGGGGGAGGCGCATGACCCAGCCGCTTCCCAATGCCGACAGCGATCGCCGCCACGCCGGTGCGCATCTCGAACGGCCCGACAAGCTTTCCCGCGAACAATTCTCGATATCCGACCTCACCAGCGAGTTCGGCTGCACCGCACGTGCCCTCCGGTTTTACGAGGACGAGGGGCTGATCGCACCGTCGCGGGTCGGACTCACGCGGATATATTCGAAGCGCGACCGTGCGCGGCTTGCCTGGATCATGCGGGCGAAAAACGTCGGTTTCTCGCTGACCGAAATCCGCGAGATGATCGATCTGTACGACCTCGACGATGGTCGTGCCGAGCAACGTCGCGTGACGCTGGAGAAATGCCGCAAGCATGTCGCCAAGCTCAAGGCGCAGCGTGCCGACATCGACAGCTCGATCAAGGAACTGACCGAATTCATCTCGCTTGTAGAAGAACGGGTCGACTGAATTTCTTCCTCCCCCGGCGAGAACCAACCAGACACACTCTCCAAGGACGATCAATGCCCACCTATACCGCACCCACCCGCGACACGCGCTTCATCATCAACGAAGTGCTGGACCTCGCCAGCTACGGCAACCTGCCGGGCTTCGAAATGGCGACCGACGATGTGACCGATGCGGTCATCAACGAAGGCGGCAAGTTCTGCGCAGAGGTCCTCGCGCCGCTCAACCGGATCGGCGACGAACACGGCTGCGTACGCAACGATGACGGTTCGGTGACCACGCCTCCCGGCTTCAAGGAAGCGTTCGACCAGTTCCGCGAAGCGGGCTGGGGAACGCTGGCCCATCAGGAAGAGTTCGGCGGGCAGGGCATGCCCCACGTTCTCGGCTTCGTGATGGAAGAGTTCATTTCCGGCGCCAACCAGGCGTTCGGCATGTATCCCGGCCTTACCAATGGCGCGATTTCGGCGCTGGTCGCCAAGGGCTCCGAAGAGCAGAAGGCGATGTACGTGCCCAAGATGGTCTCGGGCGAATGGACGGGCACCATGAACCTGACCGAGCCGCATTGCGGCACCGACCTCGGCATGATCCGTACCAAGGCCGAACCGCAGGCCGACGGCAGCTATTCGATTACCGGCACCAAAATCTTTATCTCGGCCGGCGAACACGACATGAGCGAGAACATCATCCATCTCGTCCTCGCCAAGACCCCCGGAGCGCCCGACAGCACCAAGGGCATCTCGCTGTTCGTGGTGCCCAAGTTCCTGGTCAACGAAGACGGATCGGTGGGCGAGCGCAACGGCGTGATGTGCGGCTCGATCGAAGAGAAGATGGGCATCCACGGCAATTCCACCTGCGTACTCAATTACGATGGCGCCAAGGGCTGGATGGTCGGCGAGGAGAACAAGGGTCTCGCCGCCATGTTCATCATGATGAACGCCGCGCGCCTCGGCGTGGGCATCCAGGGGCTGAGCCAGGCCGAAGTCGCCTATCAGAACGCGGTGGCCTATGCGCTCGACCGCCGCCAGGGCCGCGCCCTGACCGGTCCCGCCGAACCCGAAGCGCAGGCCGACCCGATCTTCGTCCATCCCGACGTGCGCCGCATGCTGATGGACGCCAAGGCCTTTACCGAGGCCATGCGCGCCCTTGCGCTGTGGGGCGGGCTGCTGGTCGACCTCACCCACAAGGCGCAGACCGAGGAAGAGCGCAAGGAAGCCGACCTTCTGCTCGGCCTGATGACCCCGGTGATCAAGGGCTACGGCACCGACAAGGGCTATGAAGTCGCGACCAATATGCAGCAGGTCTTCGGCGGCCATGGCTACATCGAGGAATGGGGCATGAGCCAGTTCGTCCGCGACGCGCGCATCGCCCAGATCTACGAAGGCACCAACGGCGTCCAGGCGATGGACCTTTGCGGTCGCAAGCTCGCCCAGAAGGGCGGCGCCGCGGTCCAGGCCTTCTTCAAGCATGTCGGCGAGGAAATCGCTGCGGCCAAGGAAGTGGACGAGCTCAAGGACATGGCGGAGCAGCTCGAAAAGGCGCTCGGCCAGCAGCAGGCTGCGACCATGTGGTTCATGAACAATGCGATGCAGAACCCCAACCACCTCGGTGCGGGTGCGCATCACTACATGCACATCATGGGCATCGTGACGCTCGGCCTGATGTGGCTGAAGATGGCCAAAGTCGCTGTAGCCAAGGTCGGCAGCGCCGGTGACGAAAAGGCATTCTACGAACAGAAGCTCGCCACCGCCCGCTACTACATGGACCGTTACCTGCCCGATGCCGGTGCGCTGCGGCGCAAGCTCGAAGCGGGCAGCGACAGCCTGATGGCGCTGGGCGAAGACGCCTTCCAGACTGCGGCGTAATTCCGAGTCGCAGCGTCACGCTGCGGGTTTCGTTCATGAAGTACATGCGCGGGGCGCCCTTGCCATAGGGTGTCCCGCGTTTTGCCGTGCGATTCAGATTGCAAAGAGCCGATGCGAAGCTAGCATCTGCGCGGCGTGTAGGAAAACGGGGCGCGGAAAATTGGGGTGTTAAGGAAGCTGCGTCTTGGCCCGGTTTCATGGATGGACAGCAGGCCGGAAGCGGGGCTGGTTCGACCATGAAAAACATATTGTGCAGCGCAGCACTCGCTAGTAAATGCCGCTCACGGATCAACCGTGGAGAGAGCGCGCGAATTTCCGCCGATCCACTTACGGCCAATAATCCGCATTTTTACCGAGTGAAAATGTGATGGCTTTGCAAAATTCTGATTCATCTTCGACATCACCCAAGACCGCCGGCAGCCCGGAAGGCCCGTTGGACAGCGACATCGTCCTGTTCCATAGCACGGCGGCCGAGATCGATCCCGAAGACTATCACTTTACCAAGACGGATCCGCGTTCGGTGTTCCTGCTCGCGCTTGCCGCGGCAATTGCGTCGGTGCTCGGCATCGCGGCGGCACATCTCAGCATGATCAAATCGATCGAGTGGGGATTGCTGCCGCCGTCACCGGCTCTACAGCACTATGTGGAACGCTCTCAATAATACGCGAAGACGATTGCGGCCTTGCCGGCAAAAATGCCGAGCAGGATCGCATAGTCGACGGCGCGTTGCATGAAGTAGGCGGACACGAGATGCTCCCGAACGATGGATTGGAATTAGCCCCGGATCACTTGCCGGTTCCTTCTCAACTTACCCTAACCAGCCGTTTACCTTCGTTCGCCGGATCGCTCGGCCGGACCCTAATGAAACCCGGAACATTCTTCTGATGAGCTCAGCAAATCCGCCCGGTGCAGGCGTTACCAAACCTCCCTATACGGGGCCGGAACGCCGTGCCTTCGGCTTGCGGCGCAATCGCAGCTATTGGCGCAAGCGCGCATATCGCAGGCGCATGATATTTGTCGGGAGCATGGGCTTTGCCGCCTTTTGGATGCTCTTCTCTTTGTGGCTTTCGCTGCCCTGGCTGACCGACCTCGGAAATCTCTCGCATCCCCTCCTTGCTCTCGTGGTCCTGACGCTGATCGCCTACGTACCGGGGTTCATGAACGCATTTCTGCTGTCATGCCTGGTCTTGCGGCCGAGTTCACAGCGCCAGGATCCCGAGAAATGGCCCGGCCTCACGCTGTTGGTGGCAGCCTATAATGAGGAAGGACTGATCGGGAGCACGCTCCGCAGCCTCAGCGAAATGACCTATCCGGGCGAGCTTGAAATCATCGTCATCGATGACGGTTCGAGGGACAAGACCGTCGAGGAGGCGACCGCGTGTCAGGCCCTCTTTTCGGATAATCCGCTTTACACCCTGAGAGTGGAGAAAATGGCCCGCAACGGCGGGAAAGCGCGCGCGCTGAACCATGCACTTACGCTTTCAAAGCACGAATTGATCGTCACGATCGATGCGGACACCCTGCTCGAACCGGGTGCGCTTTCCGCGCTGGTCGGTCATTTCTACGCCGCGCCGCCACAAACGGCTGCCATTGCCGGTGCGGTTATGGTCGCAAATCCCAAGGAAAGCTGGGCAACTGCCGCACAGCAGTGGGATTATTTCCACGGTATCGCCGCCGTGAAACGAATGCAGGGTATGTTCAACGGTATCCTGGTCGCGCAGGGCGCATTCTCTATCTACCGCCGGACTGCGCTGAACGAAGTTGGCGGGTGGCCGGATACGGTAGGCGAGGACATCGTGCTGACCTGGTCGCTGCTGCGCCGCAACTACATAACCCGCTACGCCGAAGAAGCGATTGCATGGACCAATGCGCCGGTGAGTTTCAGGGAGCTTGCCAATCAGCGCAAGCGCTGGGCGCGCGGCATGATCGAAGCGCTGAGCATCCATAAGCGGCTGCTGGGCAAGAAGCGCCTCATGACCATGTTCATCTACTGGAACCTGTTGTTCATCAGCATCGACCTTGCCTTTACGCTGGCCTTTCTTCCCGGTCTCGTGCTGGCACTGCTCGGTGTCTACTGGCTCGCCGGTCCCATAACTTTGCTGGTGCTGCCATTGGCGGCCATGTGGAACGTCATCATCTACCGGATCCAGACCCGCATGCTGGCCCGCGAGGGCATAGAAATGGAGAAAAGCCTGAGCGGCTTCTTCCTGTTCGCATTCATCTACCCGCTCGTGATGCAACCGGTTTCAGTCTGGGGCTATCTCGCCGAGCTTTTCGGAGGCAAGAAACAATGGGGCTGATCGATAAAGCTATTGCTGCGCTGCTGGCGGGTACGGCATTCATTGCGCTCCCTGCAGTGGCGCAGGAAGCCGATAGCGGGCCTGCGATAGGCAGTGAGCTATTCCTATCGACGGATAGCGACGACACCACCGTTCTTCGCCTTGCGGGGGATTTCGATCTACGCAATGACGGCGAGGAACGGCGCCTTGGCGTGCGGGTCGAGAACGCGTGGTACGATTTCGATGGCTCCGATACAGAGCAACGCCAGCGTATTTTCCTGCAAGCAGGCGATAAGACGGGTGGCGGCTGGACCTGGTCGGCGAGGGTCGGGACCGATGGCGACAATGTGATCGGTTCTGCAACGCTCCATGACGATTCCGAATTCCGCAAAGAGTTCTTCATCGAGCGGGACATCGTGGAAACGCCTCTGGGCATCGATCAGGGGCTTTACTCGACCTACATGGGTGCTGCGATCGATCTGCCGGTCGACAATCGCAACACCTTCACTGCTTTGGCGGGGTGGCAGGAATTCTCCGGTTCCAACGAGCGCTATCACTTGCGCGGGAGCTACATCCGCGTGCTCGATGAAGATTGGGGGCTCAGCGCTCAGCTGCGAGGCCGCTACTTCCACAGCACCGTTCCGGGGGAGTTCGACTACTATTCTCCGCGCAATTACGTCCAGATGCTGCCGGTGCTGCAGGTGCGGCGTTTCGTCGATGGCTGGCGTCTGCGAGCGGCTGGCGGAATCGGTGCCCAGAAAGACAGCAATTCCGGCTGGAATCAGGCCAATTTTGCGCAGCTGCGCATGGAAAGCCCGGCGGACAGCCCTTGGACCGTGGGTGCCGAGCTGACATATTCGGAAACTCCGGGCAGGGCCGCAATCCTGAGCGAGGACTATCGGTACTTCCAGACGCTGCTGACAGTACGGCGCAGGTTCTAGTGCCTCGACCGCGTTTGTAGGCGGGGAAATCCGAGCTCGTTCGTCTTCTCACCGAACCCCTCCCCACCGCCTGCTACAAAACGAACCGTTACCTGCCCGACGAAGGCGCGCTGCGGCGCGGCGTGTAGGAAAACGAGGGCCTACGTTCGGGCGAAGAGGCGATCGATCGTCGCCATCGCCTTTGCGGTTTCCGTCGGATCGACCGTCTCTTCGGCAATCCCATAACCGAAATCGTCGTTGGGGCCGGTATACTGCAGCACGATGCCGTCACGGCGCGAGACGGCGAAGACATTGTCGTAATAGACCGAATATCGCGCATCCGCTTGTGGAACGAGCCAGCTTATCTGGCCGCGCACCGGTGCGAGACTGTCGTCCCCCCAGATCGACCGTGCGCCATAGCCCATGCAATTGACGATCACCGGTTCGGAGAGGGACAATACCGCCGCCCGGTCGGGAAAACTGCGGCGCTCCATCTTGCCGCCGCGAAGCAGGAAGAGGCGGGTCAGACGGTCGGCATAGCTGGCGACATTGAAGATCATGTTCTGTCCGGACGCGGCCCGCTTGCCGGGAAACGGGTTCTCGCCCTCGGCGAGGGCGCTCCAAACAGGTTCCATGTCGCGAACAGTGCGCCCGAGGTGGAGGAATTCCCTGCTCGCTCGCGGTCCGCGACTGCGGTCGATGTCGGCAACGTCGTATCCGGGCACGTATTCGACCGGATCTCCGAGAAGTCCCACCATGCTGCGATGGACTTCATAGGACCGCCGGGCCCAGCTTTCCCAACGATTCTCGAAGCCGGTATCGACATGATCCGCCAAACCGATCCGGCTGCTGGGAGACCACACGCCCGTTGCGCGTGCCGAGCGGGTTTCGGATGGGAATTCATCGGCATATATCGTGACCTTCGCACCCGTTTCAACGAGGCGAAGTGCCGTCGTCAGGCCCATCACGCCAGCGCCGACCACGGCGAATTCGCTCGCGCCGGCCGAGCGCGCAAGGGCTACGGCATCTTCGGCGCATCCCCAGCTGAGCGACCAGCCGGAGCCACCGTGGCCGTAATTGTGGACGACCGTCTTTTCACCGAAGCGTTCAGCCTCCAGCCGCGGTCCTGCGGGACGGAAGGGGCGGAGGCAGACGGTCACTTTCATCAGGTGACCTGCATCGGCCTCGATCGGCACAAGGGTGGCGCGCGAGACCGGAGTCGCCACTGCCAGCGGCGAGGTTCGCGTGCATCCTGCCAGAGCGAATGCCGCGCCCGATCCGATGATTTGCCTGCGGCTCAGCTCCATCCCATTCCCCTACCTCAAGTGGTAGGTGCGTACCGGATTACTCCGTCGGCAGGAAGTCCGGCACCGAGAGATACCGTTCACCCGTATCGTAGTTGAAGCCCATGATACGGCTGCCGGCGTCGAGCTCGGGCAGCTTCTTGGCGATCGCGGCCAGCGTTGCGCCGCTCGAGATGCCGACCAGCAGGCCTTCCTTCGCAGCGCATTGGCGTGCCCATTCCTTGGCGTCTTCGGGCTCTACCTGGATCGCGCCGTCGATCGCCTGCGTATGGAGGTTTTCGGGCAGGAAGCCCGCGCCGATGCCCTGGATGGGGTGCGGGCCGGGCTGGCCGCCGCTGATGACGGGCGAGAGGGTCGGTTCGACCGCATAGGCTTTCATGCCGGTCCAGGTCTGCTTCAGCACTTCGGCGCAGCCGGTCAGGTGGCCGCCGGTGCCGACGCCGGTAATCATCACGTCGATCGGTTCATTGGCGAAATCGGCGAGGATTTCGCGCGCCGTCGTGCGCTTGTGTACTTCGAAATTCGACGGATTGTCGAACTGGCTCGGCATCCATGCGCCTTCGGTCTGTTCGACCAGTTCCTCGGCGCGGGCGATCGCGGCCTTCATCCCGCCTTCCTTGGGAGTGAGGTCGAACTTCGCGCCATAGGCCAGCATCAGGCGGCGGCGCTCCATGCTCATGCTTTCGGGCATGACCAGCACGAGCGTGTAGCCCTTGACTGCCGCGGCCATGGCCAGCCCGATGCCGGTGTTGCCGCTGGTCGGCTCGATGATCGTGCCGCCGGGCTTCAGCTTGCCCGCCTTTTCCGCATCCTCGACCATGGCCAGGCCGATGCGATCCTTGATCGATCCGCCCGGATTGGCGCGCTCGCTCTTGATCCAGACTTCATGGTCGGGGAACAGGCGCGAAAGGCGGATATGCGGCGTGCCGCCGATGGTTTCGAGGACGGACTGGGCTTTCATGGCAGTTGCTCCTGCAGCTTTTCTTCTGGTGTCTGTTCTTGCATTTCTTCGGGCGGATCGAAAGTCTTCGTGGTCCGCAGGACCGGGAATACCCTGGTCCAGGCCGCCACGGTCACAATGGCTCCGGCCCCGCCGGTCACGACCGCAGCCACCGGTCCTATCGCATAGGCGAGGCTGCCGGAAAAGAAATCGCCGAATTCGTTCGAGGCGCTGATGGTCAGCAGGCTCACCGAGGAGACGCGGCCGCGCTTGTCGTCGGGCGTGTGCAGCTGGATCAGCGACTGGCGGATATAGACGCTGAACATGTCCGCTGCGCCGACGATGAACAGCATCGCAAGGCTCAGCGGCATCGATTTGGAAAAGCCGAACACGATCGTCGCCAACCCGAAGATGGCGACCGCCCACAGCATCTTAGGGCCGACATTGGTCTTCAGCGGCCGGAAGGAAAAGAACAGCGCGGTCAGCGCAGCGCCGACGGCGGGCGCCATGGCGAGCTGTGCGAGACCGGTCTCCCCGACCCCCAGGATATCGCGCGCATAGACCGGGAAGAGCGCGGTCGCCCCGGCGAGGAACACCGCGAACAGGTCCAGCGTGATGGCGCCGAGCACCATCTTGTTGCGCACGACGTAGCGCAGCCCTTCGACCATGGCATGGATCGGCCGCTGGTTCTGCGGACGCGGCGGTTGCGGGACCTTGCCGATGAACGACAGGGCTGTGATCGACACCAGGAACAGCGCGCCTGCGGCGATATAGGGAAGGCTGGGGAAGACGGCGTAGAGATATCCGCCGACCGCCGGCCCCACGATCATGCCGACCTGCCAGGATATGCTCGACAGGGCGATCGCGTTGGGCAGGATCGCCTTGGGCACGAGGTTGGGGGCGAGGGCGGAGAGCGCCGGCCCGGCGAAAGCGCGCGCGATGCCGAGCAGGATGGCGACCGCGAAGATCCACGGCAGCGTGATGGCGTCGGACCAGGTGAGCCATGCCAGGATGGCTGCGCAGACCAGCTGCAACATGACCGTGAGACGTCCCAGGTTGCGGCGGTCGAAATGGTCGGCTGCCCATCCCGAGAAGGGTGTGAGGATGAACAGCGGGACGAATTGCAGCAGCCCGATCAGCGCAAGCTGCCCCGAAGCTTCGGCCACGCCCATCCCGCCGTCGCGCGCGATGTTGTAGGTCTGCCAGCCGATGATCAGCATCATCGCATATTGCGCCAGCGTCATCGACAGGCGGGAAAGCCAGTAGGCGCGGAAATTCGCTATCCGCAACGGCGATTGCGGGGGCGTTTCAACGGGGGTGGGGGCAGTGTCGGACGTCACCCCAAACGCATGGCAGGCGCCCCTTCGCTTGTGAAGAGACGCCTGCTTCTTCGTTCGAAAACGAATGTTGGGAGCTTGGTCCGGTCTTTAGCGCAGCTTGCGCAGGCGCGGGTTGGGCTGGAGCGTATCGATCAGCGACAGGAAATCGTCGACGCGGATGATACGTTCGAACTGGAAGCCCGCGCGATTGTCGCGGCACCAGATGCAATAGGCTTCGATCCGGCCGATGACGGGCAGGCGGACGACGACGCGTTCGCCGCGGTTGATGGCATCGGCATCGTCGATCATGAAACCGTTGGCGGAGATATTGGCGATGTGCATGCGCATGTCGCCCTTGCCGAAATGTTCGGCAATGACCGGGTGGTCGACCGGGTGCCGGGCCATCCGGCGTTGGTCGGTTACGCTGAGTTGTGCTCCGGCGCTCATGAGGTGTGAACCCTTTTCGAAATCTCGTATCCGTTACCCTGATGCCTTATAAAGGCGAACAATTGGTAAACCGGTTCGTCAGGATTTCGTGGGAGTGCCCTGCAACTTGTTGTCAGCGGGAGATAATCGCGTGCTTCTTCTTGCCTAACGACAGCTTGATTTCGGCGCCTTCCGCAACCTCGATCAGACAGGCCGGATCGGTCACCGGTTCGCCGTCGATCTTGACCGCTCCTTCGGCCAGCTTGCGCTTGGCTTCCTTGCCCGATGCAGTGAACCCGAGGCCGGTCAGCACCGCACCGATGCGCATGCCTTCGGGGCCGACCGAAAGCGTCGGCAGGTCCTCCCCCGCACCGCCACCGGAAAAGGTTTCCGCCGCTGTCCGGGCGGCCGCGTCGGCCGCTTCGCGACCGCGCACCAAGGCGGTGACCTCGTTTGCGAGGACGGTCTTGGCCTGGTTGATGTCCGCACCCTCGAGCGCTTCGAGCCGCGCGATTTCCTCGAGCGGGAGGTCGGTGAACAGGCGCAGGAAGCGGCCCACGTCGCGGTCGTCGGCATTGCGCCAGTATTGCCAGAAATCGTAACTCGGCAGCTGGTCCTCGTTGAGCCAGACTGCGCCGGCGGCGGTCTTGCCCATCTTGGACCCGTCGGCCGTGGTCAGCAGCGGCGTGGTCAGCCCGAACAGCTCGCGCCCGTCCATCCGCCGCGCCAGTTCCATGCCGTTGACGATATTGCCCCACTGGTCGCTGCCGCCCATCTGAAGGCGGCAGTCGTAGCGCTGCGCAAGCTCGCGGAAATCGTAGGCCTGCAGGATCATGTAGTTGAATTCGA